>NZ_CP114286.1:2287250-2614000 GCF_027111275.1 Flavobacterium luteolum | reverse complement strand
AACAATTGGAGACAATGATTTTGGTGTAAAAGTAGAATCTGTAGAAAAAGTATCTGGAAAAGTTTCTATCGCTGACGCTGATATTGTAGTTTCTGGCGGACGCGGACTAAAAGGTCCAGAAAATTGGGGATTAGTAGAAGATCTTGCTGCTGTTCTTGGTGCTGCAACGGCTTGTTCTAAACCAGTTTCAGATTTAGGATGGAGACCTCATAGCGAGCACGTTGGACAAACAGGAAAACCAGTTGCAACAAACTTATATATTGCTATCGGTATTTCTGGAGCTATCCAACACATTGCAGGTATTAACTCTTCTAAAGTAAAAGTAGTGATCAATAACGATCCTGAAGCTCCTTTCTTTAAAGTGGCTGATTATGGTGTAGTTGGGGATGCTTTTGAAATCGTACCACAATTAACAGAGAAATTAAAAGCTTTTAAAGCTCAGCACTCTTAACACAAAGAATTCTCTTTAAAAATATTGCTGCCTAAAAACAAGATGTTGTATCTTTGTTTATAGGCAGCTTTTTTGTTCCATATTTTTTGATTAAAATTGCAGCTTTATTTTTTAAACCAAAACAGTATTAAAATAAGGTGCTAAGTGCCTTTTTTACAAACATATATGAGTCTAGTAAAATTATCCATAAAAGGAATTTCATACAGTCAAACTCAAAATGGCGCCTATGCCTTAATTTTGAATGAAGTGGATGGCGAAAGAAAATTACCTATTGTTATTGGTGCTTTTGAAGCCCAGTCAATCGCTATTGCTTTAGAGAAAGAAATAAAACCGCCACGTCCGTTAACACATGATTTATTCAAAAATTTTGCTGAAAGATTTGACATTGTGGTAAAACAAGTCATTATCCACAAATTAGTTGATGGTGTTTTTTATTCTAGCTTAATCTGCGAAAGAGATAAAATCGAAGAGATTATAGATGCTAGAACTTCTGATGCTATTGCCTTAGCATTACGTTTCAATGCTCCTATTTTTACTTACAAAAACATTTTAGACAAAGCAGGAATTTATCTAAAATCGAATACTGCAGAAACAGATTCTGGCGCTCAAGAAATTGATGATGTTCTTTCTAATCCTGAAACTTTTGGACATGAAGAAGAAAGCAACCAATCTGGAGATGTTTACGCAAAACATAGTTTACAAGAACTAAATGAGCTTTTAGATCAAGCCGTTTCTCAGGAAGATTACGAAAAAGCAGCAAAAATTAGAGACGAAATCTCTAGAAGATAAATTTTGATGTTTAATCGTTAAACCGTTTATTCGTTAAATCGATTAAACAAATTTACAATTAAACAGATCCACGATTAAACGATTAAACAAAGATGAAGCAATACTTAGACTTAGTAAAACACGTTTTAGAAAACGGAAATCAAAAAGGAGACCGAACTGGAACTGGAACAAAAAGTGTTTTTGGTTACCAAATGCGTTTTGATTTAAGTGAGGGCTTCCCAATGGTTACAACAAAAAAACTTCATTTGAAATCGATCATTTACGAATTGCTTTGGTTTTTAAAAGGAGATACAAACGTACAATACCTTCAAGAAAATGGAGTTAAAATTTGGGATGAATGGGCAGATTCTAATGGCGATTTAGGACCTGTTTATGGCCACCAATGGAGGAATTGGAATAGTGAAGAAATTGATCAAATTTCTGAATTAATTAAAGAATTAAAAACAAATCCAAATAGCCGAAGAATGCTTGTTTCTGCATGGAACCCATCGGTTTTGCCAGATACTAAAAAGTCTTTTGAGGAAAATGTGGCTAATAACAAAGCAGCATTACCTCCTTGCCACGCTTTTTTCCAATTTTATGTAGCAAGTCCAGATCCTGAAAAAGGAGAAACAAAAGGAAAACTTTCTTGCCAATTGTATCAGCGAAGTGCCGATATCTTTTTAGGAGTTCCTTTTAACATCGCTTCTTATGCTTTACTGACCATGATGATCGCACAAGTATGCGACTTAGAACCAGGCGAATTTATTCACACTTTTGGCGACGCACATATTTACAATAATCATTTTGAGCAATTAGAATTGCAATTGACACGTGAACCAAAACCATTACCAAAAATGATTTTAAATCCGGAGATTAAAAACATTTTTGATTTTGATTTTAATGATTTTACACTAGTAGATTACGATCCACATCCAGCCATAAAAGGAAGTGTTGCTGTATAATTATAAAAAAATCCGCTTAAAAATTTAAGCGGATTTTTTTATACAACTAAAACTCCATTTTCACTTCCAGCATAGTCATTCCATTTGTAAAAATCAGCTTCAGGATCGTTAACATAAATTCCGTCAATTACATACTTAAATTCGTAAATCGCATCTTTCACCAAATCGTAAGTTGCTTTAAACGTTCCGTTTTTCAACTTGCTCAAAGCTCCTTCTGAGGCATTCCAGTTATTAAAATCACCAACCACCGCTGCCGAATCAGCATCTTTGGCATCTATTGAAAATGTAACTTTAACAACCGGCTTCGTTTTGATAAATTGTTTTTTCAAAGACATAACTATTTCGTTTTTAGATTTATACATCTAAAATTAATTAAATTCAACGAAACACTTACTACTACCAGAACCGATTTATGATAATATTAAAAACAGTATATTTTTTTCGCTTTATCGGCAATTTAAAGCGGTTAAAATTTTGTTATTCAAATTCTTAGATCATTAAAAAACAAATATTCCACAACCAAAATATTGTCTTTCCAAAATAAATTTTAACTTTATAATCTCATTTTTATCTTATGGAAAAAGAAGTGCACGAACAATACGAATACGCTAGACGACGATTAAGACAAAAAAAAATCCTATATTTTCATTTTGTTCTTTTCCTGCTAGGAAGTTTATTTTTATTTATTGCTAACAAGTTTTTTGGTTTTGGCGAGGGCACAACCCAAAACTGGTGCATTTGGGGAATTACAATCTGGCTTTTCCTTTTTATTCTACATTTTATAAAAGTGTACATAACTGACCGTTTTATGAATAAAAAATGGGAAAGAGAGCAAATTGACCGATTAGTTGCTTTACAGCAAAAAAGAATCAGTCAGCTTGAATCTTCTATTAATGAAGAAAATGAAAATAAAATTTAGTTAAGCATACCATGATTATAATGATAGCGGCTGCGGCCGAAAATAATGCGCTTGGAAAAAACAACGAATTAGTTTGGCATCTTCCAAATGATTTTAAAAGATTTAAATCGCTTACAACTGGTCATCATATTATTATGGGAAGGAAAACTTTTGAAAGCTTTCCAAAACCGTTGCCAGATCGTGTCCATATTGTAATTTCTCGCCAAGAAAATTATAAACCAGAAGGATGCATTGTGGTAGATAGCATTGAAAAAGCAATTGCCTTATGCCCAGAAAACGATGATAGTTATGTTATTGGCGGTGGCGAAATTTACAATCTTGCCCTTCCATTTACTGATATTATAGAATTAACCAAAGTTCATCATTCTTTTGAAGCAGATGCTTTTTTTCCTAAAATCAATAAAAACGAGTGGATTTTGGTAGAATCTGAAGAAAATCACAAAGATGAGAAACATCTTTATGACTATACTTATGAAACTTACATTAGAAAATAAATAAAAAACATCCTCTTTTTA
Source organism: Flavobacterium luteolum (assembly GCF_027111275.1). Lineage (NCBI taxonomy): Bacteria > Pseudomonadati > Bacteroidota > Flavobacteriia > Flavobacteriales > Flavobacteriaceae > Flavobacterium > Flavobacterium luteolum. The sequence continues at coordinate 2,610,382 of NZ_CP114286.1, read as the reverse complement.
GGGAGGATGTTTTTAAATAATTGATTTTTGAAGCCTAACTCGCTCAAGAAGAATTTTGTTTAAAAAATAACAAATGTCGAGAAACATTTGTAGAACTGAATAACATTTAATGTTATTTGAGACCTAAATCTCAAACGCCTTTAATAACAAATACCACTAAGATATTAAAGGCAGAAAATTAAAATTTCCAAAAACAAATTTAATCCTAAGAACGTATTTTGCACTTAATATTAGTATTTCCCCCCAAGAACAATACTTTACAAGACTCTTTCATGAACAAATGAGTTGCCAGCGCAAAAAAAGCAATCATTTGTTTAAGTCATAGCGACATTATCAATCATTAAAACTTTAATCATTTTTACTTAAACAAAGTTGCTCATAATAGCGCTATTAGACAATACCAAGATTTAGGGATTTTACCAAAATACCTAGATTTAGGGATGGCAAAATCTGCTTTAAAATAAATCTGGCTAAACATTTATTTTACAAATTAAAAAACTCAATTACAGTTAAACTAGATTGTTTATATTTGCCTAAATAAAAAAAATGTCTGAAAAAATAACTCCGTATAAAGACTCTTCTTTAGGTAAAAAAGAGCAAGTAACCCAAATGTTCGACACCATTTCTGGGAATTACGATAATTTGAATCGCGTAATCTCTTTTGGAATTGACATTAAATGGCGTAAAAAAGTATTAAAATTAGTATCAGACAAAAAACCAAAAGTTATTCTTGATATTGCAACAGGAACTGGTGATTTAGCCATTTTACTTTCACAAACTAATGCCGAAAAAATTATTGGTCTTGATATTTCTGCCGGAATGCTGGAAGTAGGAAAAAAGAAAGTAGAAGAAAAAAAACTTTCGAATGTTATTGAACTCGTTTTAGGAGATTCTGAAAACATGCCTTTTGAAGACAATTATTTTGATGCTATTACAGTTGGTTTTGGTGTAAGAAATTTTGAAAACCTAGAAAAAGGTTTTGGAGAAATCTTAAGAGTTTTAAAACCAAACGGAATTTTTGTTATTTTAGAAACTTCTGTTCCAGATAAATTTCCTTATAAACAAGGATACAATTTTTACAGCAAAAATATACTTCCGTTAATCGGAAAATTATTCTCTAAAGATAATGATGCGTATGGCTATTTATCTGAATCGGCCGCCGCTTTTCCTTATGGAGAAGCCTTAAACAATATTTTGAGAAAAACTGGGTTTATAGATGTTGTGGCAATGCCTCAAACTTTTGGTGTCGCAACAATTTATTCTGCATCTAAAAAATAGTATGAAAAAAATTGTAATCTTATTTTTATTGGTCTTAACGACAAAAGGACATTCGCAATTTGCTAAAAATATGTTTAGCAAAGATCCTATCATTAATCTTGAAAACTGGCAGAAACAGCGTATTTACTTTGGCTATTATTTAGGCTTTAATAGTTTTGACTTTAAATTTGATTACAAAACTCCTCCGGGAGAAAACTATATTCAGGTTAAAAAAACTACTGGGTTTAATGTGGGCGTTGTAGCCGATTTAAGACTTCAGGAATATATCAATCTTCGTTTTGAACCAGGTTTGTACTATACTAAACGTGATCTTTTTTTTCCTGGTATTGGAAACACCGAAAGTGATTATTTAAGAGAAGTGAATAGTACATACATTCACTTCCCGTTATTATTGAAGTTTTCTGCAAAACGTACAGGAAACATACGCCCGTACTTAGTTGGCGGTATGTCTACAACTTTAAATTTATCAAGTAACGCAAAATCTCAAGACGATAACTTTGAGCAGAAATTTAGAGTAAAACAATGGACAGCGGCTTATGAATTAGGTTTAGGAATTGATATTTTCACTGAATACTTTATCTTCTCTCCTTCTGTTAGAGGAATGTTTGGCATAACCGACGAACTTATTAGAGACAATACTCCAGACAGTCCTTGGACAGGAAACATTGATTCAATGAAATCTAGAGCGATTTTAATAAATTTCACTTTTCATTAAAACAAAATATCAACTATTTCGTTTAAATTCACTAAGAATAATTGCGGTTGCAGTAGCTACATTTAAACTTTCGGTTTTTTGAAGCTCTCCAAATCTAGGAATTGTGAGACGGTTGGTTATGATTTTTTCAATTTCTTCTGAAATACCATTAGCTTCATTACCCATAATAATGATGCCACTCTGAGGTAATTTGGATTGATAAATATTTTCTCCGTCCATAAAAGTTCCAAAAACTGGCAGTTTAGTTTGAGCAAGAAAAAGTTTTAAATCAACATAGCTTACATTTACTCTAGTAATAGATCCCATTGTAGCTTGTACAACTTTCGGATTATAAATATCTACTGTTTCTTTAGAACAGACAATCTGCTTAATACCAAACCAATCACAAAGACGTAAAATAGTCCCTAGATTTCCAGGGTCCCTAATATCGTCTAAGGCTAAAATTAAACCCGAATCGACTATTTTCTTTTCGGCTGGAATTTTAAAAACCGCCAAACAAGAATTTGGAGTCGACAAAGCACTTATTTTTTTCAGTTCTTGATCATTAATAAGAGTACGTTTTGAAGCGTGAACTGTTTCAAAATCATTCAATGTGGTGTATAAATGTTCTAATTCAAAATTGGATTGCAGCAATTCTTGAATTACTTTTACTCCTTCAGCAAAGAATAATTGATTGGCAAAACGCTGCTTTTTTTGATGTAAGCCTGAGATAAGCTTTATTTGGTTTTTACTAACCATAAAATAATGTACTTTTGAATTAAATATTAAAAAACACTTGAAAAAGAATTCCACAAAAATAATAGCATTTCTTCTAATTGCAATATTAATTTGCGCTTGTAATGCCGTAAAAAGAGTTCCCGATGGAAAAAACCTTCTTGTAAAAAATAATATTCTAGTTAACGGAAAATCGACAAACGATGAGACAGCTTCTAATCAGATGTACCAAAAACCAAATGGTAAATTATTAGGTTACAAGCTTCGATTAAACCTGTACAATTTAGCCAATTTAAATCCAGATTCTACTTATCAGGCCAAATTTAAAAACAATCCTGGAAAGTATGAGCGTATGTCAAAAATATTCTCAGCAAAACAAGTAGATCGCCTTGGACAATCTTTCTATTATAAAGGAATTCATGAATTTCTAAAAAACACTGGAGAACCACCAGTAATAATTGACACTTCAAAAACTAAAAAATCATTACTGCGCTTAAAATACTATTATTTTAATAGTGGTTATTTTAATGTTAAAACAGATTACACTATTGATACAGTGGGAATAAAGAGAGCCACAATTAATTATAATATCACTACAGGACCAGCTTACAAATTAGACACTATTACAACTAAAATAATGACTCCCGCACTGGACTCATTATACAGAACTAATAATGAGCCTTCGCTATTAAAATCTGGCAATCAATACAAAACCACAGATTTTGAAGAAGAAAAAAATCGTATTACAACATACTTTAGAAATCACGGCGCCTACTATTTTCAGCCTACTTATGTAACATTTGATATTGACACGATTGGTAAAAAAGCCAAAGCCGATGTAACTTTGATTATAAATAACAATACAATTCAAGAAAGAGATTCTAGCCGCACAGAACCTTTTAAATTGTATAAAATTAGCGACGTAAACATTTACACAGATTATTCTGCTGCAAATGCCAAGAAAAAACCAACAGATAGTGTAACGTATAATAATTTTAATTTATACAGTTACAAGACTTTAAAATACAAACCACGCGCTATTACCGATGCTATTTTCATTACGAAAGGAAGTACTTTTGCCGATTTCAGAACTACCCTTTCTTCTCGATATTTAAATAATTTAAGGATTTTCAACTATCCATCAATTCAATACGAAGTAGACAAAAGAGATTCTACAGCGCAATCTCTTATTGCCAATGTTTATTTGACTCCGAGAAAAAAATACAGTTTTGGAGCCACTCTTGACGTAACGCATTCTAACATTCAGGATTTCGGGATTGGAGCCAGTGTTTCTGAAACTATTCGAAATGTATTTAACCGTGCAGAAACTTTAGAAATTTCAGCGCGTTTAAACGTTGGATCATCCAGAGATATGGCAAATCCGAACAATAATTTCTTTAATGTCTCTGAATATGGTTTGGATATGAAATTGAATTTTCCGAGAATTCTTCTCCCGTTTGGAACAGAAAAGATTATCCCAAAAAGTATGATCCCCTACACCTCTATAACGTCTGGTTTTTCGAAGCAGCGAAATATTGGTTTGGACAAAGAAAATTTTACAGGAGGTATTTCGTATAACTGGACACCAAAACGTCATAACACAGCAAAATTTGAATTGCTAAACGCACAGTTTGTTCGTAATTTAAATCCTGACAATTACTTTAATGTATATACTTCTTCTTACGATGATCTGAATTTTATTGGTAAAGATTATAATACTGATGTCAATAACTGGGGAACTACACCTGAGGAACAAGCTAGAAAAGACCTTACGATTCCAAAAGGGACTACAGGTTTTACAAATGATGTGTTGACAGGAAAAACAGCTTTAACTCCAGACAACTCGCAATATCAAGAAGTTGAAAGCATTGAGGAAAGAAGAGTTCGTTTGACCGAGAATGATTTTATTCTTGCAACAAGTTTTTCTTTTACCAAAACAACCAAAAAAGATCTAGCAGACAATAATTTCTATCAATTTAGAACCAAAATTGAGTCTGCTGGAACATTATTATCATTAATTTCTGAAGTTGGAAATCTTCAAAAAAACGCAAAAGGAAATTACGAGATTTTTAATCTGGAATATTCAGAGTATATAAAAACTGAATTTGACTATATTAAACACTGGGATTTTGGAAAAGAGAAAGTTTTAGCAGTTAGAAGCTTCTTTGGAATTGCAATTCCGTTTGGAAATTCAAATTACATTCCGTTTTCACGAAGTTATTATGGCGGAGGTTCCAATGACAACCGTGCTTGGCAGCCTTACGCTTTAGGACCAGGAAGCACTAATGCCGTAAACGACTTTAATGAGGCAAATATGAAAATTGCAGCGAGTGCCGAATTTCGATTCAAAATTTTCGGAGATGTTAAAGGAGCATTCTTTGCAGACGCCGGAAATATCTGGAATGTGCTCGATAATGTCATAGATCCGAAAGCAAGATTCGACAACTTAAACGATTTAGCTGAAATTGCTTTAGGTACAGGATTCGGTTTAAGATACGATTTAAGCTTTTTTGTGATTCGTTTAGATTTAGGCTTTAAGACTTATAATCCAGCACATGAGAAGGGAGACCGATGGTTTAAAGAATACAATTTTGGACACTCGGTTTTAAATTTTGGTATAAATTATCCTTTCTAATGCTAATTAATTCTTATTTTTGCAACCTAAAAACTAAAAACAACTATAAAAAAAATTAAAATGGCACACAACATTAAACCAGGAGTAGCTACAGGAGATCAAGTACAAGAGATCTTTAATTATGCGAAAGAGAAGGGTTTTGCTCTTCCAGCAGTAAACGTTACTGGATCAAGCACAATTAATGGAGTTCTTGAAACTGCAGCGAAACTTAACGCGCCAGTTATCATTCAATTTTCTAACGGAGGAGCTCAATTCAACGCTGGAAAAGGATTATCTAATGCAGGTGAAAAAGCAGCAATCGCGGGAGGAATCGCAGGAGCAAAACATATTCATACTTTGGCAGAAGCTTACGGTGCAACTGTAATCTTACACACTGACCACTGTGCAAAAAAACTTTTACCTTGGATTGATGGTTTATTAGATGCTTCTGAAAAACATTTTGCAGAAACAGGAAAACCATTATTCAGTTCTCACATGATCGATTTGTCTGAGGAGCCAATCGAAGAAAACATTGAGATCTGCAAAGAATACTTAGCTAGAATGAGCAAAATGGGTATGACATTAGAAATCGAGCTTGGTATTACAGGTGGTGAAGAAGATGGTGTTGATAACTCTGATGTTGACAGCTCAAAATTATACACTCAGCCAGAAGAAGTAGCTTACGCTTACGAAGAATTATCTAAAGTAAGTCCTAAATTTACTATTGCTGCTGCTTTCGGAAACGTTCACGGTGTTTACAAACCAGGAAACGTAAAATTAACTCCAAAAATCTTAAAAAATTCTCAAGATTTCGTACAAAACAAATTCAACACAGGACACAACCCAGTTGATTTCGTTTTCCACGGAGGTTCAGGTTCTACACTTGAAGAAATCAGAGAAGGAATTAGCTACGGAGTGATCAAAATGAACATTGATACTGATTTACAGTTTGCATACACTGAAGGAATCCGTGATTATATGGTTAAAAACCTTGATTATTTGAAATCTCAAATTGGAAACCCAGAAGGTCCAGATGCTCCAAACAAAAAATATTACGATCCAAGAAGATGGGTTCGTGAAAGCGAAGTAACATTCAATGCAAGACTTGAACAAGCTTTTGCTGATTTAAATAACGTAAACACGTTATAAAAAAGTATTCAGTTTACAGTTTTAAGTATTCAGTATCTGAGTACTTAAAACTGAATACCACTGAACACTGAAATTTTTATTACTGAACACTGAATACTAGAAAAATGGCTTGGTTTAAAAGACAAGAAAAAGGGATTACGACCGCGACAGAAGATAAGATGGACGTTCCGAAAGGATTGTGGTACAAATCTCCTACTGGAAAAATTATTGATGCTGACGAATTAGCGAGAAATTTATTCGTAAGCCCTGAAGATGATTTTCACGTTCGAATTGGAAGCGCAACCTATTTTGAAATTTTATTCGACAACAACGAATTTGTTGAGTTAGACAAAAACATGACTTCTAAAGATCCTTTGCACTTTGTTGACACAAAGAAATATGCAGACAGATTGAAAGATGTAATGGAGAAAACTCATCTTAAAGACGCTGTACGTACGGGAGTAGGAAAATCTAAAGGAAAAGAACTTGTAATCTGCTGTATGGATTTTGCTTTTATCGGTGGATCTATGGGAGCGGTTGTTGGTGAGAAAATCGCAAGAGGTATTGATCACGCTATCAAAAACAAACTTCCTTTTGTAATGATTTCTAAATCTGGTGGAGCTCGTATGATGGAAGCTGCTTATTCTTTAATGCAATTAGCAAAAACTTCTGTAAAACTAGCTCAATTAGCTGAAGCTAAATTACCTTATATCTCTCTTTGTACAGATCCAACAACTGGAGGAACGACTGCATCTTACGCAATGTTAGGAGATATCAACATCTCTGAGCCAGGTGCTTTGATTGGTTTTGCTGGTCCTCGTGTTGTTCGCGATACTACAGGAAAAGATTTACCAGAAGGTTTCCAAACTGCTGAGTTCTTATTAGAGCACGGTTTCTTAGACTTTATCACGCCAAGAAAAGAATTGAAAGATAAGATTAACTTATATATCGATTTGATTCAAAACAATGATATTAGATAGTTTTAAAACTACTTAAAATAGAAATCCCAAGAAAATTGCTTCTTGGGATTTTTTGTTTTTAAACCATATAAGTTTTATAAGTTCAATTAATAACTTGTCTGAAAAATTGTATTTTTGTTTTTGCATAAATGATAATAGCGTATCATACTAATGCAAACCTGTTTTTTACGGAAATCTATTTTTTCTAAAGTAATATAAATATCTTTGAATTATGAGCACAGCAACAAAACCAAAACACATAGGACGTCAAATAAGCCGTATTCGCGAACTTAAAGATATGAAACAAGAAGCGTTGGCACAAGCTTTAGGAATATCTCAACAATCTGTATCAGCAATAGAAAATAGCGAAACTATTGACGACGCAAAACTTGCAGAAGTAGCAAAAGCTCTTGGAGTAAGTGCCGAAGCAATTAAAAACTTTACAGAAGAAAACATGATAAATTATTTCAATAATTTTTACGATAATAGCACAAGTACTGGAATAAATGGAATGTTCAATCCAACTCATTGCACATTTAATCCGTTAGATAAAGTAGTTGAACTTTACGAACGTTTGGTTTTGGCAGAAAAAGAAAAAAATGAATATTTGGAAAAATTAATGAAAGAGAAATAATCTTTCTAAAAACATACAAATTCAATACAAAATCTCAAGAAATTGCTTCTTGGGATTTTTTGTTTTAAACCCTATAAGTTTTTCAGCAAAGCCTCTATATAGATATTTGATAGATTTAATAAAGAACTGAAAGTCATATTACACACAATTGTCATTTCGACGAAGGAGAAATCTTCGTAAGCAACTCTGCAAAGATTGGCGACATTCCGTACGGAGCTACTCGTGGAGATTTCTCCTTCGTCGAAATGACAAACTTTACGGACGATCAACGGAATAAATTCCGTTGATACCGATATTTAATTCCTGCGGAATTTTTCTCAATTGCATAACGCTTAACTTGCCTTTCTCAAATCCTTCTTTAATTCTTTCTCAGCAATTTTATAAGCTAGTTTTTCTCGCCATACAGCATAACGCTCCCTAAAAATTACTTTTATGCCGCTGTCAACTGCACCGTGCATAAATAAACTCCATACACTAGCCACTTTACGGGAAATCGATGAATCCCAAGCACGAAGTGTTAAAGAAAAAGAACCGTCTATATAACGCATCCAATGCCACATTCCGGTTGGCATGAATAAAGTATCTCCGTGTTCCAGAAAAACTTCATAGCCTTCTACTCCTTTCAAAGCTGGAAATTTTTCAAAATCAGGATTGGCAACGTCATAATCTTCTAATGCATAAGTCGTATTTGGAAGACAGTAAAGTCTTTTCTTCCATTTGTTATCAAATAGTATAATGTGTTTTCTTCCGCCGAAATGAGTATGAAAAAGATGCGGCAAATCGATATCATAATGAAGAAAAGTAATTGCCTTAGAACCACCAAAAAACATGGCTGGCATACTTTCTATAAAACCGCCCATTAATTCTTTCGGAACTTTTACATCATCAATTAATTCGGGTCTGTGTTTGAAAAGATTGAAGAAAAAAATACGCAATTGGGTTGGTTCGCGTTTTATCAAATCCAGATATTCCCCAAATTTCATACTCGCAATTGAAGCATTGATCACTTTTTTTGGATCTGCCTTTGAATTATCCACAAGTTTAACCTCTATATCTCCAGCAATCTGCTTGAAATACTCTGTTGACCATTTTTCTCTTGCTGGCCAATCTTTTGTAAGTCCCTTTATGATTAAAGGTTTTCTTTTATCTAGGTAATTCTTTTTAAAATCTTCCTTGGAAATCGACTCAACAGTATCAACAGATTTAAGATTAAAGCTCATTTATGTGGCGTTTTAATTTGTTGTCTATCAAATGTATCTAATTATTTCCACTCAACAAAATTTACAATTAAATAACACAAAAACAACGTTTTACATTCCTGTTCGAATAGCTTCGACAGGATCTAGATTTGCTGCCGAAATCGCAGGAAGAATTCCAGAAACCAGACCAATAAAAGCAGCCAAACCGGTTCCTAAAAGAATATTTCCTAAACTTAAAACAAATTCAAAATCTAGCAGTTTTGTCAAAGCTAAAGCAATTCCCCAAACCATCAAAAGACCAATTATTCCACCAATAACAGACAAAATAACGGCTTCAAACAAAAATTGGAATAAGATAAATTTATTTTTTGCACCTAAAGATTTCTGAATTCCGATAAGATTGGTTCTTTCTTTAACAGAAACAAACATAATATTCGCAATTCCGAAACCACCAACAAGAAGAGAAAATCCACTGATGATCCAGCCCACAAAATTCATCTGACCTAAAATTCCATCAATAAAATCAGTAAATCCAGAAAGTACATTAATAAAGAAATTATCCATTTCTCCCGCTTTCATTCCACGGATTGCTCGCAGCTTTTGGGCAATTTCTGCTTTGTATGCATCCATGTCTACTCCTTTTTCTGGCTTTAAAACTATAACTGGAGTCATCGAATCACTGTCTCCATACATTCTTCTTAAGAAATTTGCTGGAAGATAAACCGAAGTATCATTACTATCTCCAAAAAAACCGGCTCCTTGTTTTGCCATTACGCCAATAACAGTAAATCGTTGTCCGTACAAACGAATATTTTTTCCGATTGGATCGCTTGAACCAAAAAGCCCTTCGGCTATATCATATCCTAAAACAATAACGGGAGTTCCCGAATTTGACTCAGATTCATTGTAAAATCTTCCTTTATCAAAACTCAATCCGTCAATATCGACCATTTCGCTTGACGATGGAATAATATTTACATCGCTGACTGTTTTAGAATCGTATTTTAAACTTTCTCTATTTACAAAAAGCTGATATGCTACTTGATCGGTATTATTCATTGAGTTCTTCAATCCGATATACTCGTCGTATTTCACATTTGGAAACTGTTCTCTCTTCCATTGTGGAATTTCAGACGGTCCAAAGCAGTATTTCATTAAATAAATCGTATTTTTATCTAAACTGCTCAAATCTTTTGAGATTTTTTTGTCTAAAGAGTCAACAGCAGCCAAAACAGCGATAATCGAAAAAATACCGATTGTCACACCTAATAGCGATAATAATGTGCGTAATTTATTATTTCGCAAAGCATTGATGGCAAAGCTCAGACTTTCCTTTAATAATCTCAGATAAACGATCATATTTTTGTATTTTTCAATAAAGTAAAATTCAATAATTTAAATTCAAAAACCTAATAAAAGTTAACTTACTCATCAGTAGATTTTTTTAGCATTTTGTTACACTAATTTTTTTTAATATAATATATAAAAAAACTACTTTTGCAGTCTCAAAATCATAACTACACAATGAGCACAACAAAAAAAATACAATCGGCATTAATTTCTGTTTTTTCTAAAGATGGATTAGAACCAATTGTTAGAAAATTACACGAACAAAATGTAACACTTTATTCAACTGGCGGAACTGAAGATTTCATCAAAAACCTTGGTATTCCAGTAGTTCCTGTTGAAGATATTACTTCTTTCCCTGAAATTCTTGGAGGAAGAGTAAAAACTTTACACCCGAAAATTTTTGGAGGTATTTTAAATCGTCAGGATAATGAAAGCGATGTTCAGCAAATGAAGGAATTTGACATTCCTCAGATTGATTTGGTAATTGTTGATTTATATCCTTTTGAAAAAACAGTTGCTTCTGGAGCAAGCGAACAAGATATTATTGAAAAAATCGATATTGGCGGAATTTCATTAATTCGTGCTGGTGCGAAGAATTTCAAAGACACTGTAATTGTGGCTTCTGTAAACGAGTACAGTTTACTTTTAGATTTGATTACAGAGCAAGATGGAGCAACAACTTTAGAGAACAGAAGATTGTTGGCTACTAAAGCATTCCACGTTTCATCTCACTACGATGGAGCTATTTTTAATTATTTCAATACAGACGAGACTATTTACAAAGAAAGTATTGCAAATGGTCAAGTTTTAAGATACGGTGAAAACCCTCACCAAAAAGGATTCTTCTTTGGAGATTTTGATGCAATGTTCAAAAAACTTCACGGAAAAGAATTATCATACAACAATTTACTAGATGTTGATGCCGCGGTTAATTTAATTGCTGAGTTTAAAACTGACGGACCAACATTCGCGATTTTAAAACACAACAATGCTTGCGGATTGGCTTCAAGAAAAACAATTAGCGAGGCTTATTTAGCTGCTTTAGCTTGTGATCCTACTTCAGCTTTTGGAGGAGTGTTAATTTCTAACACTAAAATTGATTTAGAAACTGCACAGGAAATCAACAAACTATTCTGCGAAGTTGTAATTGCTCCAGCGTATGATGACGAGGCTGTTACGGTGTTACAAGAGAAGAAAAACAGAATTATATTAGTTCAAAATGAAGTTGAATTACCAGCGCGTCAAGTAAGAACTTGTCTTAATGGTTTGTTAATTCAGGACAGAAATAATATTACGGATAATAAAGAGCATTTAAAAACCGTTACAATTACAGAACCTACTGCTCAAGAAATCGAAGATTTGATCTTTGCTTCTAAAATCTGCAAGAATACAAAATCAAACACTATTGTATTTGCTAAAAACGGAACATTGATTTCATCAGGTACAGGTCAGACTTCAAGAGTTGACGCTTTAATTCAAGCTGTTGACAAAGCAAAAGCTTTTGGATTTGATTTAAATGGAGCTTCGATGGCAAGTGATGCATTTTTCCCATTTCCGGATTGTGTAGAATTAGCTAAAAAAGCAGGAATAACTGCTGTAATTCAGCCAGGAGGTTCGATTAAAGACGAATTAAGTATAAATTATTGCAATGAAAATAATCTTGCAATGGTATTTACAGGAACTCGTCATTTTAAACATTAATTTGTTTAACTTTGTTCGATAAATAATTTATAACATTTTAAACCCCTAAAAAACTTATGGGATTTTTTGATTTCATGACCGAGGATATTGCGATAGACCTTGGAACCGCAAACACTTTAATCATTCATAATGATAAAGTTGTCATTGATAGTCCATCTATCGTTGCACGTGATAGAGTATCAGGCAAAATCATTGCTGTTGGTAAGGAAGCCAATATGATGCAAGGTAAAACACATGAAAACATCAAAACTATAAGGCCTTTGAAAGATGGTGTAATCGCCGATTTTGATGCTTCGGAAAAAATGATCAATATGTTCATTAAAAGTATTCCTGCATTGAAAAAAAGAATGTTTACCCCAGCTTTACGTATGGTTGTATGTATTCCTTCTGGTATTACTGAAGTGGAGATGAGAGCGGTGAAGGAATCTTGTGAGAGAGTAAATGGAAAAGAAGTTTACTTGATTCATGAGCCAATGGCAGCGGCAATTGGTATTGGTATTGACATTATGCAACCAAAAGGAAACATGATTGTGGATATTGGAGGTGGTACAACAGAAATTGCTGTTATCGCATTAGGCGGAATTGTATGTGACAAATCTGTAAAAATTGCAGGTGACGTTTTCACAAACGATATCGTTTATTATATGCGTACACAACACAACTTATTTGTTGGAGAAAGTACTGCTGAAAAAATTAAAATTCAAATTGGAGCGGCAATCGAAGATTTAGATGGCCCACCAGAAGATATGTCAGTTCAAGGTAGAGATTTGCTTACTGGTAAACCAAAACAAGTAGATGTTTCTTACCGTGAAATTGCAAAAGCTTTAGACAAATCTATTCAGCGTATTGAAGATGCGGTAATGGAAACATTATCTCAGACTCCGCCTGAATTAGCAGCAGATATCTACAATACTGGTATCTATTTAGCTGGTGGTGGATCTATGTTGAGAGGTCTTGACAAACGTATTTCTCAAAAAACAGATTTACCTGTTTACATTGCCGAAGATCCTTTAAGAGCTGTTGTTCGTGGTACAGGAATGGCCCTTAAAAACATTGCTAAATTTAAAAGCATCTTAATTAAATAAGATCAAAAAATAACAATCAATTTACTTTTATAAGGGTCAAATTTATACTTTTTGACCCTTGTAAAAACTGAAACTTTTAAGCATATCCTGAAACAAAATAACCAGACAAGAAATGCAGCAAATATTTAATTTCATTATAAGAAACAGTAATCGATTGCTGTTTTTGCTGCTTTTAGGTATATCGTTAGGACTCACGATTCAATCTCATTCTTATCACAGAAGCAAAATAATCAGCTCGGCAAATTTCTTAAGCGGAGGTGTTTATGAAAAAATCAATCGTGTTAATGAGTACATGAATTTAAGAGCCGAAAACGACGAACTTGTACTTGAGAACGCAAGATTAAAAAGTCTTTTATTTAATAAAGAAGACACATCCAAATTACCTTTACCAGATACCATTAAAGGTGTAAAACCTGCTGATATTATTGTATCAAAAGTAATTCATAACACGTACAGCACACACGAAAACTTTCTTACTTTAAATTCTGGATCCAATGATGGCGTAAAACCAGACATGGGAGTAATAAACAGTTTAGGAATTGTTGGTATCGTAGATGACACATCACCAAGATATTCTACCGTTGTGAGTATTTTGAACATGAAATCTCAGATTAATGCCAAGTTGAAAAAATCAAATCATTTTGGTTCTTTGACATGGGATGGAAAAAGTACAGGATTTGTACAGCTAAGAGACGTTCCAAGATTAGCTTCAGTTAGAAAAGGAGATACAATTGTAACAGGAGGACAGTCTGTAATTTTCCCTGAAGGGATTAATATCGGAACTGTTGAAACAATTTACAAAGAAACCCAAACAAGTTTTTATGTTATAAAAGTTAAGCTATTTAACGATATGACAAACTTAGGACACGTCTATATTATCAAGAGTAAGGACAGAGAGGAACTTATTAATTTAGAAAACAAAGAAAAAAATGAATAGCGCTCTGTTAGTCAATATTTTTCGATTTATTATGTTACTGGCAATTCAGATTGTTATTTTCAACAATATGAATTTCTTAGGATATATAAGTCCCTTTCCGTATATCTTGTATATCATTCTTTACCCTGTAAACAGCAATAAAGCAGGATTAATTATTTCTAGCTTTTTCTTGGGACTAATAATGGATATGTTCTGTAATTCTGGCGGAATACATGCAACTGCCTGTGTTATTTTAGCCTATTACAGGCCTTACATTTTTAAATTTTCTTTTGGTTTAAGTTACGAGTATCAAACCATTAAACTGAATGATTCTCTAACACCTGAACGATTTTCATTTATACTGGTCTCGGTTTTAATGCACCATATTGTATTATTTGTTTTGGAAGCATTTCAGTTCAAATTCATCTGGGACATTTTGCTCCGAACATTATTTAGTTCTATCTTTACTATAATCACCTCAATAATAATAATTTATCTTATTAAGCCCAATAAACGATGAGAAAAGTCTTGCTGCCCACTATAATTATTATTGCAGCGTCTTTGCTAGTGATTAGGATTTTTTACTTGCAGATTATTGATGATTCTTTTAAACTGAAATCGGAAAATAATGCGATAAAAAAAGTATATGACTATCCTGAAAGAGGTTATATTTATGATCGTAACGGAAAACTTCTTGTTGCGAATCAGGCTTCTTATGACATCATGGTTATTCCAAGAGATATAAAAAAGGACTTAAATATTGCCGAATTTTGCGCCCTTTTAAATATCACTGAAGAAGAATATCATAAACGTATTGAAAAAGCAAAAGTCTACAGCCCAAGACTTCCTTCTGTATTTTTATCACAGCTGAATAAAAATGAATTTGCCGCTTTTCAGGAAAAAATCAGAAAATATGATGGTTTTTACTTCCAGAAAAGATCACTTCGCGATTACGAAGTAGATTACGGAGCCAATATATTTGGTTTTATTACACAGGTGAACGAAAAACAGATCGAAAAAAATCCCTACTACAATAGTGGTGATTTAATTGGAAAACAAGGTGTAGAAGAAAGCTACGAAGAAATTTTACGCGGAATAAAAGGTGTAAAATACATTCAAAAAGACAAATATAATCGAGAAATTGGCGCTTATAAAGAAGGAAAATACGACACCATCGCTGTAGCTGGAGAAGACATCAATTTAACTATTGATGCTGAACTTCAAAAATATGGCGAGGAATTGATGATTAATAAGCGAGGAGGAATTGTTGCCATTGAACCTAAATCTGGAGAAATTCTAGCATTGGTTACTGCCCCTTCTTATGATCCAGGTATTTTAGTAGGGCGCCAGAGATCTAAAAATTATACACTTTTATATCACGATTCTATTGCAAAACCTTTATATGACAGAGGGCTTTTAGCAGAGTACCCTCCAGGCTCTCCATTCAAAATCCTAACTGGTTTGGTTGCACTTCAAGAAGGTGTTGTAAATGAACAAACTACTTTTATGTGTCATCATGGATTTAGTTATGGTGGAGGCCGATTCATGAAATGCCACGGTTTTGGTCCGCATCAATTGCATAACGGAATTTACAATTCTTGCAACACTTATTTTGGCCAAGCCTACATGCTGACAATCAATAAGTACAAGGATCCTGGAAAAGCTGTAGATGTTTGGAGCAATCACGTAAAAAGTTTTGGATTAGGCCAATTCATGGGATATGATTTGCCTACTGGAAGACGAGGAAATATTCCCACTTCTAAAACCTATAAAAGAATTTATCCTAATGGAGGATGGAGAAGCTCAACTATTGTATCTAATGCAATTGGTCAGGGAGAGGTTTTGATGACACCTATTCAATTGGCCAACATGATGGCCACTGTCGCAAATCAAGGCTACTATTACACTCCTCATATCATTAGAAAAATTGAGGGGGAAAAAATAGACGAAAAGTTTACGAAAAAACACGTCACCACGATTGATCAAAAATATTTCCCGCCTGTTATTAGCGGATTATTTGATGTTTACAACAAAGGTACCGCTTATGCTCTTAGAGTAGAAGGAATCGATATTTGCGGAAAAACAGGAACAGCAGAAAATTATGCTAAAATAAACGGCAAGAGAGAAAAACTTAAAGACCACTCTATATTTGTTGCTTTTGCCCCAAAAGACAATCCGAAAATTGCTATTGCAGTTATGATTGAAAACGGAGGTTTTGGAGCAACAGTAGCAGGTCCGATTGCGAGTTTAATGATTGAAAAATATCTAAGAAAAAAAATCACAAGAACAGATCTAGAAGTAAGAGTATTAAATAAAAGCTTACTTTCGGAATATGCTAAAGTAGGCGGAATAAGTGATGCTCTTAAAATTGAATCTGTGCCAAAAGATTCTGTATTACAAGCTAAAATTATAAAGCCAAAAGCACCAGCTACAACGGCACCAAAAACTGAAGTTAAAAAAACAGCGGTAGACACAACTAAGAAAAACTAAGAAAGATTATTTCAAATGAAAAATCAAAGTGTAAAAAATAATATTGATTGGATAAGTGTCTTTATCTACATTGCGCTGGTAACTTTAGGTTGGCTTAATATTTATTCGTCTTCTTTATTATCAACCGATGGAACCTATCAAAAACAGCTGATTTTTATCTGCTGTACTATTCCATTGATATTTGTTGTGCTTTTTGTTGATGGTAAATTTTATGAAAAATATGCCAGTATTATATTTGGAGTTTCCTTATTGTCTCTCGCTGGATTATTTCTCTTTGGAAAAACCATTGCAGGACAGCGATGCTGGTATGCCATAGGAAGCTTCACTTTACAGCCATCTGAGTTTGCAAAAGCAGCAACTTCTTTGGCGTTGGCAAAATACTTAAGTGATACACAAATCAACTTAAAAGAAACCAATAGACAAATCCAAGCTTTGGCTATTATGCTTTTGCCTGTAATATTGATTTTACCACAGCCAGACCCTGGAAGTGCTTTAATTTATAGCGCGTTCATCCTTGTTTTATATAGAGAAGGTTTGCCTTCTTGGTATGTTTGGACAGCATTTATAACTATTGTTCTTTTCGTTCTTACTTTAATTTTAGAACCATATGCTGTTATTGGAATGGCTTTTATCGTGTTGGCCATTATACATTTTAAAGGCAGAGTAGTTGACAGAAATATTATTTTAAGCGGTATTTTATTGGTCTTAATTTCTGGATTTGTTTTCTCTGTTGATTACGTATTTGACAATGTTTTTAAACAACACCACAGAGATCGTTTCAATATTTTACTAGGTAAAACTGTAGATATGAAAGGGATTGGATACAATACCAACCAATCTGAAATTGCCATTGGATCCGGAGGATGGATCGGAAAAGGCTTTCTTGAAGGTACACAAACCAAAGGAGGATTTGTTCCTGAGCAACATACCGATTATATTTTTACAACTGTTGGTGAAGAATGGGGTTTTGCAGGTTCTTTTGTTGTTATTCTACTTTTTGTTAGTTTATTACTTAGAGTAATTTACTTAGCAGAAAGACAGAAGACAAAATTCAGCCGAGTTTACGGATATTGTGTTGCCGCAATTCTCTTTATACATTTCTTTGTAAACATCGCCATGGTAATTGGAATTTTCCCAACAATCGGGGTTCCTCTGCCCTTCTTTTCGTATGGAGGTTCTGGACTCTGGGGATTTACTATTTTGCTGTTTATTTTCCTTAAAATGGATGCCAATAAAGTGAATGAATGGTAATGTTTAAAATATTCAATTTCTAAATCGCAAATTTCAATTAGAAATTACTTTTATACAACTAAATAATTTAACCTAAAGCTGTAATTACGTTTTAAAAACTAATTACAGCTTTTTTGATTTTACACTTACTTCATTAACTTCCATTTTATTTGCCAAGTAAGATATGTATCATATAATGGAAATCTCAATAATAACTAAACAACAAGCATAAAAAAATCCGAAGTTGTAGCTTCGGATTTTTATTATTCTTTTTATTGATTATATCTGTTCGTTTGGTGTCTTTTTAAGTAATTTTAATAGAACAGGAAACGTTGAAATAATGATGATAATGATAATAATATATTCAATATGTTTCTTTAAATCTATTCCTTGTTTTAAGAATACGCCGTATAAATAATGTCCTGCGAAGATCAATATAAACGACCAAAGGAAAGAACTCAAAACATTATAAAACATAAACTTCTTTTTGTCCATCGAAACGATTCCAGCAACGATTGGAGCAAAAGTTCTAAAAATTGGTAGGAAACGCGCATAAATGATTGCTTTTCCTCCATATTTTTCAAAAAAGTCTTTTGATTGAAGCAGGTACTTTTTCTTAAACCAGAAAGTATCTTCTTTTTTAAACAAATAATAACCGCTTTTTGCACCAAACCAATAACCAGTCATATTACCTAAAACACCCATTATAGCAACAGCAGTTGCAAGCAGAAATACATTTAGAAAGTCATTCGGAATATAGGCAACATTTTCAATTAGATCACGACTGTAAATACCCGCTAAGAAAAGCAAACTATCTCCAGGCAGAAAAAAACCTGCAAAAAGTCCTGTCTCAGCAAAAACTATAAACAGAACAATAAACAACCCAATCTGAAAACCTCCGACGCTTAAAGTAATATAAAATTCAGGGTTTAGTAACTGAGTCCATTCAAAATTATTCATAAATGTGATTGGTTATTTTTTATAGTTCGTGAAAGTAACAATAATTTACCTTAACCACAATAAAATGCAGTATTTTAAACATAAATTAACTATTAAAAAAAGCCCAAACTAGTTGCTCGGGCTTCTCTAATTATTATTCTCTTACATACTTGCAACAGCTGTGTAAGTTGTCATAATCTTCAGTAGTCGATTTAACTTCCTTAGTATCATGACCTGCCTTTGCTATTGCTTTATTTAAATCTGAAGGAGAACATTTCTCTTCGTTTAAAATAACCGAAAGCTGGTGCGAACCAACATCCCAAGTTGCCGTTTTTACTCCCGGAACGCCGTAAGCTGCTTTTTCAATTCGCTTCTTGCATTGTTCACAGTTTCCGTTTACTTCTGTAGTGTATTTTAAATTCTTATTTTTTTTAGTTTGAGCCTGAGCTGAAAAACCCAGAAAAACCATCATTGCGATTAAAACTATTTTATTCATTGTATTTAATTTTATTGTTATTGAAATTGATTTTTGATATTGTTATTTAATTTTAAATCTAAGTCCTGCATAATACATTTGTCCAAAAATTGGCGCGTATGCAATCGATGCATCAAAATTAGGCCCAAAAGGATCATTTGCTCCTAAAATTGCTTTTTCTTGTTTGTAATTTCCAATATTTTCTCCTCCTATATATACTTCAAAAACTGGCGAAAATACGCGGGTAACTTGCGCATTCATTACCGCATACGATGGTGAAAAATCAGGAAACTGATCTCCCGCAGGATTTGTGGCAGTATAAGGCAACTGCTGTTTTCCTGACCAATTATAGGTAAAATCAAATCTCCATTGTTTGTCGTTATTCATCGTAGTTTCGTATTCTAGATTTCCTAAGAAACGATGTTTTGCCTGTAACGGACGCTGAAATGTTCCTCTCAAATAATCGGTCTGAATATCGTAATATTTGTAAGCTGTTCTTAAATTTAAGTTACGAATCAATTCGTAATTAAACTCGAGTTGAAGACTGTTTGCAAAAGAACTTCCTTTCAAATCGTAAAACAATACTTGTTGCGGACTTTGCATCACATCTACAACTGCCTGATTTTGAAAATCGGTTCTATAAAGATCAAAACCTGCGTCGGCATTTCTGTTGAAAAGACGGAATTTCTGCGAAAAACTCACACCATAATTCCATGCAATTTCTGGATTTAATCCGTACACTTTTCCACTAGAATCTAAAATCGAAAAAGTTCTTGAACTAGCGAAAAGCTGCTGATTCTCGGCAAAGATATTAGCAGAACGTTTTCCTCTTCCTGCAGAAAAGCGAACTACTCCATTCTTCCAAGGATTATATCTCATGTGCAATCTTGGCGTAACAAAAAGTCCCAATCGGTTATGATTGTCAACTCTTCCTCCTAAAATCAAACTGAAATTGTCTGTATTATCGTAAGTATATTCAAAGAAAGCCCCAACAGAGTTATCAATTCTGCTTACATCGGTTACGTTTACAAATTCCTGATATTGGTCGTAAGTAAAATTCAGACCCGTTGAAAACTTATGCATCGTATTATTGATGATCGAATTGAAAATCAAATTAGAATAAAAACTATTTTGCTTGATATCATATTGATTCAAACCATAATAAGAATCCTGTTTATGACTATTAAATGCATTTTGAAAACCAATACTTTGGAATGGCATGTCTTTAAATACATATCCGATTTTTGTAGAAACATCAAAACGCTCTGTATTGATTTCTGAACCCCAATAATTAGTTGTGCCGCGATCACGATCTTTATCAAAATTAACTTCTCCAGTTTGCTTTTTATCATTCATATATCTGAAATTGATAAAACTTACCAAACCACTTTCTGGATTATAATATTGATAACGATTTAAAACATTAATTTGTTTCCCTAACGGATTATCTAGAAAACCATCTTTGTTCATATCGTTTTTTGCTACACGGGCATTTCCATGAACAAACAAACTAGTAGCCCATTTATCTGATAATTTTTTATTAAAATGAGTATTTAATTCAAAACGAGAATCGGTTGAACCATAAGCGTTCAGAAAGAAAGGAATATCATTTAACGGTTTTAAAAGTTCTGTATTAATCTGCCCTGAAATACTCTCATAACCATTTATAACACTCCCCGCACCTTTTGTAATTTGAACACTTTCAATCCATGTTCCTGGTGTAAATGATAAACCGTAAGCTTGAGAAGCTCCGCGAACAGAAGGAATATTTTCTTCTGTAATCATTAAGTATGGACTCGTTAATCCAAGCATTTTGATTTGCTTGGTTCCTGTTAAAGCATCAGAAAAATTAACATCGATTGACGGATTAGTCTCAAAACTTTCTGCCAAATTACAGCAAGCTGCCTTAAGCAGTTCCTTACTGGTAATTACAGATGTATTGGCTGTTACTGTAAAGGATTTTTTAATCCCTTTTTGCTTTTTAGTAATTTTTACTTCTTGCAGATCTTCTTGTGAAAAGGCAGAAATAGAAAGTAAAAACGCTGCAAAAAGCATTATATTTTTTTGCATAAAAAATGATTTTAATGTTTAAATAGAATTACATTTTTGATGTTTTTACAAGAACAAAAACAATCAAAATGTAAAACACAAAGTCTTAATCAAGACCTGCATTTCATCTTAACATTAAAATCAGGAATAGAAAATATACTGATGGTATAATTTAAATAAGGGGGGTGCATTTGCATCAGCATAATACGAGAGAACTTCTTTCTTTTTAAAAGTTGGAATTTCTAAAAAGACTAGAGGTTTATAATCTTGTACAACAGCCGGAAAAGCAAATTGAAAAAAGAAGAATTTAATGGTCGCGTTGTCTGATTTCTTTTCGAAATGAACAACTTTATCTTTACAGCAAGAATTTTCTTTTTCTTTAGAACCGCAACATTTCTTTTCAACAACTGGTTCTGCCGTAGTTTTTAAAGAAACTGAAGCAATTTCTCCGCCACAATAGTGCACATCAAAAGCAAACCCAATATTGGAAACCAATAAAAGGAGCGCTAAAAACAGACCTGTACACTTTTTCAAATTCATACTGCAAAGCTATTTAAAAACCGCATAAAAAAAACCTAAACAAATGTTATTTTTTAGTTTTTTGAAGCTGATAGTAAAATCCAGGAATAAATAATAGCACTAAAATGGGCTGAATTAAAAATCGACGCACATAAAAAAGAAGCCAATTGCAGTCTGGAAAATATTCGAGAATAATATAAAATGCGATTAAAAACAAGGCTAAAAATAAACCGTACACCAATAGACTAAACTTAAAAATATCACGATCTTGAAATAAGGCAAAAATTAGCCAAAGAGATAGAGCCGAATTTAAACAATAACGAAAAAAAAGTCCCGCGAAAAGTTTTAGGTCTTCTACTGGAGGATGTGGAATGGAATGAAAATCGGCATTAAAATATATCAGAAATGGATCATAAAACAATTTCCTTTCAAATGTTCTAATTAAAGCCAAACCTATTACAACAACAATTGCAGTAAAGATTTTAAATCTATTCTCTTTTAAATTATTTAGCATACTTTGAAAATCTATTGATCCAGAAAATCCATAAAATAAAAACATATCCGTAAATCATCAAAGGAAAAAAAGTTCCATGCAGAAAACTGGTATATTGCGAAAAGTGGTACACAAGTACAATTAGAAGTGAAATTCTAACAATATTTAAAATATAAATAGATATAAGTCCAAAGATTATAAATAATAGCGTCTTTTTTAAATTTCCTGAAAAAGCGGCTACAAACGACACAAAAAGTATCATCACGCTTACAGCATTACAGCCTTCGGTTATGTGCGCTATAAATCTGCCATTTAAAATAATGTCTTGCCAAGGATTTTGTGAATTTTTCTGAATTAATACATCGTAACCAAAAAGCTTTAGCAATTGTTCTGAGTTTTTGCCAGAAATCATCGTTATAGCATCAAGATCTTCTGCTTGATAGCTGTTTAAATAAAATTTATAAAGCAGTGTAAAAACAATATAAGTCAGAAAAAAGATGCTTATAAAAATTAGAAATGGCCTAAACTGGACTAAATATTTTTTCAAGAGATTTTTTTTTCAAATTTATATATTTTTTGAGTTTAGCTTTAAATACTTTTGTATAAAATTTAATATCATGACATTTCAAGAATTACAACCAAAAATAAGTGCAATTGTCGCTGACAATGAAACAAATAGAGACGAAAAATTATTAGCAGTTTGCAAGCTATTAAACGAGAATATAGAATATTACAATTGGGTTGGCTTTTATTTTGCCAATCACGATACTAAAACTTTGCATCTAGGCCCATATGTTGGTGCAGAAACAGATCATACAGTTATTCCGTTTGGTAAAGGAATCTGCGGTCAAGTTGCCGAAAGCAATGCCAATTTTGTAGTCCCTGACGTTAAAGCACAAGACAATTATATTGCCTGCAGTTTAACAGTTAAATCTGAAATCGTAGTTCCGCTTTTTGTAAATGGAGTAAATATTGGCCAAATTGATATTGACAGTCATGTTATTGATCCGTTTACAGAAGCCGACGAAAGATTTTTAGAATTTGTAAATCAAGAGGTTGCTAAATTATTCTAAAAAAATTATCTTTAAGAATAAAAAATAGAACTGAATGAAAGGAAACAGCTTACTCTTTTTGCTTCTGATTATTTCAGTTCAACTTTCTGCGCAAATTAACATGGTTTCTAAAAAAATCTTTTTAGACTCGTTAAATCAGGAATGCACGCCCGACAATTATAGTTACACAAGAGTAATTACAAATTATTCTCAAAAAAGCATTCGCTACGTGGTAACAGATTTCTATAAAAATGGAAGAAAGAAAATGACCGGCAATACTCTGGATCGTGATGTTTTAAAAAAAGACGGAGAGTTTATCTATTATTATAAAAACGGAACCAAAGAAACTGTTGTAAATTATACTGATGATCATAAAAATGGCAAAGAGATTAGTTGGTATGAAAATCAAAGCAAAAAGTGCGAAAAACAAAATATCTGGGATTCTAAAACAAAAAAACAGCAAACCTTAGTTCTGAACTGTTGGGATCAAAATAAAAATCAGATTGTAACGGACGGAAATGGTGAGTTTGAAGAAACTGATAAATTTATCACACAAAAAGGCAATATCAAAGATGGATTGAAACAAGGCATTTGGGAAGGAAGCGATAGTCTGCGAAAAATTACATTTGTTGATAATTATGATCGTGGAGTTCTAATTTCTGGCGTAAGTATAGATGAAAGCAATATCAAATTTTCTTATTCTTCTTTAAGCGAAAAACAAGCAGGTAAAAAAGTTCAGAAAATAAAATAATAATAGTTGCTCATGAATTATCAAATATTATTTTTACTACAAAAAAGCTGATGAAAAAAAACTTCTTCTTAATTCTTATTTCTTTAACCTCGCTTACTATTTCTGCACAGAAAAATTCATCAAGAGCTGTTTATCTAGACTCTTTGTATCGTGAAACATTAGAAGAAAATCATAAATATAAAAGAGTAATAGAGGATTATTTTTTAAACAAAGACAGCTATAAGGTAATAGAACTATACAAGTCTGGGGCAAAAAAAATGGTAGGAACAACCTTAAATAAAGATATCATTAAAAAAGATGGCACCTTTGTTTACTTTTACGAAAATGGCACTAAAGAAGCTATTATAACTTATTCTGATGGCTGGAAAACGGGCAAAGAGTATAAATGGTATGACAATGGGAATTCTAAATTTGAAAAGGAAAACATTTATGACCCTAAAGCCAAAACTTTAAAAACACTCCTTATAAGATTTTGGAATAAAGAAAATCAACTCACTGTAATTGATGGAAACGGAGAATGTGATGATAATGATGAAGATTTTCAGGAAAAAGGAAAAATAAAAGACGGATTAAAACAAGACGTTTGGTATGGCAAGGATTTAAAAAACAAAGTTAGATATACTGAGACTTACAACAAAGGAAATCTGGTTTCTGGAATAAGCACTGACAAAGACAGCTTAAAATATTCCTATTCAAAAATATTTGAAAAACCAACTCCTGAAGTAGGCATGGATAATTTCTACAAAAACATTTCTGTTTACTACAAAACTCCAGATGAAGCCTTTAAAAATAAGGTGCAAGGTCAAATCTATGTTACTTTTGTTGTTGACGTAATGGGGAAAATTACAAAACCAATAATAATAAAAGATTTAGGCTACGGAACAGGTGAAGAAGCTGTAAAAGCTTTATATTCTGCTGGAAACTGGATCCCTGGAAAAATTAGGGGAATAAAAAGATCCACCCTTTTCTCTATACCTATAACAATAAGAGGTAAATAATGTAGATTTGAAAGCATCTATATCCTTAAAAAAGAATTTATTACCCATTATTTTAAGATTCTTTTATTTTTGTTTGATTCTTTTGATTTTTTAATCTAATTTTGCACCCGTCTTACAAAAGTTGTATGACATACATAAAAATCATTAAATAATATTGGAATGTATTTAACTAAAGAAAAGAAAGAAGAAATCTTCGCACAACACGGTGGTGCAACAAACACAGGAAGCGCAGAAGGTCAAATCGCATTGTTCACTTACAGAATTTCTCACTTAACTGAACACTTGAAAAAAAATCGTCACGATTACAACACTGAGCGTTCTCTTGTACTATTAGTAGGTAAAAGAAGAGCGTTACTTGATTACTTGAAAAAGAAAGAAATTAACAGATATCGTGAGATTATCAAAGTATTGAATATCAGAAAATAATCAATATAGAAAAGAGGTGCGAAAGTGCCTCTTTTTGTTTTTACATTACTGCTGTTTATAATAAGCATATTACAAGAAAAAAAGTTTGGTTTTTCATTGGGTTTTAGATAACAACAACTACTCACAACAACAACTACAACACAACTAAAACCCATTGTATAATCAATAAGGAAAAAATTTATGATTCCACAATTATTTGTAGAAAAGATCGATTTAGGTGATGGCAGAAGCATCACAATCGAGACAGGACGTTTAGCTAAACAAGCTGATGGTTCTGTAGTAGTTAGAATGGGCGACACTATGATTCTTGCAACTGCAGTTTCAGCTCGCACATCAAACCCAGGCGTTGATTTTTTACCGTTAACGGTAGATTACCGCGAAAAATTTGCAGCAGCAGGTCGTTTCCCAGGAGGTTTCTTTAAAAGAGAAGCACGCCCAAGCGACAGCGAAGTATTGACAATGAGATTAGTTGACCGTGTATTGCGTCCGCTTTTCCCAGACGATTACCATGCTGAAACACAAGTTATGATTCAGTTAATGTCTCACGACGAAGAAGTTATGCCAGATGCATTAGCTGGTTTAGCAGCTTCTGCAGCATTAGCAGTTTCAGATATTCCATTTTACAACTTAATTTCTGAAGTTCGTGTAGCACGTATCGACGGAAAATTAGTAATCAACCCAAGCAGAGAAGAATTAGAAAAATCAGACATCGATATGATGATTGGAGCTTCTATGGATTCTGTAGCAATGGTTGAAGGTGAGATGAAAGAAATCTCAGAAGCTGAAATGATCGAAGCAATTAAGTTTGCTCACGAAGCTATCAAAGTTCAAATTCAGGCTCAATATCGTTTACAGGAAGCTTTTGGTAAAAAAGAAATCCGTACTTACGAAGGTGAGAAAGAAAACGAAGAAATTTACAAAAAAGTAAAAGCTGCAGCATACGATAAAATCTATGCTATTGCAAAAGTTGGTTCAGCTAAACACGAAAGAGGCGCTGCATTTGCTGAAGTAAAAGAAGAAGTAAAAGCTTTGTTTACTGAAGAAGAATTAGCTGCTGACGGTGATTTAGTTTCAAAATATTTCTACAAAACAAACAAAGAAGCTGTTCGTAATGTAGTTTTAGAATTAGGTGTTCGTTTAGATGGTAGAAAAACTACAGATATCAGACCAATCTGGTGTGAAACTGATTATTTACCAAGAGTACACGGTTCTTCTTTATTTACACGTGGAGAAACTCAAGCTTTGGCAACTGTAACTTTAGGAACTTCTAGAGAAGCAAACCAAATCGATTCTCCATCTGAACAAGGTGAAGAGAAATTCTACTTACACTATAACTTCCCTCCTTTCTCTACTGGTGAAGCAAAACCATTAAGAGGAACTTCAAGAAGAGAAGTTGGTCACGGTAACTTAGCTCAAAGAGCTTTAAAAAATATGATTCCTGCAGATTGTCCTTATACAATTCGTGTTGTTTCTGAGGTTTTAGAATCTAACGGTTCTTCTTCTATGGCAACAGTATGTGCTGGTACAATGGCTTTGATGGATGCTGGAGTTCAAATGGTAAAACCAGTTTCTGGAATTGCTATGGGATTGATTACTGACGGAGAGAAATTTGCTGTATTGTCTGATATCTTAGGAGACGAAGATCACTTAGGAGATATGGACTTTAAAGTAACTGGAACTGCTGACGGTATTACAGCTTGTCAAATGGACATCAAAATTGATGGTTTACGTTATGACATTATGGAGCAAGCTTTGGCTCAAGCTCGTGATGGACGTTTACACATTTTAGGAAAATTAACTGAAACTATCGCTGCACCAAGAGCTGACGTAAAAGCTCATGCACCAAAAATCATTACCAGAACTATTCCTGGAAACTTTATTGGAGCATTAATTGGCCCTGGTGGAAAAGTAATTCAAGAATTACAAAAAGCTACTGGAACAACTATTGTAATTAACGAAGTTGATGAGCAAGGTGTTATCGAAATTTTAGGTACAGATCCTGCTGGAATTGAAGCAGTATTAGCAAAAATTGCTTCTATCACTTTCAAACCAGTATTAGGAGAAGCTTACGAAGTGAAAGTTATCAAAATGCTAGATTTTGGAGCTGTAGTTGAATATACTGCTGCACCAGGAAACGAAGTATTGCTTCACGTATCTGAGCTTGCTTGGGAACGTACTGAAAACGTTGCTGACGTAGTTAAAATGGGAGATGTTTTCCAAGTGAAATACTTAGGAGTTGACCCTAAAACTAAAAAAGAGAAAGTGTCTAAAAAAGCACTTGTTCCAAGACCTCCGCGCGAGGAGAAAAAAGAGTAATCAGATCTTAGTTTACTAAAGGTTTATTTATAAAAAACCCCAATTCATTTATTTGAATTGGGGTTTTTAAGTTTTACAGCTATTTTCCAATCTAAAATCACAAGGTTAAAACACTAAACTACAACGTTTTCAGGAAACACATTATAGATTAAATAATGTTGTTGGTTTAAAAATCAATGTTGTTGGTTTAATTTATTTTTTAAAGGATTGTCATTAACATAGTTTTATATAGAAAATAGCTACACAAAAACTAAAATTTTGATGAAAAAAGGTATTGCAAGGTCAAGAATTAATAACCCAACATTATTTATTACTATCTCTTTTAAATTCAAACTATATTGTAAAAACCAATCATCTAAAATCATAAACCACTCAACAATAGTTTTCATCCTTTTATTGCTTTCAATCAACGGTTTTTCTCAAACCAATGAAAAAAAAGAAGTCTCCAATTATTTTGACAAAATTGCTGGCGAAGAGATTTTAAACATCAATAATGGCAAAATTCATATTGATCCTTATAATTTAAAAAACAGCCATAATTATTATTTAAATAAAAACTTTGTTAAAGGTTCTGTTTTTTATGACAACCAGTTTTATGAAAATGTCCTCATAAAGTATGACATATACAAGGATCAACTTGTTAAATCGTTTGCAAATAATACCGCATTCGGCATAACTCTGATAAATGAAAAAACAGATTACTTTTTCATTGAAGATAAAAAGTTTATCAATATTGACACTAAATATAAATTCCCCAAAGTCATCACTGGATTTTTTGAAGAAAAGTATTTAGGCAAAAAAATCTCCTTATACATTAAGCACTTTAAAACTGCAAAAGAAATTATAGTTGAAACTACTTTGTATACAGAATTCAAAGAAGTGAGCGATTATCAGCTTCTTTATAATTCAAAATTTACGCCTGTAAATACACAAAAAAGAAATCCTCGCAATATTTCCTGACCTAAAAAAAGAAATAAAAGATTATTACAAAAAAAATAAACTTTTAGAAGAGACAGCCCCAAACCTATTTAAAGCAGATTTACTAAAATTTATTGATAACAATTTATAAGCTCTATTTCTAAATCTAAATGAAAAAACACTTTCTCTTCTGTTTATTTTTGTTACTGCCACTCTTTCTTTTTTCTCAGGAAAAAAATGTTTCTGTAGCATATTCAAATGTAACACGAAAAAAAGCTATCGAAATAATTGAAAAAAACACATCTTTTCATTTCTATTTCGAAGACCAATGGCTATCTAAAGATGAACTTATTTCGGGCGAATTTAAGAATACATCTATTACAGTAATTCTAGATGCTGTTTTTAATAACACAACCATAAATTATATTATTGACAACAATAATATAATTCTGAGCAATGGCCTTTTAATATCAAACCCGATTACTGAAAATTATTTCAAAAACACTGAAAATAAAACTGTTAGCAAAATAAGTGCTTTGCAAGTTGTTCCAATTTATAATAAACAGTATCTAAATGATTCTAAGAAAGATTCAGACTCTATAATTTCTTTAGGAAAACAGTCTTTAATAAACACATCTCAAACTTATACCTTATCAGGCTACATTAAAGACAGAATTTCAGGAAAACCAGAATACAATATCACCATCAAAGTAAAAGATAAAGACATAAGCACCACAACTGATGCAAATGGCTATTATAGCTTTAGAGTTCCTGCAGGAATCAATATAATTGAGACACAATCATTAAATCATCAATCAAAGACCAAAAAGATTGTGCTTTATAATAATGGAAAGGTTGATTTTAATTTAGATGAAAATGTAAATGCACTTAAAGAAGTTGTTATTGAAAATAAAAGAACAAAAAATACAGCTTCGGCAGTTGCTGGTCTTACAAGCATTAATGTTGAAAACATCAAAAATGTACCTTTAATTCTGGGTGAAAGAGATATTT
Source organism: Flavobacterium luteolum (assembly GCF_027111275.1). NCBI lineage: Bacteria > Pseudomonadati > Bacteroidota > Flavobacteriia > Flavobacteriales > Flavobacteriaceae > Flavobacterium > Flavobacterium luteolum. The sequence continues at coordinate 2,580,422 of NZ_CP114286.1, read as the reverse complement.
TTAAAGTTGCGACAACACTTCCAGGGATAAAAACGGCAGGAGAAGGTTCTGCAGGATTTAATGTGCGTGGAGGAAAAGATGATCAAAACTTGTTTTTACTTGACAACGCTTCTCTCTACAATCCATCTCACTTTTTGGGTTTCTTTTCTTCTGTAAATCCATTTACAACCAAAACAGCCGATATCTACAAAGGAAGTATTCCTGCTGAATTTGGAGGACGCCTTTCTTCTGTTTTTGATATCAAATCTAAAAGCGGAAATACCGAAAAAGTTTCTGGTGAAGCGGGAATTGGCCCTGTAATGAGTAATGTAACACTCGAACTTCCGATAGTAAAAGGAAAATCAAGCTTGTTATTTGGCGGCAGAGCGAGTTATTCTGATTGGATTCTAAAAACCATTAAAGAACCTGAATTAGACAATAGTCAAGCTTCATTTTATGATTTGCTTTTAAAATACAATCACCAAATCTCAAAAAAAGATGATCTGGAAACTTCCTTATATTATAGTCATGACAAATACAGTATTAATTCAGATTCTATCTACAAATACAGCAATTTATTAGCAACAGTAAAATGGGATCATGATTTCAATCTAAAAAACAAATCTTCATTAATTGTTACAAATAGCCAATATAAATTCAACATCAATTACGATTCTCAACCAGAAAAATCATTTGATTACGGCTATAAAGTCAATGAAACTCAGTTTGTTTTTAAAATGAAGTCCAATCTTAATGAAAAACACTTATTTAATTATGGCATTAGCAGTAAATTATACAATATTGAGCCTGGCTTTCTTAAACCAACAACAGACAACTCTCTAATTAAAGATATCACACTTGAAAAAGAAAAAGCGTTAGAGTCGGCTTTATTCTTTACAGAAAATTATAAAGTCAGCGATAAGTTTTTAATTAATTTAGGTTTACGTTATTCTTTTTATTCTGCACTTGGCCCTGCCACTCAAAACATCTACCAAGATGACCAGCCTAAATCTGACAGAACCGTTGTTGATACCAAGACCTATTCTAATAATGAGTCCGTAAAAACTTATGGAGGCTTTGAACCTAGAGTTTCAGCTCGATATTTTATACTTCCAGATCTATCTATAAAAGCGAGTTTTGACAGAACATATCAATATATGCATTTACTGTCTACAAACACTACTCAATCTCCAATGGATGTGTGGAAACTTTCAGATTTAAATACTGAGCCACAATCTTCTAATCAATTCTCATTAGGAGTTTTCAAAAATATAATTGAAAAATCATTAGAACTAAGCGTCGAAGGTTATTATAAACGTTCTAAAAACATTCTGGATTACAAAGTCGGTGCTGAATTATTTTTGAACCAAAACATAGAAACTGAACTTCTGCAAGGAGAAGGAAAAGCTTATGGAGTTGAATTTTTAATCAAAAAAGAAAAAGGAAATTTTAACGGATGGTTAAGCTATACTTATTCGAGAGCTTTAATAAAACTGGATAGCAGATTTGACGCTGAAAAAATAAACAATGGAGATTATTTTCCTACGAATTATGATAAACCACATGATTTTAGCGCTATTCTAAACTACAAATTCACAAAAAGGTATAGTTTGTCAACTAATTTTGTTTACCAAACCGGCAGGCCTGTCACCTTCCCTATTGGATCTTATGACTTAACAGGAGAGCAATTTACTTTATACAGCAATCGCAACCAATATAGAATTCCAGATTATTATAGGCTAGATATAGGTCTTAATTTTGAAGGAAATCACAAAATAAAAAAACTCGCTCATAGCTTTTGGAACCTTTCAGTTTATAATGTTCTTGGGCGAAACAACCCTTACAATGTTTATTTTGTTACTGAAGATAAAAAAATCAAGGCTTATAAAACCTCTATTTTTTCTGTTCCAATTCCAACAATCACTTACAATATCAAGTTTTAATTCATTTATCTCATGCATATGAATTTATCAATAATCAAAAAAAAATCGTTGGCCATTTTTGCATTTGCTTTTTTATCAAGTTGCACAGAACAATATGTATATCAAAATCAAGATTTTGAAGATGCAATGAGTGTTGAAGCCACATTAACAAACGAATTAAAACATCAGGAAATAAACATTTCACGAACAAGACTGGTTAACGATACAATAAAAAAACCAGAATCTGGAGCTAACGTTATTGTTGTTGATAGCGATGGAAATGTATTTAATTTTGACGAAAAAGATGGAAAATATATTTCTGTAAATGAATTTAAAGCAGAACCAAATAAAAACTATCAATTAAAAATAACAACCAGTTCTGGAAAATCGTATGTCTCTTCAACAGAAATTTTGCCTACAGAAAATAGTATTGATCTAGAAACAGAGATTGCAGACAAAGATGGAGCTCGAGGGGTTCAGGTTAACGTTAAAAGTTTTGATCCCACCAATACTTCCAAATATTATCGATATGAATATGAAGAGACGTACAAAATAATAACTCCTTATAATATTCAAACACGTCTCAAATTAGTCCAAAAAAGCGACTATTCTTATAGCTTCGAAAAAGTTCCTGCTGAGCCAAACACTCAAATTTGCTATACAACTAAGCACTCTACAGGAATAAGGCAAACCAATACCGTGAATTTAACTGAAGATCGTGTAAAATATCCTGTCCGTTTTATTAACAACACAGATTATATGCTAACAAATCGTTATAGCATAATGGTTTCTCAATACACGCAAAATCAATCTGCTTATGATTATTATTACAAATCAAAAAAAATGATTGATTCTGGAGAATTACTATCTCCAAATCAGCCAGGATATGTTACTGGAAATATAAAATCAACAACAGATTTACATGAAAAAGTTGTGGGCTATTTTGAAGTTGCATCTGTCTCTAAAAAAAGAATCTTTTTTAATTTCAACGACATTTTCCCCTTAGAAAAGCCTGTTAAATATTTTCAAACTTGCGATGCCAGACCATATGGTTTTGCTGAAATAGAACGACAAAATTATCTCTTACTTAGCACACATGTTTATATAGCAGATGGTCCTGGAGGAATTATTCCCACCAGTTTCATAATGGTTGAAAAAAAGTGTGGCGATTGCACAACATTTTCGTCTAACGTAATACCTTCATTTTGGGAAAATTAAACATCAAATTAGCTTTTCTACTGCTACTAGTAAATTTTACTTTTAAAAGCAGTGCACAAAACAATACTGTTTTGCGTGCAGAATCATTATTAGTTAAAACGAATACCTCAGTAATTCTAACCGGTGAAACTCTATATTACCAATTATACTGTTTAAGTAAGAAGAATGTTTTTTCTGACATTAGTGAAATTGCATATGTAGAAGTAATTAATGACAAGAAAGAAAGTGTCTTTAAAAATAAAATTAGCCTGAAAAACGGAATCGGATCTGGCGATTATTTTATTCCAACCATATTAAAAACCGGAAACTATAAACTTATTGCTTATACAAACTGGATGCTAAACAATAGTACAAATAACTTTTTTGAAAAAGATTTTACCATTATAAATCCATTTCAAGAAAACATTAATATGGTCATTGATAGTTCTTATAACAAAGTTGATGTTTCTCAAGATGTAGCCAAAAACACATCTGAAAATATTGTTTTAAGTCTTGATAAAGAAAAATATTCTAAAAGAGAAAAAGCTTCTCTTATAATACCAAAAACATTAGATCGAGGAAATTACTTTCTAAATATTAGGAAAATAGATCATATGTCTACAGACACAAATGGCGAAACAAGTAGTGCTAATATAAATTTAAACCAAGAAATAAAGGTACTTCCAGAAACAAGAGGCGAAGTTATAACTGGATATATAATTGCAAAAGCTGCAAATTCTAATTTAGATTCTAAAATAGTTACATTATCTGTATCTGGAAAAAATTTCATTTTCAAAACAAGCAAAACAGATCGCAACGGAAAATTCATTTTTTTAATAGATAAACAAACCAATACATCGGACTGTTATGTGCAGTTATCAGAACTTGATAAAGAAAATTACACTATTATAATAGATAAAAATCCAAGTCCAGATTTATCAAATTTAGTTTTCTCCAAAAAGACCTTTATTTCAGCTAAATATTTAAAAGCGATTCAGGAGCGTTCTCTAGCAACGCAGGTCGAAAACGTTTATTTTTCACAGAAAAAAGACAGTCTTATTGAAACTGATAATACCGATTTCTTTTTTCAACCTACCGAAAAAAAATATAATCTTGATGATTTTGAAAGATTTAGAACGTTTAAAGAAACAATAATAGAAATTGTTATCGAACTTAACTTTAAAGATTATAATCAAGTGCCTTCGCTGTATTTAAGAGACATCAGATACAATATCACACAATCTCCCGAACCATGTCTTGTTTTGGTTGACGGACTACAAATTCAGGATATAAATGCACTATTAAATTACAACACTTATCAAATTGAAAGTATTAGCGTTGTAGATAGACCATATTGTTATGGGCCTAAAATATTTAATGGAATAGTCAGTGTCATTACAAAAAACAAGGATTTTGCCACTATTTATAACGACAAAAATGTCTTTAAAACAACGATTTTAAGACCCGAACCTGCAAAAGTATATTTTGAACCAAAATACGATACATCAAGTAATCTTAGCCGAATTCCTGATTATAGATATCAATTAGTTTGGAAACCCAATATTGTTTTTAAAAATAGCGACATGACAATTCCTTTTTATACATCTGATATTTCTGGAGATTATCAGATCAGTTTAGAAGGAATTACCGAAACAGGGAAGTATGTTCATTTTTATAAAACATTCAAAACTGAATAAGTTCTCAGATCTCACTGTGCTGAAGGTCTATTATAGAAACCCCCAATTCGGCAAAGAATTGGGGGTTTCAGCTTATAGAAGAAAACATTATTTTTTAAATTTAAGTTGATTCGAAAATTAAAGATCACTGTTGTCGGCTTTTCAACCCAATTCCTAACTTTTCTTCTAAAATATACTATAAATATACTTTCAAATCAATTCATAAAATTTTTATTACATTTTAACAATATTACGTGATTTTTATAACATTTTTTTAATACTTTTGAAATTCACCAATCCAAAAACAAAAATTACGTTTCCTTTGAAAAATTACAAGAAAAAAATCATTTATCTTTCGATATTTGCAAGCCTGTTAAACATATCGTACGCACACTCCCAAACCACTGAAAAATCCTCACTTTACGATTACTTCGATGAGGCGGTTGGAAAAGACAATCTAAACATCAATAACGGAATCATTCATAGTGAATCTTTCCGCCCCTTAGAAGGTAAAAACAGATATTACATTGATGAGTTCAATCTTGGAGACATAAGTTTCGAAGGTCAGATTTATTCAAATGTTAATCTTAAATACGATATTCTTGTCGATCAAGTCATTTACAAACAGAATGGCTCTTCAGAAAATGTACCTATTAACCTAATTACCGATAAGGTCGATTACTTCTTTATTAAAAACAAAAAATTTGTCAACCTAAAAGAAGAATCGGTAAAATTTCCTTCTATAATAAAAGGTATTTATGAGGAGACATACATTGGAGACAATGTCTCTCTTTATATCAAGCATACCAAAGAAAAAGTAAAGTCTTTTCAAGCAGATATCATCTACTATAATTTCATTTATAAAATAGGCTATATCTTAAAATACAACAACTATTTCTATAAGGTCGAAACAGAAAAGGATTTCAAGAAAATTTTTCCAAATTTTAAGAAAGAAATAAACAATATTTATAATACCGATAAAAATTTAGAACGTTCCAACAAGCCCCAATTCATGGAAAATCTAACGAAACAAATCAATGGTCTTTTAAAAAAAAGTTCTAATTAAATGAAAAAAATTACTCTTATTCTATTTCTAATTGCCTTTCAACAAATCATATATTCTCAAGTAATCAGTGACAAAATATCTGTTGATTTTAAAAATGCCAATATAAAAACTGCTATTCAAGACATTGAAAAAGTGTCTTATTATAAATTTTATTTTGATGAAAAATGGTTTCAAAATGATAGCACATCGATAACCAAACAATATAAAGAGGTTAAAATTGGTGAAGTTCTTGAAGACGTTTTTCAAAATACGAGCTTTAATTTTTATATTTCTGAAAACAAGGTTATAGTAACTAATAACAGTATTATCTACAGTCAATTGCCAGATGATTATTTTGGAATTCCGCTAGAAAGAGATGAAAACGGACAAATAACTCCAATATTTTATCAGCAATACGACTCGATAAAAAAGACAAACTCTCGAAATCCTAATAAAAACATTCGAGATCTTGTTCTTATTGGTAAAGAAGTAAAAAATCAAAAAAAGAAATCTACTTATACACTATCTGGATTTATAAAAGGCGGAAAAAACAATTCTGGCCTTGCCAATATTGTAGTAAAAGTACCAAATTCCGAATTTTCTGCTGTAACAGACAAAAAAGGGTTCTACAGCTTGCAAGTCCCAGGAGGATTAAATGTAGTAGAAACCGAAAGTTTCTCCTATAATAAGGTCACTAAAAATATAATGGTTTATAATGATGGTTCATTAAGTTTTTCTTTAACGGACAATATAAACCAACTGGATGAAGTACTTATTAAAACCAATAAAAGTAAAAGCGCAAAATCTGCTATAACAGGAGTAACAACAATTGATTCTGAAGGAATTAAAAACGTTCCTTTGGTGCTTGGAGAGCGTGATATCCTTAAAGTTGCTTTAACTATGCCTGGAATAAAAACTGCTGGCGAAGGTTCAGCAGGATTTAACGTTAGAGGTGGTAAAGAAGATCAAAATCTATTCTTATTAGACCACGCTACTTTATATAATCCGTCACATTTCTTTGGCTTTTTTACAGCGCTAAATCCTTATACAACTAAAAAAGTAGACATTTATAAAGGAAGTATTCCTGCGGAATTTGGAGGAAGATTATCATCTGTTTTTGATATTTCATCCAAAAGTGGCAATGTCAACGAATTTCAAGGTGAAGGCGGTATTGGACCTGTGACCAGCAATTTAATGGTTTCAACCCCAATTGTAAAAGGAAAATCAAGCCTAGTTGCGGGAGGAAGAGCAACTTATTCAGATTATATTTTAAAAAGTCTTGACGATGAAAATTTAAAAAACAGCCAAGCTTCATTTTATGATTTAATTCTAAAATACAATCATAAAATAAATGCAAGTAACGATATTGAGTCTACCTTATATTACAGTCACGATAAATTTAGCGTTTCTTCAGATTCTTTATACAAATACAGCAACAGATTAGCGTCTTTAAAATGGAATCATACTTTTAATGAAAAAAATAAAGGCTCTCTGATTGTTACTAATAGTGAATATAAATTCAATATTGATTATGAGTCTGAAGGAGTAAACAATTTTGATTTTGGCTATAAAATCAACGAAACTCAGGCAATGATCAAAATGAACTATTTGTACAACCAAAAGCACAAATTTAGTTATGGTATTTCAACAAAATTATATTCTGTTGATCCTGGATATTTAAATCCGAAAAATCCTGAAAGTATTTTGGTTCCTATTGATGTAGAAACAGAAAAAGGCTTAGAATCTGCCGCATATATTGGTGATAATTTCAAAATAAGCGATAAATTTCTTCTTGATTTCGGTTTGCGCTATTCCACTTTTGCTGCTTTAGGAAAATCTACTCAGAGAATTTACGAGGATAATCAGCCTATAAGCGATGCTACTGTAATTGACACCAAAACTTATGGCAACAATGAAGTGATTAAAAGGTATGGCGGACTTGAACCGAGAGTCGCTGCAAGATATTTTATTACAGATGATTTTTCTGTAAGAGCAAGTTATGACAAAACATATCAATATATTCATTTACTATCTAACAACACCACACAATCGCCAACTGATATTTGGAAGCTTTCAGATTTAAACGTTAAACCAGAAAGTGCACAGCAAGTTTCTTTAGGTTTCTACAAAAATTTAAAAGACGGTGATGTTGAACTTAGTTTAGAAGGATATTATAAAAGATCTAAAAACATCTTGGATTACAAGGTTGGAGCTGAATTATTATTGAATGAAAATATTGAAACTGAACTTTTACAAGGTGAAGGAAAAGCTTATGGTGTCGAAGTTTTGTTAAAGAAACAAGTTGGAAAGTTAAATGGATGGCTTGGCTATACGTATTCAAGATCATTGATAAAACTTGACAGTCAATTTCAGCAGGAAAAGGTAAACAACGGAAAATACTTTCCTTCAAACTTTGATAAACCGCACGATTTCAGTGCCGTTTTAAACTATAAAATTACTAAACGTTATAGTTTTTCAAGTAATTTTACATATCAAACCGGAAGACCAATTACATATCCTATTGGAAAATATGATTATGGTAATGAGCAATACACCTTATATAGTGATCGCAACAAATTTAGAATCCCAGATTATTTCAGACTTGACGTTGGTCTAAATATCGAAGGAAACCATAAAATTAAAAAGTTAGCTCATAGTTTTTGGAATATTTCAGTGTATAATGTTTTAGGAAGAAACAATCCTTACTCGGTATTTTTTGTTACTGATAAAGGACAGATTAAAGCTTACAAAACATCTATTTTTTCTATTCCAATTCCTAGTATTACTTACAATTTCAAGTTCTAAAATCATGAAAAGTTTCATATATAAAATTAGTCTTTTATTCCTTCTTGTACTTGTGGCCAGCAGTTGTACAGAACAGTATGTTTTTCAGAACAATGATTTTGAAAGTGCTCTTGTTGTCGAAGGAACTATTACAAATGAAGTTAAAAATCAAACTATAAGACTTTCTCAAGTGTATCAACTTGAAGAAAGTGGCCCAAAAATGGAAAAAGGGGCAAATGTTTTTATTTCTGATGATCAGGGTAATGAATATCAGTTTGAAGAAAAAGATACTATATACGTATCTATAACTCCTTTTAAAGCAGAACCGGGAAGAAAATACCAATTAAAAATTAGAACAAGTGCGGGTAAAAACTATACCTCTGACGAACAGGTTCTAACTACCGAAACCAAAATTGACAATGTCACTGCAATTGCAACAACTGTGAATGGACAAAGAGGTGCACAGATTAATGTAAAAAGTTACGATCCGAGCAATACTTCAAAATACTACAGATACGAATATGCTGAAACGTACAAAATAGAAGCCCCATTATGGAGCCCTTTTGAAACATCTATACTAAATGTTCCTGCAGTTCCTGCAAACCCTGCTGAAGATTTTCCTGGTTCCCCAGCAAGAGAAGACATTGTAATAAGCCTTAGAAAAAAAGAAACCAGAACTTGTTATTCTACAAAAAAATCTAATGAGATCATTTTGAATAGCACAAATAATCTTGGTGAAGACAGAGTCAATTTCCCTGTACGATTTATTAGCAATCAAAACTACATAATCACCTATCGCTACAGTATTTTCGTAAAACAATATGTTCAAAATTTAGCAGCGTACACTTACTATGAAACTTTAAAAAATTTATCGAGTTCAGGAGGTATCCTTTCTCCAAAACAACCTGGATTTTTCTATGGAAATATTAAGTCTGTAGAGAATCCATCTGAAAAAGTAATTGGCTTTTTTGAAGTGTCATCTGTGTCTTCAGAGAGGATTTTCTTTAATTACGCGGATTTATTTCCAAGAGAACCACTTCCTCCTTACTACGAAAGTGATTGTGCAGTTAGAGAATTCAGAGATTGTATAGGAGACCCGCCATGTAGCGGTGCTCAATTACGTTCTGGTATAAGCAGTCGCTATCTATCCTATTTATCTTCTACTGGACTTGATTATTCTATGGTTAAAGCTCCATGTGGCGATTGTACAACGTTTTCATCTAATATTGTTCCTCCTTTTTGGGTAGAATAAATTTCAAAAAACATGAAATATTATATTAAATATAAAATATTAGTCCTATTTTTTCTGTCACTTATTTTTAATAGCTGCACAGAACAATATGCTTTTAAGAATGGTGATTTTGAAAGTGCATTAGTCGTTGAAGGCACAATTACGAATGAGCTTAAAAATCAAACCATTAAAATTTCTAAAGTTTATCAACTGGAAGAAACAGGGCCGAAATTTGAAACTGGCGCAAACGTCTATATCTTAGATGATCAGGGGACAGAATATCAATTTGAAGAAAAAGACACTGTTTATGCATCTATAACTCCATTCAAAGCAGAACCAGGAAGAAAATATCAATTAAAAATTAGAACAAAAGAAGCCAAAAATTATTCTTCGGATCAACAAACTTTAACGACAGAAACAAAAATTGATAATGTAACCGCAACCGTAGAAACGGTTAACGGACAAAGAGGTGTTCAAATAAATGTAAATAGTTATGACCCTACTAACACCTCAAAATATTATAGGTACGAATACACAGAAACTTATAAAATTATAGCTCCGATGTGGGATTCTCGGAAAGCAACAACAGAGGGAACTTCTATCATCATAAGTCCGAGAACAAAAGAAACAAGAACATGCTATTCTAGTAAAAAATCTGAAGAAATTATCTTGAATAGTACAAATAATCTCAGTGAAGACAGAGTTCATTTCCCTGTTCGTTTCATTAGTGACCAAAACTATATTATATCACATCGATATACAATTTTCGTAAAGCAATATATCCAAACTTTAGCCTCTTATAGTTTTTACAAAACGATGAGGGATATATCCTCAACTTCAGGAAATATCCTTTCCCCAAAACAACCAGGCTTCTTTTATGGAAATATAAAATCAGATGAAAATTCGGATGAGAAAGTTATTGGTTTTTTTGAAGTTTCTGCAGTTTCGTCTGAAAGAATTTATTTTAATTATGCTGATTTATTTCCTAAAGAGCCATTACCGCCATATTATGAAAGCAATTGTCTAATGCAGAAATTTAAAAATTGTGATGATGCAACGAACCCTGAATGTAACGGTGCTATCTTACGCTCACGAATTAATACTTTCACACTAGCATACTTTTCTTCAAGCGAAGCTGAAAATCTTTATTTTATGGTAAATACTCCATGTGGAGACTGTACTTCATTTTCTTCTAATATCATTCCTCCTTTTTGGGTAGATTAATACAATTTTAAAATCTCATGAAACACTTTTCTATACATAACCCGAATAATTTTTCAATTAGAATCAAACAATTACTGTTTTTGATGTTTTTGTTTATTCAAATCGAATTTGCTTGCGCCCAGAGTTTGCAAAACAAAAATTCATTACCAAATATTACCGATCAGGAAACTATTTTTATCCATTCAAATACAACAACTTTTTTGACTGGCGAGACATTATATTTCAAGTTATACTGTCTAAATCCATTAAATAATAAAACTAGCCAAATAAGCAAAATTGCTTATGTTGAATTGATTGACAGTGAAAAAAAACCACTCCAAAAAAACAAAATATACCTTGATAAAGGAATTGGAACTGGAGATTATTTTATACCTACAACCTTAAAAACAGGGAATTATAAAATTGTAGCATATACAAAATGGATGCTCAATAATGTTAATTCTCAAAAATATGAAATTGATATTTTTATTATTAACCCATTTCAAACTCAAGAACCAAATGACAATATTACATTTGACATAGCCAATCCTGGAAAATCGAATACAGTAATCCAAACCACAAATTCAAACTCTGAAAATGATAAAAGAATCGATTTATTATTTGACAAAGAAAGCTATTATACAAGAGAAAAGGTAGACTTAAAATTAAAGCATCTAACTGAAACAATTGAAAAAGGGAATTATTCTGTTTCGATAAGAAAAACAGACCAAATTCCGACATTAAAACAATTAAGTCCATCAGAGTTTGCAAAAAAAACTGCTGAAAACTATGTTAATACTCCAAACAGTTTTAATTATATTCCAGAAATTAGATCAGAATTAATTACTGGAAATCTAACTTCAAGTACTAATCAAAACGTAGCCAACAAATCGATTGCGTTATCGCTGCCAGGTAAGGAATATGTTTTAAAAATTGTAAAAACAAATGCTCAGGGAAAATTTGCATTTTTACTGGATCAATTTCCTAATTTTCCAAATGCAATTTTACAGGTACTTGATGAAAACCGAAACGATTATACTATCAATCTAGATCCGTTTCCAAAATTTGACGCTTCTTCATTACAGTTTTCATCAAAACTAAATTTATCGCCAGAATTAAAAAATGACATTGAAGAAAGATCAACAGCAAGTCAAATTCAAAATGCCTATTATCAAATCAAGAAAGACAGTTTGGTTACAGAGGCTGTTATGAATCCTTTTTTTACTACAATCGAAAAATCATATGTTTTAGATGATTATACCCGATTTCCAACTTTAAAAGAAAACATAGTAGAGATTATTGTAGAACTTTATTATAGAAAAAACAACGGAAAATATCAGCTCTTTATAAGAAACAATCAAAAAGATTTACAAATTTTTGGACCACCATTGGTACTTGTTGACGGGCTTTTAATTCAAGATCCAAGTGATCTTTTTGAGTACAACATGGCAAATGTCAATAAGGTTAGTTTAATTACAGAACCTTATGTATATGGTCCAAATTTATATGGCGGATTAATTAGTTTCGAAACCAAAAACAATGAATTTTCAGAGAATTATGCGAAGAAGTATCTAAAAACAATGGAACTTCAGCGTCCTAATCCTGAAAAAGTTTATAATAATCCTGACTATTCATCAGGAAATAAATTACAGAGAATTCCTGATTACAGATATCAATTATTATGGAAGCCAGATATTAATCTAAATACAAAAGAAGAAAATTTGTCATTTTACACTTCTGATATTAAAGGAAATTTTGAGGTCGTTCTAGAAGGTTTTACTGAAAATGGACACCCAGTTTACGTTTCTAAAAATATTACAGTAAAATAATTACCGTAAAAAAACAAATAAATAAAAGCCTTGATTGCATTGTAAATCAAGGCTTTTGTAATTTCAGACAATTAAAATTTTTAATTTTAAAAAAAATAAGATAATTTTTTTGTAACTTTTTCGATACTCCTTACGTATAACCATTTGTACACTTAAAAAATAGGGAGACAACAACATGAGACAACTTAAAATCACCAAGCAGGTAACTAATCGTGAAACTGCATCGTTAGATAAATATCTACAAGAAATTGGAAAAGTTGACCTAATTACCGCTGATGAAGAGGTAGAATTAGCACAAAGAATAAAGGCTGGTGATCAAAGAGCTTTAGAAAAACTAACAAAAGCCAACCTACGTTTCGTAGTATCTGTGGCTAAACAATATCAAAACCAAGGATTAACTCTTCCTGACTTAATTAATGAGGGAAACTTAGGTTTAATTAAAGCGGCTCAACGTTTTGATGAAACTCGTGGTTTCAAATTCATTTCTTACGCTGTATGGTGGATTCGTCAATCGATTCTTCAAGCTCTAGCTGAACAGTCTCGTATTGTACGTTTGCCATTAAATAAAATTGGTTCTATCAATAAAATCAACAAAATGTATGCTTTATTAGAGCAATCTAACGAGCGTCCACCTTCTGCTGAAGAAATTGCAAAAGAACTTGACATGACTGTAAACGACGTAAAAGAGTCTATGAAAAACTCTGGACGTCACCTATCTATGGATGCTCCTCTTGTTGAAGGAGAAGATTCTAACCTTTATGACGTATTACGTTCTGGTGAATCTCCAAATCCTGATAGAGAATTAATTCACGAATCTCTTCGTACTGAAATCGAACGTTCTTTAGAAACATTAACTCCAAGAGAGGCAGATGTTGTTCGTTTGTATTTTGGACTTGGCGATCAGCACCCAATGACTCTTGAAGAAATTGGAGAAACTTTCGACCTTACTCGTGAGCGTGTTCGTCAGATTAAAGAAAAAGCAATCCGTAGATTGAAACACACTTCTAGAAGTAAAATCCTTAAAACTTACTTAGGATAAGACAATATTTGTTTCAGGTTTAAAGTTTCAGGTTGCTTTTGTAACTTGAAACATAAAACTTGAAACCTTTGTACCGCAAACAACAGTTTGATTGACTGTTCGTTTTTTGATTGATGATTGAAACTCCGGCTGATTACCGGAGTTTTTTATTTTTAAAGTTTTTTTACCGCAAAGCACGCTAAGAATTACGCAAAGTTCACAAAGAAAAAAAGAAATAGCCACAGATTAAAGGATTTACACAGATTATAAAATCATTTTAATCCCTTTCATCTGTGGCAAAAAAACTTAGTGCACTTTGCGTAATTCTTAGCGTGCTTTGCGGTTAAATTATAATCAACAGTATAAAAAACTTTATCTTTGCAATAAAACAACACACAATGAAAAATACACTTATTGCTCCTTCAGTTCTTGCTGCCGATTTTGGTAATTTACAGCGCGATTCAGAAATGCTTAACAACAGTCAGGCAGATTGGTTTCATATCGATATTATGGATGGCGTTTTCGTTCCAAACATCTCATTCGGAATGCCAGTTTTAGAAGCAATTTCAAAACATGCCAAAAAATATATCGATGTACATTTAATGATTGTCGATCCAGACCGATACATTAAAACTTTTGCTGATTTAGGAGCAAATGGATTGACTGTACATTATGAAGCATGCACGCACTTACACAGAACACTACAAGCAATTAAAGCTGAAGGAATGAAAGCAGGTGTAGCTATGAATCCGCATACAAATGTTGACTTATTAGAGGATATCATCAACGACATCGATGTGGTTTGCATAATGAGCGTAAATCCAGGATTTGGAGGACAATCGTTCATCGAAAACACTTATGATAAGGTAAAGAAACTAAAAGCACTTATTACTCGTAAAAACGCTTCAACATTAATCGAAATTGACGGCGGTGTAACCAGCAAAAATGCAAAACAATTAGTCGAAGCTGGAGCAGATGTTTTAGTTGCTGGAAGTTTTGTTTTTAAAGCTGAAAATCCAACAGAAACCATAGCAGATTTAAAAAGCCTTACTACTTTTTAAATTTTATAAAGCAAAAAAAAGTCCAAAATAATTTTTGGACTTTTTTTTATTATATAAAACCTACTTAGGTTCAATCCAATAAGGATTCACTTTAAGTTTTTCCACAACATATTGGATCACTTTCTGAGCTTTCAAACTATTTCCAGATTCATCTAATGGCGGCGAAATAACAGCAATTCCAAATTTACCAGGACATATCGCCAGCATTCCTCCTCCTACACCACTTTTTGCTGGAAGTCCCGAATTAAAAAGCCAAATTCCAGAATTATCATAAAGACCTGCAGTTGCCATTACAGGTAAAGTATACATTACAGTTGCCTGACTAACCACCTTATTCTTTGTAACAGGATTAACGCCTCCATTTGCCAATGTGGCCGCCATTGTAGCAAGATCTTTTACATTTACATTCAATGCACATTGTTTAGTATAAATGTCTGTTGCTTGTACTGGATCAAAATACATTCTATTATAAGCCAATAACAAATGTGCAATAGCTTGATTTCTCAAATTATCACCAGCTTCACTTATATAAACAGGACGATTCATAGAAAGCTGCCTTCCAGCAAAGTCGCTCTGAACTTTCTGGATTTCTTTCCATTTTGCTACAGAATCATTACCTCGAATAAGACTTGTAGTTGCAATCGCTCCAGGATTTACGAGAGGATTTATTTTATCGCCTTTATGCATTTCTACTGCAACAATAGAATTAAATGGCAATCCAGTGGCATTTACGCCTACTTTGTCTTGCAAAAACTGTGGACCTTCTTGTTCAATTACTTTTGCCATCGTAAATACTTTCGATATACTTTGAATTGAAACCATCGATGTTATATCCCCTTTTGTATATACGACTCCCTCTGCAGTAACAATTGCAATACCAAAAATATTAGGATCAACATTAGCTAATTCTTTAATATAATCAGCATTTTTTCCTTCTTTTAAATCTTTAAATTTATTAAAGGCGTCGTTAAGCGTATTTTCTATATTTTGTTTATTCAGTATTGTTTGGCTATAGCCGTGGTTTATGATAAAAGCAATCATTAAACCAGCAAAAATCAATTGCTTGTTCATTTTAAAAAAAGGCATTCTTATTTCTATTCTAGATTAATTATAGGTAAACAGTATTTAATTAAAAATCTATACTGCTTTTTAAGTTTTTAAGATTTGGAAAGAAATCAATTCCAGTCATTTTTTCTAAAGTTTCGATTGGAACAACAAAATCATAAATGGATTTATCACTTTTTTCATTTGGCACTAAGAAAGCAATTGCCTTATGGTCTTTTCCTGATTTAGCTAAAACAATTTTATAAAAATATTTAGGAACCGCAACTTTCTCTGTTCCAATTTTTTTATCCGAATCTTTAGCAATTCCGCCAGTTACGACATAAATATCATCATATTTTCCTGCCCAATAGCGAGTTTTCTGCTCGATTCTATTCCAAATTCCTGCATTAAATTCTTTTTTCTGTGGAGAAATATTCGACGTATAAAAAGTATCATTATATGCATCTTTATTGAACTCCATATCACCAGCAGGACAAAGATGGCCTTTATCGTAGCCTGATTTTTTATAATTTCTCCAATCAGCCGAACCTGTTGTTACTTTTGGATCTTCTATAAAATAAGGTCTTTTGTAATCACTGTTTTTTAAATACTCCTTTTTCAATTCGTAAGCCACCCATTCTGCCTGTTCAAATTTTTCATTATAAGAAAGCGTGTAATATTGGTGCTTTACAATCTGTTTGGTTGTCGAAATCGGGAGATAAGCAACTGTGTACAAAGAATCTTTGTGAGTAGAATTTCCTTTAAAAGAAACCACTTCATTACCATTTATCTCTTCCTTAATTTGCGTATTTTCTTTTTTACATGATAACAATGCAAAACTTAGCAAAATCAAACCTACACAACCTTTCATATTTCTATTTTTAAAAGCGAACTTACAAAAAAACGCTCCATAAATTCAAAATTTATAGAGCGTTTTTAACAAATTAAATTCTTCTCGAACTTAAGACTTCACTAGTTTATCCTTTTTCATTTTAGGATTAACTGTAGTTTTTACCAAACTTTTTGTTTGCAAATCATCTAATACATTTAAAGCTTCTTCTACATAAACATCTTTAGATAATGCTTGGTGCCATGCGTCTCTTTTTTCTTTTAAAGAAGCATCAGCTTTCATTTCTTCTTCTTCATAAGGAAGTGATGTAAAAATCAGATCGTTTTTGTAATCAGAAATTGGCTTATATTTTTTTCCTTCGTTTTCAACTTGTTCCTGAGTCTCTTTGAAACTCTTAATATTCAAGCTATAAACGTTTTCTTTATTTTTAACATCAATCCATTTTGCATTATCATCAATTAATTTAAACTGAGGATTTTGTGCAATTCTGTTTCTACTGTTATTGATTGCTTTAGAAAAATTTTCATTAGACGTCCATGTGCTGTAATCGGCTGGATCAATTTTATCCCAAGGCATTGCATTATCAATATCTCTCTCGCCCATTTTAAGGTAAGCATAACGATCTGGCATTACAACATCACTATGAACTCCTTCAAGCTGAGTAGAACCACCGTTTATTCTGTAAAACTTCTGTCCTGTAATTTTCAATGCACCAAGATCTCCATAATTTGCGTTACGCACAAATTGATTTAAATCTAATACATTTTGAACAGTTCCTTTTCCGTAAGTCTGTTTACTTCCGATAATTACACCACGTTTGTAATCCTGAATTGCCGCTGCTAAAATCTCAGATGCCGAAGCAGAAAAACTGTTTACCATAATAACCAATGGACCATCCCACTCGATTTTTTTGTCTTTATCGTATAAAACTTCTTTCTTTTTACCAGCAGATTTTACCTGAACGATTGGTCCGTCTTCGATAAATAAACCTGCAATATCAACCACTGTAGAAAGAGATCCTCCACCATCATCACGAACGTCCAAAACAATACCGTTAACGTTTGCTTGTTTCAATCTTTCTACTTCGCGAGCAATATCTTTTCCTGCATCACGTCCGTCTTTATTTTCAAAATCGATATAGAACTTAGGAAGATAAATTACTCCGTATTTCAAGCCATTTTTCTCAACAACACTAGATTTAGCGTATGTTTCTTCAATTTCTACAACATCACGAATGATAGAAATTACTTTGATAGAACCATCTACTTTTTTAACTGTCAGTTTTACTTCGGTTCCTTTGTGACCTTTAATTTTTTTCACAACATCATCCAAGCGCATTCCAACAACATCAACCGGCTCTTCGTTTCCTTGAGCTACTTTTAAGATTAAATCTCCAGCTTCAAGCTGTTTTCCTTTCCAAGCTGGACCTCCAGAAATTAATTCATCAATTTGAGTAAAATCGTTTTTCTTAGTCAAACGAGCTCCGATACCTTCAAGTTTTCCACTGATATTTACATCAAAACGATCTTTTTCTTCTGGTGCAAAATAACTTGTGTGTGGATCAAAACGAGCCATGATAGAGTTCAAATACACAGAAAACCAGTAGTCTCTATTCAAATCTTTAATTACGCTAAAATTATCATCTAGAGATTTTAAAGAACTTTCACGAGTTTCTTTTTCTAAAGTTTCAAAAGATTTTTCTTTGTAAGCTGGATCTTTTTTCTTCTTTTCTTCTTCAATTTTTTGTTTTGTAACTAAAGAAGAAAGAGTAGATAATTTAATCTGTTTTCTCCATCTTTCATTAATCTCATTTAAGTTCTTTGCATACGGGATTTTCTCATAATCCGCATCAAAAGTCTCATCTACATTATAGTTAAATGGCTGACTTAAAATCGTTTTGTAACGTTTTTTACTTTCTTCCATACGCTTCATTAACCTTGTATAAGTAAGGTTAAAAAACGTAATATCTTTATTCAAAAACTGATCATCCAACATTAATTCATACTGTTTGAACTCATCAATATCAGACTGAAGAAAGAACCTTTTTGAAGGGTCTAAAGCATCAATATAATCCTTAAAAATACCTTTTGAAAACTCATCATTTATTTCTGCTGGACTATAATGTCCTTTTTCAATAACAAATGCTAATAATTCTAAAAGTGTCTTGTCTCTGTTCGGATCTGGGTCGATTGTCCTATCGGCATTCATCTTAAATGCAAATAATGTAAGCGATAAGCACAATACGGCTATGAGTATCTTATAATTTCTTTTCATAAACTTTATAATAGCATTCATCAATTTTTTTATCTAAGTTACGTTAAAAACTATGCCACGAGAGCTAACGCTTCGATAATTTTTTGTTAAAGATATAAAAATGTTTAATTCGTAAAAAAGTTCTTTACCTTAGTTGACAAATTTTACAGTATTTGTGACTTATCGCAAATAATTGTGATTAATTTTGTTCTTAAAATCTTACAATTGTTAAAACTACACATAAATATTTATTAAATGAAAGCTGAGAAACCACTTATATTAGTAACTAACGATGATGGTATTTTGGCTCCTGGAATTAGAGCCCTTATTAGCATTATGGAAACGATAGGCGATGTCATTGTTGTTGCACCAGACAAACCTCAAAGCGCCATGGGACACGCAATCACAGTCAACAATACTTTATTTATAGATAAAATTTCAAAAGACGATGACACAATTGCAGAGTACAGCTGCTCTGGAACCCCTGTAGATTGTGTAAAATTGGCAGTAAATGAAATCTTGAAACGCAAACCTGACTTATGCGTTTCGGGAATCAACCACGGATCGAATTCTTCTATCAATGTTATTTATTCTGGAACCATGAGCGCGGCCGTTGAAGCTGGAATTGAAGGTATTCAGGCAATCGGTTTTTCTCTTTTAGATTTTGATTGGAATGCTGATTTTGAACCGATCAAGTCTTTTGTGAAAAAAATCACTTTAGAAACTTTGGCCAATAAACTTCCTCCTGGAGTAGTTTTAAACGTCAACTTTCCAAAACTAAAAGAATCTGAAATTAAAGGCATTAAAGTTTGCCGTCAAGCGAAAGCGTATTACGCACAAAAGTTTGACAAAAGACAAACTCCATTTGGGAAAGATTATTACTGGCTTGCGGGCAAATTTGTAAACGAAGATAAAGGCGAAGATACCGATGAATGGGCTTTGGCAAACGGATACATTTCGGTTGTTCCTGTACAATTTGACTTGACCGCTCACCACTCTATTCAGCAACTTAATACTTGGAAATTAAATGACTAAAGAAATACTGATCGGTTTTATAATCGGAATTTTTACGGCTCTTTTAGGAAGTTATCTCTTCATCACTTTTTTTACCACATTTGACATTTCACAAGGATTTCAAATGATACGAGAATACGGATATCTTGGAAAAATAATTACCATAGGAACACTTTTAGATCTTGGCGTATTTGCTATTCTTTTAAAGAGGAACAAAGAATATATGGCTCGAGGCGTAATTTTAGCCGTGATTCTATTGGCAATTTCTACATTAGTTATTTAAATCTTATCTTTGCTAAGTTCCCTTTAACGGTTACAACTTTAGCACATTTACAAAAAAACCAACATGAAATATTACATAATTGCAGGAGAAGCCTCTGGAGATTTACACGGTTCAAATTTAATGAAAGCATTATATGTTGAAGATCCAGAAGCAGAAATTAGATTTTGGGGCGGAGACTTAATGCAGAAAGCAGGCGGAACTCTGGTAAAACACTATCGCGACCTAGCATTTATGGGCTTTATTGAAGTGGTTTTCAATTTAAAAACTATTTTAAACAATATCAAAATCTGTAAAAAAGACATCACAGAATTTAAACCAGACGTGATTATTTTTATTGATTATCCTGGTTTTAATATGCGAATTGCAAAATGGGCAAAAGAATTAGGCTATAAAACACACTATTATATTTCTCCTCAAATTTGGGCTTGGAAAGAAAACAGAATTAAAGCCATCAAACAAGATGTCGATAAGATGTTTGTGATTTTGCCTTTTGAGAAAAGTTTTTACGAAGACAAACATCATTTTCCTGTAGATTTTGTTGGAC
Organism: Flavobacterium luteolum; assembly: GCF_027111275.1. Taxonomy (NCBI): domain Bacteria; kingdom Pseudomonadati; phylum Bacteroidota; class Flavobacteriia; order Flavobacteriales; family Flavobacteriaceae; genus Flavobacterium; species Flavobacterium luteolum. The sequence continues at coordinate 2,559,489 of NZ_CP114286.1, read as the reverse complement.
ATCCGCTTATTGACGCCATTCAGAATCAGCCTGCTTTTGATGAAGCTTTATTTAGAAAAGAAAATAATCTAGGCGAAAAACCAATCATTGCTGTCCTACCAGGAAGTCGTAAACAGGAAATCACCAAAATGCTAAGTGTGATGCTGAGCGTTGTAGATGATTTTCAGGATTACGAATTTGTTATTGCAGGTGCTCCAAGTCAAGAATATGAGTTCTATCAGCAATTCTTAAAAAACAAAAACATCGCGTTTGTTTCAAATAAAACGTACGATTTGCTTCGCTCTTCAACCGCAGCTTTAGTAACTTCTGGAACTGCAACTCTTGAAACAGCGCTTTTTAAAGTGCCAGAAGTGGTTTGCTATAAAGGAAGTGAAGTTTCTTATCAGATTGCAAAACGTATTATCACCTTAAAATATATTTCTCTTGTCAATTTAATTATGGATCAAGAAGTGGTAACAGAATTGATTCAAGGAGATTGCAACAAAAAACGAATTAAAGAAGAGCTTCAAAAATTATTAGAGCCTAGCTATCGCAATAAAGTGCTACAAAATTACGATATATTAGAACAAAAACTTGGCGGAGTTGGAGCGAGTAAAAACACAGCAAGACTCATTGTTGCCGATTTAAAACAAACTTATTAATCTATTTTGAAAAGAATACTCCTTTTTCTGCTTTTGGCAGTTGCTTTTACTTCTTGTAAATCGACTTCTTCTGTTGCAAACAAAAACGAATCTAAAAGAGAAAACAGAACTTTAGTAAATAATCTAGTTGAAAAAGCTACTGACAATATTGGTGTTCGATATAAAGCAGGAGGAACCACAAAAAGCGGATTTGATTGTTCTGGATTGGTTTACACTACTTTTGAAAGCGAAAGCATCAATCTTCCGAGAAGTTCTTATGAGCAGGCAAAAATTGGAAAAGTGATTCCGTTAAATGATGCCAAAAAAGGTGATCTAATTTTCTTTAAAACCAACAAAAGCAGACAAATTAATCATGTTGGATTAATTACAGAAGTCAATTCTGATGAAATAAAATTTGTTCATTCCTCGACTTCAAAAGGAGTAATTATTTCCTCCACTAAAGAACCTTATTACAAAAACTCTTTTGAACAGGTTAACAGAGTAATTCCTTAAAAAGAGTATTTTTTTTTATTATTTTTCTTACAAATATTTAATACTTTTATGCCATGAAAGTATTAGATTTTCCGTTAGTAAAAATTACGTCAGCCTTTATAATTGGCATAATTGCTTCGTATTATCTTCATTTTTCCATCTCGGTAGTTTCCATTTTCGTCTCGATTAGTTTTATAGCATTTTCCGGAGTTTTCTTTTGGAATTTAAAACGCAATAAGAAATCGACATTATTCGGAATTTTGAGTTACATTTTATCTTTCTACATTGGAGCATTAACACTTTTATGCCATACACAAAGTCTTCAGAAAAATAATTATATAAATTGTCAGACCGCTTTCAAAAATTCTCAAGCCATAACATTAATCTTAAGAGAAAAATTAAAAAGCAACGATTTTAGCGATCGATACATTGGCCTCATAAAAACAATCTCAGGAAAAGCGTATTCAGGAAAAGTAATTGTAAATGTTCAAAAAGATAGCAGTCAAAATACTTTATTGATAGGAAATAGCATTAAACTTGAAACTGTACTTCAGCAAAATAAACCAAACAAAAATCCAAACCAGTTTGATTATAGCAGGTATTTGGCAGACAAACAAATCTACGCGCAGATTTATTGCCAGAAGAAAGAAATTCTGGTTAGCAAAACGATTCAAAAAGACATTTGGTATTACTGTGCAAAATTGCATTCCAGAATAATTTCCAATCTCGAAAAATCAAAATTCAATAAAGCTGAAATGAATGTTGCTTTGGCTCTAATTTTAGGACAGCAACAGGAGATTTCACAAGATATAATTCAAGATTATCAATATTCTGGAGCAACGCATATATTATCTGTTTCAGGGCTGCATGTAGGCTTTATAATGCTTTTTATCACTTTTATCCTTAAACCAATTCCAAACACAAGAAAAGGTTCTCTCTTTAAATTGGCATCAATCTTAATTTCATTGGTCGGTTTTGCTATAATTTCTGGTTTATCTCCTTCGGTTTTAAGATCTGTAGTTATGTTCTCATTTGTTGCAATCGGAAGTCATTTACGCAGAAATGGTAATATCTATCACACTTTATTAGTTTCTATTTTATTGATATTACTTTTTGAACCCTTTTTTTTATTTGATGTTGGTTTTCAATTAAGTTATATCGCCTTATTCTTTATTCTTTGGTTACATCCTATTTTAAAGAACCTTTATAAACCAAAGAACAAATTGACCGTTTATATTTGGGAAGCTTTGACCGTTTCTTTTGCTGCACAAATTGGTACTTTGCCTTTATGCCTTTACTATTTTCACCAATTTCCAGGTCTGTTTTTTGTCACAAACATCATTATCCTACCTGTTTTATCTTTTATTATGATTGCAGGAATAGTAATTATGATTATCGCCATTTTTACAAGTCCACCATTATTCATAACATTGATTTTTGAAAAAAGCATTTATCTTTTAAACTTAATGATTCATGCTGTAGCATCTGTCGATTCATTTGTCATTAGAGATATCCGTTTCAACCTCTATCATTTATGGACATTCTCCCTCTTTACAATTGGCTCAATAATCTGGATTAAAAAACCCAGCTTTAATAAATTGACATTAGTATTTACCACAATTATTTTGATTCAAATTTCTTTTATTCTGACTAAAATCGAAACCGAAAACAAAAACGAATTAATTGTTTATAATGAAAAAAGCAATACAATTATTTCTGAACGTTTAGGAAGAAACATTACACTTTATACCCGAGATACAATTCAGAAGAACATCAATACAAGAACTATAAATTCTTATCTCATTGGAAATTCAATCGCTCTGTCTAAAATCAAAGAGATTAAAAACGTGCTTTACTTTAAACACAACAAAATTCTAATAATTGACAGCGCTAAAGTTGTTCCAGAAAAAATTCACCCAGACATTTTAATCCTTACTCAAACTTCAAAAATAAATCTAGATCGAGTGCTGGAAGATATTCATCCAAAAGTTGTTATTGCAGATGGTTCAAATTCTAATTCGATTCAGAAATACTGGAAAAAAAGCTGTCTTAAAAAAAACATCCCTTTTCATTCAACAAAAGAAAAGGGATATTATCAACTATAATTTTTTATTCCGGATTTAAAATCGAATTAGATTCAGAAATCCAATTCTTAACTCCAGAAGCTTTATAAGCAATAAGCCCTAGTTTATTAAAATTGGTTTTTCCTTTCCTGACCGCGACTTCAGAAAAACATACTTGCGGAATATCTTCTATACCAAAAGCATTCTTTAATCTTAAATTTTGCTCTTTAACCGTTTCAGATGCGGTAGGATCAGAAAGGTCAAGTTTTAACAAAATAACGTTTTTACGTGCCCATTCTTCAAAATCTCGAGTAGAAAATATTTCATTCTGCAACTGAGGATTAACACCTTGAGCAGTAAAAAAAATCAATAGAGGTTTTCTTTTCTCAGCGCTCACAGCCACAGCATCATTAATGTCTGTTTTCCATATTACATTTTGAGAATTCATGTAAAACGGACTTAAAAACAGCAATAGGATAAGTAATTTTTTAGGCATATAATTTGGGTTTTGGTAGGTTAATACAACTAAATTAATACAAAAACACAATCCAATAAAAAATTTAAGCTATTAAAAATCAACCTTTAAGCATTAAAATGAAATTGATAATAAATAAGCTGTTTTTTAACAAATGTAAAATAAACACTCTTCGAAATAATCAAATTCTTTACCTCTTATTTTTAGATCAAAAAAAATCCCTCTCTGCATGAAACAGAAAGGGACTAAAAAAAATTAAAATAAAAGTCGAATGAAATCGTTTACTATTCTGCTGGGTGCAAAATTGCATTTGATTCTGCAATCCACGCTTTTGCTCCTCCAGGTTTGTAGGCTATTTTTCCTAAAGCACTAAATGTAGTTTTGTTTTTTCGTACTGATGCCATTGCAAAACATACTTCTGGAAGATCTTGAACTCCAAATGCATTTTTCAATTTTACGTTTTGCTCGCGATCACTATCTGAAGCATTCATATCAGATAAATCTAATTTTACCAAGACCACGTTGTCACGCGACCATACGGCAAAATCGGGTGTTTTAAAGATTTCATTTTGAAGATTTTCTGGTACACCTGAGGCAGTGAATAAAATCAACATTGGTTTTTTCTGGTCATTACTTATAGCAATAGCATCTGTCATGTTTGTTCTCCATGCTAAGTTTTGTGCTTGCATCATAAATGAACCTAAAAAAAACAGTAGGATAAGTAATTTTTTAGTCATATAAATTGGTTTTGGTTAGATTAGCAAGACGAAATTAACATTATATTTTAGTTATCCAAATTTTATTAGCACAAAAAATACATTATGTGTTTTTTTAAATATAATAAAATAAAAAATACTCAATCAACCACAAATTTGCAAAGAGTTTTTCTTACTAAACAAAAAAAGCCTCTTACTGAGTAAGAGGCTTTTTCATTTATCTTTTTTAATTAAAAACTACAATTTCTTCGGATGCACAATTTCTTCCGCAACAGTTAACCATGCTGACGGCCCGCCGGCAACATATCCTGTTTTACCAAGACCTTTAAAGTTTACCCTACCATCTTTTGTTTCTGCACTAGTAAAGAAAACCGTCGGAAACCCTTGAATTCCAAAAGCTTGCTGCAATTCGTTATTCTGACTTTTAAGCTCTGGTGTCTGAGGAACGGATCTAGGATAATCTAACTCAACTAAAACCACATTATCTGTTGCCCATTTTTTAAACTCAGCAGTCTTTAAAACTTCATTTTGTAAACGAATACACCATCCGCACCAATCACTGCCTGTAAAAAACATCAGCATAGGCTTCTGTTCTTTGTTACTAACAGTAATTGCTTCTCTAACATCTGTATACCATTTTAATTCTTGTGCCTGTAGATTAGCAGCACCGATTAAAAACAAAGCAATAAGTACTATTTTTTTCATAATGGGAAATTTTTCACAAATTTATGCAAAAAGTTATTACAACATAATTATTTAACTTCTTGCATTAATTTTCTAATTAACGGGGTAAAAACAATTAAAACAACTCCAGCAATTAAAGAATATAGCGCTAATTGATAATATCCGTCTGTATAAGCAATAAGTTTAGACATTAATGTAGTTCCAGTGTTGGCATCAGATATTTCAGCTCCCAATTTCCCAGCAGCAAACTGACCAAATGCACTTGACAGGAACCATAATCCCATCATCATTCCAAACAATCTTTTAGGCGATAATTTTGTAATTACCGACATTCCGATTGGACCAATACACAACTCTCCAAGCGTATACACAAGATATCCTAAAGCAAAAACATCTAGAGAACTTAATCCGTCTGCATCAACAAAAAATCTAGCAGAGTAAAAAATGAAGAAACCTGCCGCAAGCAAAACAAATGATAAACCGAACTTAATAACAGTATTAGGTTCAATTTTTCGTTTAGCCATAAATATCCATAACAATCCTACCAACGGACTAAAAATAACAACATACAATGAGTTGATACTATTATTTACTACGTTTGGATCAATATTAAAAAACAATAACTTGTTAGATAAATTATCTTTTGCAAACAAAGACAATGACCCTCCAGATTGCTCCGAAATTGCCATAAACATAAAGTATCCAAAAATAAACACAAATGCAGCTAAAAGTTTTCGTTGTTGTTTTCCATCCTTTAGCATTATCAATTCATATGCAAAGTACCCTAATGCCACTATTCCCATAGTATACATAAAGTACTCTGTAAAATCAGAATTGATAACCATTATATAAACTAATGGTATTACAACAAAAGAACCAACATAAACCGCTATTTCATAAAGATTACGTTTTTTCGGCGCTTGATTTTCTAATGGAGAATTTCCAATTGGCGCTAAATGTTTTTTCGTTAAAAGAAAAGTAATAACTCCAATTACCATAACAATTGCTGCAGAAAGAAAGCAAAGACTCCAAGAATAGTTCTTTCCTAAATAAATAGGAATTGCTCCACCAAGCATTCCACCTATATTAATTCCTGCATAAAACAATCCGTAACCAGCATCACGACGGCCGTCGTTTTCATGATACAACTCTCCTACCATCGAAGAAACGTTTGGTTTAAAAAAACCTGTTCCAATAATAGAAAGTGTTATTCCGTAATAAAAGAAATCATGGGGAGAAGCCGCAATAAGCAAGTTTCCAAGAATCATGACAATTCCTCCAAAAAGAAGTGATTTCTTAAACCCTAAAATTTTATCAGCAAAAATTCCACCAATAAAAGTAAATGCATATACAAAAGCCTGAATTGCTCCATATTGCAAATTTGCTTTTCCTTCCACTAGACCTAATTGGTCTACCATAAAAAAAGCCAGAACCCCACGCATTCCGTAGAAACAAAAACGTTCCCACATTTCAACCAAAAACAAGTACCACAATTGTTTTGGGTACTTGCCTTTAAAATTTTGAATTTCTTCTAAAGTAATATTGTTTTCCATTTTTTTATCTAACACCGTGCATTAATTTTTTCAATAGTGGTGTTAAAGCAAATAATAAGATTGCAGCAATACCTGTAAGTACAACAAATACCATAAAGAATTCATATAAATTATGGATTTCAAATCCTGCAAAAATTGGATTTTGTGCACTAATTTGATGGTGATCCAATAAAGATATTTGCTCTGCCGATAATGTTACTTTTTTATCTAAAACCGCTTGAAGATCGATTCCTAATTCTTTTGCTTTTGCAAATTTATCACCAGTTGCAGGCAAGATAGAACCCAAAGTTCCTCCTAAAGCATATCCTGATGCATTAGATAAAAAGAATACTCCGTATAATAATGATGCAAAACGTTTTGGAGATAATTTACCAACCAAAGACAAACCAATTGGAGATAAACACAATTCAGCACATGTATTTAAGAAATACAATAAGATTAACCATTTAACTAGCAATAAACCAGAAGTTCCGATATAAGAAACTTGAGTTGCAATCATAAAGAAACTCACAGAAATTATCACTAAACCAGCTGCTAATTTTACAGGAGAGATCGGCTCTTTTCCTTTAGCTCTTAAAGTATCCCAAAGAATACTAAAAGGAACTGCTAAAACCACAACAAACATTCCGTTAAAAATCTGAACCATCGATGGAGGCATTGCCCAACCAAAGAAATGCCTGTCTGTTTGGTTATCTGCAATAAAAGTTAAAGATGAACCTGCTTGCTCAAACGCCGCCCAGAAGAAAATAATAAAGAACGACACGATGTAAATTACAATAATTCTATCTCTTTCAACTTTAGTCAAAGAAGTATCAGATATAATTAATCCTGCCAAAGCTAAACCACTTGAATAAATTAAAGTATAAATTAAGTTCTGACCTACAACATAATGAAAAAAGAATCCTAAAGCGATAAACGCAATTCCTGCAACTGCCAAAGCCTTATTAGAAAAGTTTGCTTTTTGCGCTTCTCCTTCTTCAAAATCTGAAGCATCATTTTTAGAAGGAAGTCCTCCTAATGGTTTTCCTTCTGGAGAAACTACATATTTATTTTTCAGGAAATAGAAAAGAACTGTCCCTAACAACATTGCAACAGAAGCTGCCAAGAATCCCCATCTAAAAGCATGAATATCTCTAATTCCTCCTGCGTCTTTAACATCTCCTAATAAAGGACAGATAGACTGGCCTAAAAATGCTCCGATGTTAATTCCCATATAGAAAATAGTAAAAGCACTATCTAATTTGGTTTTTTCTTGTTTTGGATATAAACTTCCAACCATACTAGAAATGTTTGGTTTGAAGAATCCATTACCAAAAACAATTACTCCTAACGCAGAGTACATGATGATTTTTGCTAAACCTAAATTAGATCCAAAAACGCTCCCGCTCGTAAACAAAAGCAATTGTCCTATTGCCATCAATAATCCTCCTAATAAGATACAATTTCTGTTTCCTAAATATCGGTCAGCAACAAAACCACCTAACATTGGTGTCAAATAACAAAGTCCAAGAAAACCTCCATAAATTAATGACGCTTCCTCTTCTTTCATCAATAATGAATTCACAAGAAATAAAGTCAATAAAGCTCGCATTCCATAAAAATTGAACCGCTCCCACATCTCAGTTCCAAACAATACCCAAAGTCCTTTTGGATGCGCAGTTTTCACTTGATTTTCTCCCATATTATTCGTTTATTTAATTAGGTTAAATTATTTTTAGATTATAAATTTTCTTTAATAAAGTTGGTCATTTTAGTATAAAGCTGAACTCTTGTTTTTCCGCCATAAATACCATGATCTTTATCTGGATAAATTTGAGAATCAAATTGTTTATTAGCCTGAATTAAAGCTTCCATCATCTGCATTGTGTTTTGAACATGAACATTATCATCTCCAGAACCATGAATCAACAAGAACTTCCCTTTCAATTTATCAACATGATTTATAGGAGAGTTTTGATCATATCCGCTTGCATTTTCTTGCGGAGTCTGCATATATCTTTCTGTATAAACACTGTCATAAAATCTCCAGTTTGTAACTGGTGCAACAGCAATTGCCATTTTAAACACATCATTTCCTTGGAAAATACAGTTAGAAGCCATAAATCCACCGTAGCTCCATCCGAAGATTCCAATTCTTGAAGCATCAACGTAAGGATAAGCACCAATTACTTTTGCTGCATCGATTTGGTCTTCAACCTCGTATTTTCCTAATTCTTTTTGTGTAACTTTTTTGAAATCAGCTCCTTTAAAACCAGTACCTCGTCCGTCAACACAAGCTACGATATAACCTTGTTGTGTTAAAGAAAGAAACCAGTAATCATTAGAATTATTCCACTGATTTGCCACCTGCTGAGATCCTGGCCCTGAATATTGGAACATGAAAACAGGATATTTTTTTGAAGGATCAAAATCTTTTGGTTTTAAAATCCATGCATTTAATTCGTTTCCTTTTGCTGTTTTTAAAACAAAATACTCTTTTGAAGGAAGATTATACGCTTTCAATTTATCTGCAAGAGCCTGATTATTTTCGATAACCTGAATTTCTTTTCCAGTTTTAGCCTCGTTTAAAGTATACGTTGTAGGCTGTGTATTACTTGAGAAAGTTGTAATAAAGTATTGGAAGTTTGGACTAAAAGTCGCTGCACTTGTTCCTGTTTTTGAAGACAAACGCACTTTATTTTTTCCGTCTAAACCAATTCTGTAAAGATCTCTGTTGATAGAGCCATTTTCTGTAGACTGATAGAAAATAGTTTTAGTTTTTTCGTCGAAACCGTAGTATGAAACCACTTCCCAGTTTCCTTTTGTAATTTGATTTTTAAGTTTTCCGTTTTTATCATATACATAAATATGATTAAACCCGTCTTTTTCGCTTGTCCAGATAAAACTGTTATCTTTTAAGAACGTCAAATTATCATTGATATCTACATACGCTTTATCTTTTTCATTTAAAACTACTTTTGCAGTTGCCGTATTACCATCAACAAACAATAAATCTAAATTGTCTTGGTGACGGTTTAAAACCTGTGCCGAAAGTACATTTGCATCATTTGTCCATTGCATTCTTGCAATATAGAAATCATTATATTTTCCTAAATCTACTTTTTTTGTTGCACCTGCAGCTACATCGTAAATATGTAACGAAACTTCAGAATTTTTTTCTCCAGCTTTAGGATATTTAAAAGTCTCAATTTTAGGATATAGATCTTTATGGAAGATTGACATTGAAAACTCAGGAACCTGGCTTTCGTCAAAACGAATGTAAGCTACTTTTTTACTGTCTTTACTCCAGTCGAAAGCACGAACAAATGCAAACTCTTCTTCGTAAACCCAGTCAGTAATACCATTTATAACAGCATTTTTCTTCCCGTCTGTTGTAATAGCCGTAGATTTTTTTGATGCTACGTCGTACACATATAAGTTATTTTCTTTTGCGTAAGCGATTTTTGTTCCGTCAGGTGAAAATGTTGGTTCTTGAATTTGAAAATCAACAAGTTTAATCAGAGATTTTGCTGCAATATCATAAAGGAAATAATCAGCAGTAAAAGAGTGACGGAAGATTTTAGAAGAATTACAAGCAATTAAGATCTTTTTTTCAGCAGCATCAAAAGTGTAGCTATCAATTCCGTCTGCAAGTTCTTTGAAGTTTTTAGTATCGATAAGATTAGATACTTTTTTCAGGGTAGCAAAGTCGTATAAATCAATCTGCATACTTCTGCTCGCCTGATCAACATTTAAAACAGTATATTGATTTGTATTTTTCAGCGATTGTAGTTCATCCATTCCTTTTGCCCGGAAAGTACCGCTAAAAACATTTTCGACAGTTATTTTCTGCTGTCCAAAAACAACCGCAGTTAAGAATAAAAGTACTGCAGTAAATTTGCTTGTATTCATTAGAATTATTTTAAATATAAAAAGAGCCCAATTTTAGTAAAAAAAATAAACATAATACACATTTTAAGTGTTAAATGTTAAAAAAAATAACGATTGCGTACTTTCATGTCTGAAATAGATTGCAATCAAAACTCTTAAAATAGTATCTTTGCCGCAACATTATTATTTAATACATTGAGAATGAACAACGCTGTTGCCGGATTTTCTAAATTATCCAAAAAAGAAAAAATTAATTGGATTGCAAATGAATATTTTTCAAATCCTGAAGAGGCACAAAATATTATAAGAAATTACTGGAATTCAGACGAAAAGCTTCAGCAGCTTCATGATGAATTTATAGAAAACACCATTACAAACCTTTATATCCCACTTGGAGTTGCACCTAACTTTTTGATCAACGGAAAATACAAAACCATTCCGATGGCAATTGAAGAAAGTTCTGTAGTAGCAGCAGCTTCAAAAGCAGCAAAATACTGGTCAACAAGAGGCGGTTTTAAAGCTACAATTATTAATACTGAAAAAATCGGACAGGTTCATTTTACTTACAACGGAGATGCCGAAAAATTAAATAACTTTTTTGACCAGATAAAACCAAAATTATTCTCAGAAACGCAAAGCATTACCAAAAATATGCAACAACGTGGCGGAGGAATTTTAGACATCAAACTAAAAGACAAAAGAAGTTTACTAGAAAATTACTACCAGCTTCATGCTACTTTTGAAACTAAAGATAGTATGGGCGCCAATTTCATCAATTCTTGTCTGGAGCAATTTGCTACAACTTTAAAAGAAGAAGCTCAAAATTCTGATTTATGCCAAAATGGAGAAAAGTTAGAAGTTATCATGAGCATTCTTTCTAACTATGTTCCACATTGTCTTGTTAGGGCTGAAGTTTCTTGCCCAATTCAAGATTTAGCAGAAAAACATATTACAAGTCCGCAAGAATTTGCAGAACGTTTTGTTCAAGCTGTTCAAATTGCAGAAATAGAACCTTTTAGAGCGGTTACACATAACAAAGGTATCATGAATGGCGTAGATGCTGTCATTCTAGCAACCGGAAATGATTTTAGAGCTGTAGAAGCTGGTGTACATGCTTATGCAGCTAAAAATGGCCAGTACGCAAGTTTATCGCATGCGAAAATAGAAGATGGAATTTTTACTTTTTGGCTTGAAATTCCGCTTGCAGTTGGTACCGTTGGCGGTTTAACCTCTTTGCATCCTTTAGTGAAATTGTGCTTAGACATTTTAGAAAAACCATCTGCTCCAGAATTAATGGAAATTGTTGCTGTTGCTGGTTTAGCGCAAAATTTCGCTGCATTGCGTTCCTTAACCACAACAGGAATTCAGGAAGGCCACATGAAAATGCACCTTAACAATATTATCAATCAATTTGAAGCTACCGATGAAGAACGTCATTTAATTAAAGCGCACTTCAAAAAAACAGCCGTTTCTCACAGTGCTGTGGTAGAATTTATTGAGAATTTAAGAAAATAATTAGAAGCTAATCCCGCTATCCGTTTCAATCTTTTGCTTTTTTAAAGAAAAAAAGCAAAAGGATTTCCACTGCTATCGGGGCTAAAAAATAAAGCATGAAGAATACCTTTTACAGTAACGGAAAACTTTTTATTGCTGGAGAATATCTAGTTTTGGATGGAGCAGATGCATTTGCGCTACCAACAAAATTTGGTCAGGATTTAGTAATTGAAGACTCAGAAAACAAACAAATTGAATGGAAAAGTTACGATTACGATAAACACTTGTGGTTTGAAGAAACTATTTCATTTGACGAAGTTGTAAAAGGTTCAGACTCTCACATTGACACTGTAAAATCAACTTTAGTCAATATTTTATACGAAGCTTATATTTTAAATCCAAAATTTATCGATAATGCTAACGGATATAAAGTAAGCACACATTTGAGTTTTCCAAAAAATTGGGGACTAGGAACTTCTTCAACTCTTATCAATAATATTGCACAGTGGACCGAAATTAATGCTTTCACCCTACTAAAAAACAGTTTCGGCGGAAGTGGTTACGATATTGCATGCGCACAAAACAACACGCCTATTTTATACCGCATAAAAGATAATTTCGTAAAACAAGTTGAATTTAATCCAGATTTTACACAACATCTTTATTTTGTGTATTTGAATAAAAAACAAAACAGCAAATCTGCCATATTCTCCTACAACAACCACAAAGGCAATCATTTAGCAGCTAGTGTTGCAGAAAACAATAAAATCACAAATGAAATTCTTCACGCCAAAACATTAAAAGAATTTGCGTCGGCGATTCAGAAACACGAAATTCATTTAAGTAAAGTTTTGGAAATGCAGACCATAAAAGAGGCTGTTTTTCCTGATTTTAATGGTGTAATAAAAAGTTTGGGAGCTTGGGGAGGCGACTTTATTCTGGTAGTTTCTAAAGAAAATCCGAAAGAATATTTCTCCAATAAAGGCTACGAGACAATTTTAACTTATGAAGAAATGATTTTATAATTCATTTCAAAAAAGCTATAAGTTTGCTTTTTTATTGTTTTTAACTTCTTTTGTCTCCAAACGACGAACCGATTTGTCTTGTTCATTTGACTCTATAAGTCTATTGTGCAAGCGTTCCGCCATTTTTTCGATGCTATTTGTAATAGAGTCATAAACAACCTCCATCCGTCGGTGTTTCTCTTCTTTTACTGCTTTCAAAACATCTTCGACAAAAACTTTATCATATTTTTCAGCAACAGAATCATGTGTATTTGTCAATCTGATCACATAGTCATTGCTTAAAATGGTTACTTTAAAATGTTGCTCTTCATTACTCAAATAATATTTTCCACCCAATTCATCAACATTGATGTCGGTGCTGCTCACTTTTAAAAGCTCTGTAATAATACCATAGATGTGGCTCTCTATTTTGGTATATACTCTCGGCTTCTTTTTAAAAATTTTAAAAGTAAAAAACATTAAATAGGCGATTTGTTTATTAGCTCATTATTCTTCTTAACTCTATTTCCTCGCAAAAGCTAAAAATATGTTAAAGTAAAAATCGAGCAAATTAACTGTAATAATTTGAAAATCACAAGTTTTTTAAATTAAATTTCGATAATCCCTATATACTTTAAGAAAATTAACACAAAGTAGATTTTCTTAATTTTATAAAAAAAAAGAAACCCGAAACATATTAATGTTTCGGGTCTCTTTTTATGATAAATTACTTTTAATTAGTAATTAAATTGTAATCTGTTATCTTCAATTTTAGCATTGTTTTTTAACGCTGGCAATACTCTGTTTGCATCAGATGCGCTTTGAGCTTTTACTTTCTCTACGTAAGCTGCGTGATTAGCAATTGCTGGAGCTTTTACTGTCTTAATGTTTTTAACTACATAAACACCAGTATTTCCTTCAATTGGAGCAGAGATTTTATTTGCTGCTAATGCAAATGCATTACCTACTACTCTCGGCTCTTGTCCAACTCCACCAGGTAAAACTGGATTATCAAGAGTTACATCTGCAGCTTGTTGAACAGCAACTCCTGCAGCTTTAGCAATAGCTTCAAGACTTGAACCTTGCATTTTTGCTTTTAACAATTCTGCTTTTTTCTTGTTTTTCAAGATTGGCTCTACATAAGGTCTTGCCATATCAACAGAAACTAAACCTGATTTGTTTTCACCTTTATATTGTGCGATAACGTGTCCGATGTTTGCAATTTCGAAACGTTTTACGTCACCTTTACTTGTTTCTTTATCAAAAGCCCATCTTACAATGTTACGTTGGTTTCCTAATGGTCCAAACGCTTCATCCATAGCTTTTGCATTAACAGCTGGAGCAACTTTTAATCCTAATTCTTTTGCTGCAGCATTGAAGTCTTTATCAGCAGCATCCATTTCAAATTTAGTTGCTAATGTGAATACTTTATCAGAAGTAGCTTCAGATGGCTCAATTTTTTGAGCAATTGTAGCTAAACGAATTCCGTCTTGTTTGTCTGTAATTTTGATTACGTGAAATCCGAAAGGAGTTTCTACTAAACCAACTTTGCCAATTCCGTTGCTGAATACAAAATCGTTGAAAGGTTTTACCATTTGGTTTGGCCCAAAATATCCTAAGTCTCCACCTTGCTGTGCAGATGAATCATCAGAACTTGTAAAAGCTAACATCATAAAACTATCTGGATTAGCTTGAACTTGTGCTAAAATTTCTTCAGCTTTAGCTTTAGCTTCTTCTTTAGTTCTTTTTTCTTTTTGGTTTGGAGTTTGAGATCCTTCGTAACCAATTAAGATATGACTAGCTTTTGCATTAACTCCAGCTTTAAATCCTTGAGATTTAGAAATTGCATAGTATCTTCCGTAAACATATGGTCCGTAGATTGCTCCAGCAGGTAAGCTGAATAATTTGTCAGCATCAACTGCTGGCAATGCATTTTTAGGAACATAAGTAGAATCGTAAGGAACATCAGAATTTGCGTTTACGAATTCAGCAATGTTTGTAGCATTTTTAAATCCTGGCAATGTATCATTTTTACCAGTTTTTGCATTGTATACAACACTTCCTGATAATAGCGCAGTTAATTTAGCTTTAATTTCAGCCTCATCTTCTTTAGATGCTTTATCTTCAACTAAAACGTATTGAATTTCGCGAGTTGCATCTGCTTTGAATTTTTTCTCGTTTTTCTTCATGTAAGCTACGATCTCATCATCAGAGATTTTTACTTCACTATCTTTAATAGAAGAATAAGGAGCTGCTGCAAAAGCAAAACTTACTTTATTAGCTTCCATTTCATACTTTAATTTTCCTTCACTAGCAGTTGTGTAAAGACCTGATTTAATTAAAGTATTATAGATTTGAAATTTTGCATTCAATTCAGCATCTTTCTCTTTTTGAGAAATGTATTGTGCCGCTTCTGGGTTTGATTTAAAATAATCTTTGAACTTAACAACATCAAACATTCCTGCTGCGTTTAAGAACATTGGGTTTTTACCAATATTTGGATCTGATTTTAAAACCTCTAAAATGTGTTTTTCACCAACTCTCAATCCTAATTTATCAAACTGTGATGATAATAAAGCGATTGAAACTTCTTGATCCCAAACTCTGTTTGCAGCTTCAGTGGAAGTTATTCCTTGCCCACTTTTTTCAACATTACTAACTTTAACTCTAAAGTCTTCAAATGAAATATCTTTTCCATCGATGCTTCCTACATCTTTTGAACTTTGACCGAATGTTCCTCTTGTAAATAGATCTTGTATTATAAATGCAAATAATGCAAGTGCAATAACTCCTATCAATAAAGCGGAACGCTGTCTAATTTTTGCTAAAACTGCCATTTTATTATCGTTAATTTTATATTCAGTTTGCGAAAATACAATTATCTAGTTAATAACAATACAACTAGCGTTTTATTTTCAACATTTTTTTTCATTAATTTAAAAAATCACTCTTTAATTGTCAATTTGACTAGTTCTATTTTCTTATTTGAAGCCTCTTCAATAGAAAAATGAAACTTATCTATTACAATTTTGTCTCCTTTTTGTGGGATTTCTTTAGTATGATTTACAATAAAACCTCCTAATGTGCCATAAGAATCTTCTTCTGGAATCAATAATTTATAAGTTTCATTCAAATACTCAACATCTAATCTGGTAGAAAACAAATACTTTCCTTCTCCTAATTCTTCTTCGATTAATTCTTCATCCAAATCGTGCTCATCTTCAATCTCTCCAAAAAGCTCCTCGACAATATCTTCAATTGTAATAATTCCAGAAGTTCCTCCATATTCATCTAAAACAACAGCAATATTTTTTCGTTTTTTGATCAATAGATTCAAGACGTCTTTAATCAGAATTGTTTCCGGCACAAATTCAACGGTCATTAAAACCGATTTTATAGTCGCTGGCTTTTTAAACAAATCAAACGAATGAACATATCCAACAATATCATCTAGTGAATTCTGGCTTATAATAATCTTTGAATATCCCGTTTCAATAAACAAAGCTCTAAGATCATCAACAGTATCAAAAAGATCTATATCTACAATTTCTGTGCGAGGCGTCATAATATCACGCGCCTTTACACCCGAGAATTCTAATGCATTTTGAAAAATCTGAATTTCAGAATCTACCTCTTCATCTTCTTCAACAGTACTCATTTGTTCTGTTATATAATTCCCTAACTCTATACGGCTAAACAAATGGATTTGATTTCCTTCTGTTTTAAAGAATTTGCTTAACACAAAATCTGCAATCCAAATAAAGAAAGTAGAGATATAATAGAATAATCGATAGAACAGATAAGCTGGAAGCGCCAGAATTTTAATTAAAGAATTGGCATAAATTTGAAAAAACACCTTTGGAAAAAACTCCGAAGTAAGCAAAACCACAAATGTGGCAAGAAGTGTCTGAATAAGTATATTCCACCAATCAGAAAAAACCAATCCAAAATAAGCCATCCAGCTTAAAATAAGATCGCCCATAAAAAAGCCGTAAATCACCAAAGCTACATTGTTGCCAATAAGCATGGCAGCAATAAATTTGGATGGATTTTCGGTTAGCTTGGTTAAGATTCGAGACAGGAAATCATCTTGTTTCTTTTCGATTTCAAGATAAATTTTGTTGGCGGATGTAAAAGCAATTTCCATCCCAGAAAAAAAGGCAGCTAGTATTAAACATATTATTATAATACTAATTTCCATTTTTTATTGTTTTTTGTTTCGGTCGTTGTGCCTGTTAAGAAATCTTCTTCTGAAGAAAAACATAAAAATAGCCATCCCCGCAATCACAAAATAGAAAGGATAGCTCTCATCACCCTCATTTAGTTTTACAATACCGTCATAAGTAAAGAAAACTGCAAAAAGGATGTAAACGTATTGTGTATATTTTAAATAACCCATAATATTATAATTCTTCGTTCGATTCAATTTCACCGCTTATTCGCTGCGAATTGATCACTTTAAAATCTTTGCTAAAATCTATTCCCTGACCATAGGAAACCCCTTTTGTATCGGTCAATTTAAATTTTCTTTCCGTATAAAACCATTCGTTTTTCTGATCGAAATACAACTGTTCTGTTTCCAAAACTTGTCCCGCTTCTGAAGTGATTTTTACCTTTCCTATTAAATCAATAATTCCAGTATTCTTATAAGAAACCGCGTAATTACCTCTTATAAAGGTACGTTTTTGCTTTTTATCATATAATGTAACATCGATTCCTTTAGGAAATTCTGTAAAAGGAAAATCGAGATTTGAATAGTCTAACATTTTTGGACTTATCAAAACTCCCGTAATGCGTCCAGAATCTGTATATTTAATATTTACAGTATCAGCATCGCTGGCAGGAACAAATTCTGAGAAGTTAATTTTCTGAACTTCTTTAAAATTACTTTCGCATCCAAAAAATAGTGTCACAGCAAAAACTGTGACAGCTATGAGACTATATCTTTTTGGTAAATTCATTTGCCAAATGTAGTAAATTGTAATGAGCTTCGAAAAGATAATATGTTTTGATTATTGGTATTTGCTCTTCACAAACCATTTATCGTTGAAAGAGAAACTTACGCTAAAATTCACATAATTTTCCTGCACTAAATCTGCAGCTGTTGTACCACGCTTACCAAACTCTATTCCGAAATTTACATTTGAATAAGATTGTGGAATTGGAACTCCTACACCTAATGACATTCCGATATCTTTAATTGATTCGTTATTTACAATCAAACCGATTTTTTCGTATTTCAAACCAGCTCTATAGGTAATTCTGCTCATATAGCTAGTAAAAGATGCGTAGTTTGGAAGGTAATATCCTCCAACAGCATATTTAGAATAGCTTTCGTATCTTACATTGTTTGCGGCATTGTAATAATTCTCTAGCTGCCCATCTCCTTGAAAAGTCATATTTGCTCCCACAAGCCATTTTCTAGCTTCACCAACTCCTACTCCGATACTTAATTTGTTTGGAAGTTTTAGCTTTGTTGATTCTGTAGGAACGCCATAAGCCTCTGGATCTCCTTGAACTGAAATAACTCGCGTATTATCTGAATTTAAATTACTTGCAAAAGAATAACTCAAACTAGAGAATATGCTCATCTTTTTATAGATCTTTTTCTGATACATAGTCCCGAAACTAAATGCCATACCTGAAAGTTCAGAAGTATTTACTTCTGCTGTTCCATTTTGAACTCCTGTAATAGCTTCGACACTTGTTGTAGTAATTTTTCCAAAGTTATACTGTGCATCTACTCCAATATTCCAGTTTTTCATTATTTTGTATGACAAACCAAAATACACCTTGTTTACACCACCTTTTCCATCAAGCTGTGAACTTGTTGCTCCTTCTGTTGCAGAATTGTCGTTACGGATTTTATACCCTACCGAAGTTACTGGTATCAAACCAAATGAAGCACCAAATTTCCCCATCGGGATTCCTAATGCTAAATAATCAAAAGTAGAACGCTGTGCTTTTTCTGATGCAGAATCCGTTTTTAAATTTGAAGTAGCAAATGTTCCTCCAACTGTAAAAGTTGTCTGAATTAAGCTGGCATAACTTGCCGGATTTTCTAAATTTAAGTGAATCGTATCCTGCTCTACTGCAACTCCTGCCATAGATCTGTTTTCAAGAGTTCCCTTGAATCTCACATCTCCTATTCCGAAAAAAGAATAAGGCGAAGCAGTACCTTGTTGAGCGAATGAAACGAACGATATAAGCAAACAAGCGCTTAGTATTACTTTTTTAATCATTGTCGATTTTATATTGATATGTTTGGCTCAAACTTTCTAAAAGGAAATTTGAATTGGCAAATATGGTATTTTTTAATCGTTTAGCCAAAAAATCTGCATCGCCTCCCGTTAAAATTATGATAAAATTTGAAAACTCTTTGCGATATTCATCGATAAAACCGTCAATCTCATAGACGAAACCGTTGACAACACCAGAATGTATGGCTTGTGCCGTAGAGTTTCCCACATAAGAATCAGGTTCTTCTAAGGTTAATAACGGTAGTCTGGCCGTAAAATTATGCAATGATTCGTATCGTAAACGAAGACCTGGAGAAATGGCTCCTCCCAGATAATTGTCTTTTTCGTCGATAAAATCGTAGGTAATGCACGTTCCAGCATCTATAACCAAACGGTTTTGTTTTGGAAATTGAAGCGTTGCTCCTGCAGCCAAAATCATTCGGTCTATTCCTAAAGTTTTTGGAGTTGCATACTTATTATGGAAAGGAAAAATATCTTCGTGGGTAAAAAAATGAACTTTGAGTCTATTTTCGAAAGACAAAAATGATTGTTTTTCGATACTTCCTACCGAAGCAACAACTAAATCGGAGCATTTTGGATATTTTTCTAAAATTTTTTCAATTTTTTTTTCAAGCTCTTTTTTTTCAAAAACAAAACTTTCGAGTGCAGTATTATCCTCAAAGACAGACGCTTTAATTCTAGTATTTCCGACATCAACCGTTAAAATCATATTTCCTTTTTTGCTTTTGCGAAGATACGAATTGATTTTTTCTAAAAAATGTTTTGCACAAACCAAAAATGATTATATATTTGCACCCGCAACAAGCACGGTACCTTAGCTCAGATGGTAGAGCAATGGACTGAAAATCCATGTGTCCCTGGTTCGATCCCTGGAGGTACCACAAAACCCGAATAGAAATATTCGGGTTTTTTGTTTTTTATACTTTTCTGTTTTATTTAACCGCAAAGTACACAAAGAAAAAAAGCGCAAGGTTCGCAAAGTTTAAAAATAACTTTGCGAACCTTTGCGTAAATCTTTGCGCTCTTTGCGGTTAAAAACCTCTTCAAATTTACTTTAGTTCTTAAATCCAAAATGTCAACAAATTAATAGTTTTTGTTAAAAAAGTATTGACTGAATAAAAAAATATCTTCTATATTCGTAAAACTGTATTTTTCTTTTTCATTCATTAACAAGATCTCAAAGCAGTTTTATGAGCAAAACTTCTACTAAAGGCATTTGGAAAGTAATTTCGGCCTCTTCAATGGGCACCATGATCGAATGGTACGACTTTTACATTTTTGGCAGTTTGGCTGTCGTAATTTCAACAAAATTTTTTCCTAGCGACAATCCAACCGCAGCATTTTTATCTACTTTAGCCACATTTGCCGCTGGATTTGTAGTTCGGCCATTTGGAGCTTTATTTTTTGGAAGGCTTGGAGATATTATTGGCCGAAAATATACTTTTATGGCTACCTTATTATTAATGGGCGGTTCAACCTTTTTAATAGGCTGTATTCCAAGCTATGAAACAATTGGTTTTCTAGCTCCTTTATTGGTTTTGATTTTACGCTTACTTCAAGGTCTTGCTCTTGGAGGAGAATATGGCGGCGCCGCCACGTATGTTGCCGAGCATGCTCCACCGGGAGAAAAAGGATATTGGACTTCATGGATTCAGACTACTGCTACTGTTGGTTTATTTATTTCTCTGATGGTTATTCTAGCTACCAAAAATATACTTTCTCCTGAAGCTTTTGATCTTTGGGGATGGCGCGTTCCTTTTTGGGTTTCAATTGCTATGGTTGGAGTTTCATATCTGATTAGAAAAAATATGGATGAATCTCCTGTTTTTGCAAAGGCTAAAAAAGAGGGAACTACAAGTGCTAATCCGTTAAAGGAAAGTTTTGGAAACCGATACAATTTAAAATTTGTGCTTTTAGCATTGTTTGGAGCCACAATGGGTCAAGGTGTTGTCTGGTATACGGGACAATTTTATGCGATGAGCTTTATGAAAACAGTAATGAATGTCGATTCTTCGCAAGTTGATGAACTACTAGGAATTGCTCTTTTAATTGGAACCCCATTTTTTATTGTTTTTGGATGGCTTAGCGATAAGATTGGCCGTAAATATATAATGATGTTCGGAATGTTGATTGCTATACTATCATACAGACCTATTTACAAGATGATGTACGATACTACTGATGTAAGCAAGAAAACAGAGATTCTTGAAACTCCAAGAATAAAAACTGAAAACAATGCCGATGGAAGTTCGATCACAATTACAGAAAAAAAATATACAGACGGAACATCCGTGGTGGAGAAAAAAACGTACATGCACAAAAAAGATGCTCAAACTAGCATTTCAGTAACAATTAATTCAAGCGATAAATGGACGTTAACCTTCTTAGTTTTTATTCAAGTACTATTTGTAACAATGGTTTATGGCCCTATTGCAGCTTTCTTAGTCGAAATGTTTCCAACCAAAATTAGATATACTTCTATGTCATTGCCTTATCATGTTGGAAACGGAATTTTCGGAGGTTTACTTCCAGCTATTTCTACTTATTTTGTATCTCACGCCAAAACAGCTGGCAAAACCGATTTTTATCTCGATGGATTATGGTATCCGATTATTATTGCAGGAATCTGCTTTGTAATTGGAATGATTTATATTGACAACAAAAACAAAACTACTCACCTTTAAAATTTAAAAAATGAATGCGATTAAACAAGTTTTAGGGGCTTTATGGATTGCTTTAGCGGCTGCAGCGGCTTATTTCTGTGTCTTTGAATTTGGTTTGCCTAAACTGCTTTCGGACCAACAAGACGATCTGGTATTTGGTGCCATTATTTTATTTATACTTACACCGCTTATTGTTATGGGTTTAGGAACATTTGGATATTATTCTCTAATTGGAGAATACAACGATACGAAAAGAAAAAACAAATAAAACCTATCTTAAAAAAAATCGAAAAGGGCTGTCTGCAATGTGCAGAACAGCCCTTTCTCATTACTAACCTAACCAAATTTTTAATCTGTTAAGATTTATTTTTAAGTTTATCTTTTAATAAACTTCATCACCTGAGTTTTGTTGTTTTCGTCAGAAGCTTTTACAATGTACAATCCTGATTGCAATTCACTTACGCCAAATTGAGAATCTGGAACGCCTTTAGAATTAAAACTTTTGACCAGCTGGCCTGAAACAGAATAAATTTGAACCTTTACAAAACCAGCATTTAAAGTAAAATAATCTGCAACTGGATTTGGATAGAGATTAACAGAATTCCCCTTTTCAAAATCTTCTATAGCTAAATTTGCGACTTTGTTACCGTAAATTCTATATTCTCCTGCTGGAAGATTTATACCAGCATTTACATCTGTTACTGTAATAGTAGTATTATCCATTAAATTATACCAAGTCCCTACATACGGAAAACCAGTTGCAACATTTTGAGCTGTAGTATCAAAATTGGCTAAAATCAAAACATCTTTTAGTTGCGAAGAAGTCAAATTGCTGTTTGTAATTTTGATATTTATTGTTAACGAATTAGTATTTGGAATTGTTGATGTTCCAGAGAAAACAGGCTCAGCTTTTTTAAGCGTAATCATCTTAGCCCAATCGTTATAAATTTTATTACGATTAGAATCTCCTAACCAGTTTTCTGTCCATTGCGGTTGTGGTTTTGTATCTAATTTACAATCGCCAGAAATAGTTGGTGTTTCATCATTTACAGTTCCGTTATTACAGCTAAATATAGAATCGTCCATACCCAATTCTCCAAAATGCCAGATCATTTTTGGGCCAGGAATCAATAAAGAAACTGCACCAATTGCCGACATTCTAGACAAAGCTGTATTTAATGTTTTTACATTATAAGCACCATTTACAGCTCCATACTGTACATTTTTATACATCAAACGTTCTTCGTCATGACTTTCAGCATAACCCATTAAACGATTGGCAGCAAAACCACGATTTGCACTATTCATTCTATAAATATTGCTTTCAGAAGCATATCCCATCGACAATTGATTATACTCTTTTGTCATTTTTCCCCACATCATAACACCTTTACTTGGTGTTTCTGTTACTCTGTAATTAGCCCACTCTTTTTCTTCTGTGTCTGTTCCTAAATGTTCAAAAATGGTATAATGCGTTGGATCTATTGCCCAAGAAAAATCAGCATATTTTTTCAGAATATCAACACGATCTTGTTTGTAAGCATCGGTGCAAGCATTATCGCCCGCTGTACATAATTGTGTAAATCCCTTTGTTAAGTCCCAACGGAAACCATCAATTTTATACTCTTGAATCCATTGTTTGATCACTCGATTTACATAATACTGCGTTTTTGGTGATTGATGATTGAAATCTTCTCCTACACTATAACTATGTTTTGCTACTGTATTAAAATAAGGATTCTCGGCAGTTGGCGATCCAAAACCGTCTCCATCAGGATCATTCATCCACATTCTCACCATCGGATTTCTTCCGAAGGCATGATTTAATGCAACGTCAAGAATTACTGCAATTCCGTTTTGATGGCACAAATCAATAAACTCTTTTAGTTTATCCGAAGTTCCGTAGAACTTATCCAAAGCCATATGGAATGAAGTATTATAACCCCAGCTTTCATTGCCTTCGAATTCCATTACCGGCATTAACTCGATTGCATTTATTTTTAGATTTTTAAAATAATCTATTCGATCAATTAAACTTTGATAGCTTCTAGACGCATCAAAATCACGAACCAAAACTTCATAAACTACTAGTTTCTCTTTTTCAGGTTTTTCAAAATTGGTTACTTGCCAATTGTATAGAGTCTGTCCTGTTTTTAAAACTGTCACTTCAAAATTTTGTCCCGCTGGATAAACGGGCATATTTGGATATTTTGAAGCAGGAATTGAAGAATCATCATAAGGAGACAATACTAATGTAGAATATGGATCAGCAATTTTTACCATTGATGGCGAATTGGCAATTGGCGTAGTGTCTAAAACCCAATATTGATAGGTATTGTTGACACCAGAAACTAATCCAGTTAATTCCAGCCAAAACTTACCCGAAGTAGGATCCTTTTTCATTGCATATGCCGATGTTGGCTGCCAATTATTGAAACTTCCTGCAACATAAACAAAGTCTTTTAATGGTGCATCCAGAACCAAAGTTGCTTTTGTAGGATCTACAGAATTGTAATTAATTCCGTCCTCAAGACCTGCTGGCATAGCTTCAGAAACTGTGTTTGGATTTACGACCACCGCAAATTTCTTAGAAACGGCTGTAGCTCCTTGAGTTGCGATCAATTCATAAGTCTGATTTCCTGTAACATTAGTATGAGTATAAGAATAACTTGAAGTACTTGCGTTTGTATTGATTGTTACTCCGTTGGATTTCAAAGTGTAGCTTCCAGCTCCACCTGTATTTGTTGCTGTAATATTAAAACTTGAACCAGAGTTAATAATCGTTGTACTGTTTTCGGCTGGCGAAGTTAATGTTACTTGAAAAGATCCGACTTCAACTATAATGTCTTGTGACTTTTTATCGCCCGTTCCGTCTTTCGTTTTAACCAAAAAACCAATTCTTCCTATTCCGTTTCTTGCGAAATAAGTAGAAGGGGTAATTGTTTTAGTATAAGTATCGGTTACTGCATTATAAGTAAATTTACTTGCTTCATTGGATGAAGTCCAAGTTCCATTAGAAGGACTATCTGATTGATTAATATCATTTACATCAAAAGACCATGACCAAAGATATAATGCATTAGTGGTACTGATTCCCCATGAAGTTTCATTAACACTATTGCCATTAATTGTAATGGTAATAGGCATCGTATCTTCAAAAGTAGAAGGATTTATTGAGTAAGTAACTGTTTGAGGCTGGGCAAAAACGGTCACTGCCATCAATAAAAATATTGATAGTAAAGTTTTTTTCATAATCTCGTGGTTATCTAGTTAGTCGATTAAAAAAGGGCTATCTGAAGATAGCCCTTTTTGTATAACACATTAAAAACTAGTCTAATGTTATTTTTTTCGCACCATTGTCAATAGTTAAAACTCTTGGTCCAGTTGGTCCAGTATATTTAAAATTACTGTCACCGTCACCAGCGTTTACTAATTCGTCATCAATAGTATAACCTAATCCAGAGTAGTAAGTATAGTTGTGGCTTGCATCCCAGTTACCATTACTTGTAAAGTTATTTCCTAAGAATTCTCTAAACGCTTCTCCGCTTTTAAGAACAACTGTTACTTGATAAACATCTGTTTTACCAACTACTAATGGGAATTCAGTTTCAGCATCACCATCCCAAGACCATCCTCCTGGAGTAGCAGCACCAACTAACCAGTGAGAAGTTGCTAATGGTGTGTGATAAGGAGTTGCTTTAAAAGTATAGAAATTAGAATATTGCGCTTCTGCTCCAGTACCAACTGTAGCTTTGATACGAATATCAACATTGTTTTCTTCTTTCTCAATAAAACCTCCATTAACCAAAGCAGAGTTTAATTCTGCAACAGTTAAAGCTTTATAACGCGCTGTCGTAGTAGTAACAGTAACTGGTGTCGCAAATTTTGTTCCCGCTTTTGCAATCTCGATAGTATAATTGATAACCGTTGCTGTACCATCATACTTTGCATAATCCCAAATTACTGTTGTAGCAATCTCATTTTCATTTTCTTTTGTAAGAACAATGTTGAAATCATTTTGAGGGCTAAGCAAAACTGGTGCTGACTCTGGTGTAATTACTGGTCTTTCTTCTACATCGTCTGCATTACATGACACCGCTAATACACCAATAAATGCGATTAAAATTTTATATATATTTTTCATTTTGTCTATTTTTTTATAAAGGTTAGTTAGTATCCTGGATTTTGTTTTAAAGTTGGGTTAGCTTGAATAGCTCGTGACGGAATAGGCATCAAATCTCTGAATGAGTCTGTACCACTACCATTTTTAACGCCACCTTTCCATTGCCAGATTTTAGACGATCCCGTGAATTTACCAAAACGAATCAAATCTGTTCTTCTATGACACTCCCAAAATAATTCGCGAGCTCTCTCGTCTAAAATAAAATCCAAAGTTAAATCTGTAGTCGTAATAATACCTGCACTAGCTCTTAATCTAATTTTATTTACATATTCTAATGCTAATGCAATATTACCTGTAGATGCTCCTCTAAGAGTTGCTTCAGCATACATTAAATACACATCCGACAATCTGAACATAGGGAAATCTGTATCAGGAATATTATTTCTTTGTGCTGCAGATCCGTCAGAATTTATGTTTGAATATTTTGTAACTGCATAACCATTTGTAAACACTCCATAATCGGTAACATCTAAAGTCTGTCCATTGGTATAAAAAGTTCCTCTTTTATCCAAAGCTGCATTTACATCAGGGAATAGTCGAACAAATTCAGGTCTTGTTCTTATACCAGACCAGCCTCCGTCCATACCTTGATCAGCTGCCACCATGCTTCCTCCAATAGATGCGTGAAGAATAAAACTCATTCCTCCTCCTGTTGCTCTAATAGCATTACCATCTCCAACTACTGGGAAGATAACTTCATTTTGAGCTCCATTTCTATCATTATCCGCAGCAAACAAATAGTTATATGGTACATTTGCAAAAGCGTACGAAGAACCTGTTATAATTTCATTACAAACTGTAGCAGCTTCACTATATCTTTCTGTTCCAATATAAACTTTAGCATTTAAATAAATTTGTGCTAACAAAAATTTAGCTGCAGTTTTATCAACTCTTCCATATTCATTTGCTTTAGAAGGCGCTAAAGTATTATCGATATCCTTCAATTCAGATTCTATAAAAGCAAAAACTTCTGCTCTGGTTTTTTGTTCTGGGTAGAAGAAACCAACAGGGTCTTTTTCAGTAGTAATTGGCACATTCCCGAACAAATCCATTAAATTATAATACGAAAATGCTCTTAAAAAACGAACTTCTGCTCTAAATCTCTCAACTTCTGCTTTTGTTGCTGTATCAACACCACGCTCAGTTAATTTTTCATCTGTCGTTTGTCTCAAGAACTCATTAGCAACGCTAATTTCATAAAATGCTCTTGAGAAAATCCCATATAAAAACTGGTTACTTGGACTCCATTTTTGTCCATTTATCGCTGGCAAACCATCATCAGACCAAGCAACAATAGCTTCATCAGTAGGAAACTCCTGAGTAACAAAAAGCAAACGCAAATAACTGCTAAAATCACCCCCAAGACCTGAAATATCAGGTTGCCCGTCACCATCATTTCCTCCTACATACAAACCTGCATATAATTTTGCCAATACTTGCTTGTAAGATGCAGGATCTTTAAAAAAGTCATCAGAAAGAAACTCATCATCATCTGTTGGCTTCACATCTAAATCGTTCGTACACGAAGTAAGCGTCATATTTAATCCTAAAATTAATAGGAAAAAATAAGATATATATTTAAATGATATTTTCATTTTATTGATTTTTAAAATTTTATTTTTCAATGTACTATTAGAAATTTGCATTTACTCCAAACAAGAATGTTCTAGCTCTTGGGTAAACGTTATTGTCTATTCCGTTGAATTTTTCAGGATCCAAGCCATTGTATTTTGTAAGAACAAAAACATTTTGAACTCCCGCTGTAAATCTTAGTGACGCTGCTTTTAATAACGTTTTATTAAAAGTATATCCTAATACAATGTTATCCAACTTAATGAAAGAAGCGTCTTTTATAAAGTAATTTGAATAATTACGCTGTGTTCCATTAGAGTTACTTTCAGTAGTAAAGCCAGTATTAAAGTAATCTGTAGTTATGTTAGCTAAATCAGATTGTCTTCTTAATCCTGCTTCTAAATATCCTTTATCAGAGCTTACGTTATCGAAAATATAATTTCCTAAACTAGCTCTCCAGTTCATTGAAAAATCGAAATTTTTGTAATTCAAAGTAGAGTACAATCCAAAAGTATAATCTGCTGTTGGCTTGTGAAATTTGTAACGGTCAGCATCTGTAATAACTCCGTCACCATTTCTATCTGCATAAGCACCTTGAATTGGTCTTTTGTTTGCATCATATAATTGCTCAAATACAAAGAATGAATTTGGCGCATATCCTTCTGAATGTATTAAAATTTGGTTTCCAGTTCCTCCAGCAATATTATCTCCTGTCAAATATCCTTGGAATCCAGGAATTGTATTTCCTAAATCAGAGATTTTCTGGTCAATGTAAGTTGCATTAACTGCAACATTCCATGTTAATTTATCATTTTTAATAATATCAGACTGAAGGCTGAATTCCACCCCTTTTGTTCTTACACTACCAATGTTACTATAACCTTGATTTCTAATATTTGCTCCATCTGGCACAGGAATATTTGCTAATAAATCGCTTGATTTTTTATCAAAATAGTTAACCGAACCAGTCAATCTTTCATTAAAAAATCCAAAATCAACTCCTAAGTTCATCTCAGCAAGATCTTCCCATTTTATATCTTCATTATATCCTTCAGGTCTCGCAGCTCTGTAAATAACTCCGTTAAAAACGTATTGCGTATTAAGTGTCCCTAAAGTCACACGACGTAAGTAATCGTATGCAGGCGGAATATCTTGTTGTCCTGTAGTACCATAACCTACTCTTAATTTCAAACTAGACAAAGTCTCATTATCTTTTAAGAAAGCTTCTTCTGCAACGTTCCATGCAAAAGCTCCTCCCGCAAAATTACCCCATCTGTTTTCTTTAGAAAAACGAGAAGTTCCGTCTCTTCTGTAGTTTACAGTTAATAAATATCTACTATCGTATCCTAAATTCAAACGTCCAAAATACGATTGCAAGTTAACGTCTGGATCTGTAGTAACATCTGCAGGCGGATTTGGCTGTTTAATATCTCCTGAATTAAATCCTTCACGCTGGAACAACTGATAGTTGTATCCTGCAGTAGCATCAATTTTAAACTTTCCTAAATCTTTAGTATAATTAAAGTAAGTATTTAAGTTTTTATTCTGACGGTGATCTGTATAATGCGTATATCCTCCTAAATTAGTCCAGTTCCCTTTATCAAATGTTGTAGGCTGATATCCTAAAATACTCTCAGTACTTATAGCATTATAACCATCACTATCAAATGCATCGATACCTGCTTCTGCAACGATTCTCAAATCTTCAAAGAAATGGAATTTATAATCTAATCTAATATTACCCCATTTTCTTGTAGAAGTTGCTCTTCTGTCTTCTTGATTTAATCTTGCCACAGGGTTTCTTGCTGGCAATAATGGTACATTTCCATTTGGCTCAAGCCATTCAAAGTATCCTCCATAACGAGAACCTGCCTGATAAACTGGCTGTGTTGGATCGAATATGATTGCACTACTAATTACCGCTCCTTCATTTTGAAATTGATTCTTTCCAAAAGCTAAATTTCCAGTAATGTCAATTTTTAAGTGATTGTCAAAAAGAACTGGATTCAACGATAACGATGTCGTAGTTCTTTCAAAAGAAGTGTTTCTTAATATTCCAGGATTATCAACATTTCCAATAGATAAACGTGCTGGTAATTTATTGAATAAAGAACCACTTACAGAAATATTATTGTTTGTTGTTAAAGCAGTATGGAAAATTTCATCTTGCCAATCAGTATTTGCCGTACCTAATAAAGCTTTTTGAGCCGCAGTACCTTTTTCATTTACTAAAGCACGATATTGATCTGCACTTAATACGTCAACAGTATTAGCAACAGTATTAATACCAACCTGAGAGCTAAAGTTAACTTTTACACCGCTTTTTGTACCTTTTTTAGTTGTAATAACAATTACACCATTTGCAGCACGAGAACCATAAATTGCAGCTGCAGAAGCATCTTTAAGAACAGTAAAAGATTCAATGTCATTAGGATCAATTGTAGACAAAATACTAGTTGCACCATCAGGAACTGAATTACTCATTGGAAGTCCGTCAATAACAATTAATGGTTCATTAGAAGCACTTAAAGAAGATCCTCCACGAATTCTAATATCTGCCTTTGCTCCAGGAGCACCGCCTCCAACAACATTTACACCAGCAATACGTCCGCTGATTAATGTTTCAGGAGTTACGTTAATTCCTTTATTAAAGTCTTTTGCAGCAATTTGAGAAACAGATCCTGTTGCGTCTTTTTTCTTCACAGTACCGTAACCAACTTGCACCACAACTTCTTTAAGCTGATTAGTGTCTTCTTCTAAAGTAACGTTAAGTGTTTTTTGACCGGTGTACTCAATTGTTTCTGTTTTGTAGCCAATAAAAGAAACAACAATCTTGTTACCATTTTTAACATTTGATAGCTGGTAATTTCCATCAAATCCAGTTGATGCACCGTTTGGAGCACCTTGTACATTTACATTTACTCCTGGTATTGGCTGCCCTGTTGTTTTATCAACGACAGTTCCTTTTAAAGTGTTCTGAGCCAACACTGTAAAAGGCAACAATAGGAATAAAAATAACAACTTTTTGTAAATTGTTTTCATACTTTTTGTTTAAATTAGTTTTGAGTTTTTGAACGTTAGTTAAGTTTTTAATTTTACTTCGAATTTCAAAATTATGAATTTATTAACATGCTCGACAGCAGGCACTTTTTATTGCTTTACGAAAACGTGGTAGTGTTGAAAACTTTCTATTTTTTGTAATCTTTCAGTGTTAAAATTGCAAATACCAAAAATATTATACACCTTTATTATTAATTAGATTTTTTTCGATTAACTACATGAAACGCAAAATAACCCTCAAACAGATTGCAAAGGAACTTGACGTATCGATTTCAACTGTCTCAAAATCACTCAGAAACAGTCTCGAAATTGGAGAAGAAACACGTCTAAAAGTGCAGGCTTTTGCAAAGTTTTACAACTACAAACCCAACAATATTGCCCTTAGTTTAAAAAACCGAAAAACCAAGAGTATAGGCATCATTATTCCAGAAATCGTACACTATTTTTTCTCCACTGTCATCAACGGGGTGGAACAGGTTGCAAACGAATACGGATACAGCGTAGTAATCTGTGTATCTGACGATTCTTTTGACAAAGAGGTATTAAACATGGAAATGTTAGCCAACGGTAGCATCGATGGCTTTATCATGTCGCTTTCTAAAGAAACTCAGTTTAAAGGTGACTTCCATCATATTACAGAAGTGATCAACCAAGGAATGCCTGTAGTTATGTTTGACCGCGTAACTAATGATATTCTTTGCGATAAAGTAATTATTGATGATAAAGCGGCTGCTTATGAAGCTGTTCAGAGCTTGATTGATAATGGCCGCAAAAAGATTGCTCTAGTTACTACAGTCGATTATGTAAGTGTCGGAAAACTGAGAACAGACGGCTACGAAAAAGCTTTATTAGATAACGGATTACCGTTTAATGAAGATTTAATCATAAAAATTGAAGATGTAGATACTTGCGAAATAACTATTTCTGAGCTTCTACACGCCAGAGCTTTCGATGCTGTTTTTGCTGTAAATGAGCTTTTTGCCGTGACAATTATTAAAACAGCAAACAAAATGGGATTAAAAGTCCCAGAAGATTTAGCTGTTATTGCATTTACTGACGGAATTATTTCTAAATATTCTACTCCAACCATTACAACAGTAAGCCAGAGCGGCGAAAAAATGGGCAATAAAGCAGCTAAAATGCTTATTGAAAGACTTGAAGCCGAAGAAGATGACGACGAAGAACATACCGAAAATTACACCACAGAAGTTATCGAAACCCACCTAATAGAACGAGAATCTACTGACTAATTTTCTTAAAATCAATACTTTCTAAAGCCATAAAAAATATTTATGGCTTTTTTATTAGCATATATAAAAAAATAATTTATAATTTTACGCCCGTCAAGGCTTTTACTTTTACTTCGAAAAAACAGTAAGTTTTGATAAGCAAAGCGCTTATCGTATAATTTTTTACAAATTACGATAATGGAAAAGCGTAAATTAAGTTTCTGGGAAATCTGGAATATGAGTTTCGGTTTCTTAGGAATCCAAATGGGGTTTGCACTTCAAAATGCAAATGCCAGCAGAATTCTTCAAATCTTTGGTGCCGACGTACATGAACTTTCGTGGTTCTGGATTATTGCTCCTCTAATGGGATTAATAGTACAGCCAATCATTGGTCACTACAGCGACAAAACTTGGGGGAAATTCGGCAGACGAAAACCTTTCTTTTTAGTGGGAGCCGTTCTAGCTTCTGTGGGATTAATTTTAATGCCACAAGCTAACATTTTCATTTCTGTATTACCCGCTTTATGGGTTGGAGCAGGAATGCTAATGATTATGGATGCCTCTTTCAATATTGCAATGGAACCTTTCAGAGCGCTTGTTGGAGACAATTTAAGAACAGATCAGCGTACTGCTGGATTTAGCATTCAAACTTCTTTAATTGGTTTTGGAGCCGTAATTGGTTCTGCATTGCCATACATTTTAACCAAGTATTTTGGTGTACCAAATAGCACAGTTCCAGGAAGTGTACCGTTAAATTTAACCTTGTCATTCATCATTGGCGCGGCGGTTTTAATCGGTTCCATCTTAGTAACTTTATTTACAACCAAAGAATATTCGCCAGAAGAATTAGCAAAATTTGAGGATCCGCAAAATGATGCAATTTCTGATTCAGAAGAGAAATCAAAAATCACAGACATCTTTACCGATTTTGCAAAAATGCCAACTACCATGCGTCAGCTTAGCTGGGTCCAGTTTTTCTCTTGGTTTGGATTATTCGGAATGTGGGTTTTTACAACTCCTGCGATTGCGCACCACATTTATGGTCTGCCATTAGAAGACACTTCTAGCCAACAATATCAAGATGCTGGAGACTGGGTCGGAATTCTATTTGGTGTTTACAACTTAGTTTCTGCTATTGTTGCATTGTTTTTCCTTCCGTACATCGCTAAAAAAATTGGCCGAAAAGCAACACACTCCCTTTCACTTATAATTGGAGGAATAGGTTTAATATCTATTTATTTCATGCCAAACGAAGACTGGGTAGTATTGCCAATGATCTTAATCGGAGTTGCTTGGGCGAGTATCCTAGCAATGCCATACGCTATTCTTGCAGGTTCAATTACACCTAAAAAAATGGGGGTTTACATGGGAATCTTCAACTTCTTTGTTGTTATTCCACAAATTGTAAATGCTCTAATCGGTGGTCCAATTGTAAAATACCTTTACAATGGAGATGCAATTTATGCCTTAGTTACAAGCGGAGTTAGTTTTCTAATTGCTGCTGCTTTAGTTTCTAAAGTAAAAGATGTAGACGACTTTACTCAAAAATCATAATAAAGAATTTTCCATACAATGAGCAAAAAAGCATTCATATTCGATCTTGACGGAGTGATCGTTGATACCGCTAAATACCACTTTTTGGCTTGGCAAAAAATTGCCAAATCGTTAAATATCAATTTTACACATGAAGACAACGAACTTCTAAAAGGTGTTAGTCGCGTTCGCTCGCTAGACATTATACTTGGGTTAGGGAATGTTCAGGCCACTCAAGAACAAAAAGACAAATGGTTAATTCAAAAAAACGAAGATTATTTATCTTATTTAGTTGACATGGATGAAAGTGAGGTTCTTCCAGGAGTTTTAAAAATTCTAAAACTATTAAAAGATAAAAACCAAGGAATTGCATTAGGCTCTGCCAGTAAAAATGCAAGACCAATTTTAGAAAAAACAGGAGTTCTATCTTACTTCGATGTTATTGTTGACGGAAACGATGTCAGCAATGCAAAACCAGATCCTGAAGTATTCTTAAAAGCGGCTCAATTATTAAACATTGATCCAAAAAATTCAATTGTATTTGAAGATTCTGTTGCCGGAATTCAGGCAGCAAACATCGCAGAAATGGTAAGTGTGGGAATTGGTGAGGAAACAATTTTACATGAAGCTGATCACATTTTTAAAGATTTTACCCAAATCGAAACAAGCTTTATTGAGAAATTAATTGGTTAATTAGAAAATGTGTCAATGAGATAATTAATCTCACCGACAAATTTTCTAATGCTACAATTACTCAAATGAATGTAAAAAGTTATTAAAAACCAAGGCAATTATCTAATTATCAAATTGCCGAATTATCTAATTAAAAAGAGATGAACCAAGATTATATAAAACCAGACAATTGGTCTATTATAGAAGAAGGATTTGATGCGGAGAGAGTAAAATCTTCTGAAAGTCTTTTTAGTATCGGGAACGGCGCTATGGGACAACGCGCCAATTTTGAAGAAACGTATTCAGCTGAAACTTTTCAAGGAAGTTATATTGCTGGAATTTATTATCCAGATAAAACAAAAGTGGGATGGTGGAAAAACGGTTACCCAAAATATTTTGCCAAAGTACTTAACGCTCCAAACTGGATTGGAATTGATGTTGAAATCAACGAAGAAAATCTTGATTTAAATACGTGTACCGAAGTTAGAAACTTCCGCAGAGAATTGAATATGAAAGAAGGATGGTACAACCGTTCTTTTGAAGCAATTCTGAAAAACGGCACAGAAATCGCCGTAAACGTTCGTCGTTTTCTTTCATTAGATTTAGACGAAGCCGGAATCATTAAATACGATATTACACCTTTAAATAAAGATGCTAAAATTGTTTACAAACCTTACGTTGACGCTGGTGTAACCAATGAAGATGCCAACTGGGAAGAGAAATTCTGGGAACCGCTTGAAGTTAAAAAAGGTACAAATGAAGCTTTTGTAACGGCTCAAACTTTTAAAACGCATTTTAAAGTTACGACTTTCATGCACAATACGATTTTGGCAAATGGAGAAAACATCAATATTTCGCCATCAACAATCGATTCAACAACAGATAAAGTTCAGTACACATACGGAACTATTATTGCAAAAGGACACACCTCATCAATCCAAAAAATTGGTGGTTATACGGTTTCTCTAAACCATGAAAACACTTTGGCTGGAGCCGAAAAAGTAATAAAATCTGCTGTTGCTTTAGGATATAATGCTTTGCTTCAAAATCAAATTGACGCTTGGGCAAAAATCTGGGAAATGTCAGATATTACAATCGAAGGCGATGTAAAAGCACAACAAGGAATTCGTTTTAACATCTTCCAATTAAACCAAACGTATTTAGGAAAAGATTCTCGTTTGAATATTGGACCAAAAGGTTTCACAGGAGAAAAATACGGCGGATCTACTTATTGGGACACTGAGGCGTATTGTATTCCGTTTTACATGGCGACAAAAGACCAACAGGTTGCACGTAATTTATTGACATACCGTTTCAATCAATTAGACAAAGCGATTGAAAATGCTAAAGATAATTTAGGTTTCAAAAACGGTGCAGCTTTGTATCCAATGGTGACCATGAATGGTGAAGAATGTCACAACGAATGGGAAATCACGCACGAAGAAATTCACAGAAATGGTGCGATTGCTTTTGCGATTTATAACTATTACCGTTACACTGGCGATTACTCTTATATTCCTGAAAAAGGTTTAGAAGTTTTAATCGGAATTGCGCGTTTCTGGCATCAGAGAGCTTCTTTTTCAAAAGAGAAAAATCAATATGTAATTCTTGGAGTTACAGGTCCGAATGAATACGAAAACAACATCAACAATAATTTCTACACCAATTATATTGCTAAATGGTGTATTGATTTTGCATCGGAACAAATTAATAAAGTCGCTTTAGAATATCCTTCGGATCACAAACGCATTTTAGAAAAAGTAAGCCTTTCGGCGAATGAAATTCAGGAATGGAAAAAAGTAGCTGATGATATGTACTTCCCTATCTCTAAGGAATTGGGCATTTATTTACAGCAAGACGGTTTCTTAGACAAAGATTTAGTTCCGGTAAAAGATTTAGATCGTTCTCAGCGTCCAATCAACCAAAAATGGTCTTGGGATCGCGTATTACGTTCGCCTTATATAAAACAAGCCGATGTTTTACAAGGCTTTTATTTCTTCGAAGATCATTTCTCTAAAGAAGAATTAAAACGCAATTTCGAATTTTATGAATCATTTACCGTTCATGAAAGTTCGCTTTCGCCTTGCGTACACTCGATTCAGGCTGCCGCTTTAGACAAAATGGAAATGGCGTATACTTTCTACTTAAGAACTTCTCGTCTGGATTTAGACGATTACAATAAGGAAGTGGAAGAAGGTTGTCATATCACATCAATGGCTGGAACCTGGATGAGTATTGTGGAAGGTTTTGGCGGAATGCGTGTTAAAAATGATCAGCTTCATTTTTCTCCAAAAATTCCGAAAGAATGGAAAGGATATTCTTTTAAAATCAATTTCAGAAACCAAATTTTAAAAGTAGCTGTAAATCATAACGAAACAACTTTTACCGTAGACGGTGATCAGGATTTAACAATTATTGTTAACGAAAATCCTATTATTGCAAGTAAATTTGTACAAATAAATTAAATTACATAAAACTAAAAACATGAAAAACTTATTTTTCGCAAGTTTAATCTTGTTTGCTTTTAGCTCAATTGCTGAAGCACAACAATTAAAATCACCCGAAGGCAAGTTCGTAATGGAATTTTCTCTTCAAAACGACGGAACTCCAACGTACAATTTAAAATACAAAAACAAAGAAGTTGTAAAAACCAGTAAATTAGGTCTTGAACTTAAAGATGACAAAAAATCTTTATTGAATGACTTTACGGTTGTTGATACTAAAACTTCCACTTTTGATGAAACCTGGAAACCAGTTTGGGGAGAAGTTGACAACATCAGAAATCATTATAATGAATTGGCGGTAACTTTAAACCAAAAAGGAACTGACAGACAAATCATTATCCGTTTTCGTTTGTTTGAAGACGGACTTGGATTTAGATATGAATTCCCTGCGCAAAAGAATCTTACTTATTTTGTAATTAAAGAAGAAAGATCTCAATTTGCTATGACTGGCGATCACACTGCTTTCTGGATTCCGGGAGATTATGACACGCAAGAATACGATTATACAAAATCGAAATTATCTGAAATTAGAGGTTTATCTCAAAA
The DNA here is from genome assembly GCF_027111275.1 of Flavobacterium luteolum. Taxonomy (NCBI): domain Bacteria; kingdom Pseudomonadati; phylum Bacteroidota; class Flavobacteriia; order Flavobacteriales; family Flavobacteriaceae; genus Flavobacterium; species Flavobacterium luteolum. The sequence goes on along the minus strand of NZ_CP114286.1, from coordinate 2,522,296 downwards.
AGCGTACACAGCAAATGTTTCTCAGAAAAACTTTTCGCCAACAGGAGTTCAGACTTCTTTGATGTTAAAAACGGCTGACGGAATCTACATCAACTTACACGAGGCGGCTTTGATCAACTATTCTTGTATGCACTTGAATTTAGATGATAAAAACTTAGTTTTCGAATCTTGGTTAACACCAGATGCAAAAGGTGATAAAGGTTACATTCAGGCACCAAGCCACTCGCCTTGGAGAACGATTATGGTTAGTGATGACGCTAGAGAAATCTTAGCTTCAAAAATGACTTTAAACTTAAACGATCCATCAAAAATTGATGATACTTCTTGGATCAAACCAGTAAAATACGTTGGTGTTTGGTGGGAAATGATTACAGGAAAAAGCTCGTGGTCATATACAAATGATTTTCCAACCGTTCAATTGGGCGTTTCTGATTTTTCAAAAGCAAAACCAAGCGGAACGCACGGTGCAAATAATGCAAACGTAAAAAAATACATTGATTTTGCAGCTGCAAATGGTTTCGACGCTGTTTTAGTTGAAGGATGGAACGAAGGCTGGGAAGACTGGTTTGGACATTCAAAAGATTATGTTTTTGATTTCCTGACGCCTTACCCGGATTTTGATGTAAAAGGTTTGCACGAATACGCAAAATCTAAAGGAATCAAAATTATCATGCACCACGAAACTTCAGGTTCTGTTCGTAATTACGAGCGCCATATGGATGCTGCTTATAAATTCATGAAAGACAACGGATACGATGCTGTAAAAAGTGGTTATGTTGGAGATATTTTGCCTCGTGGCGAAAATCATTACGATCAATGGATTGTAAACCATTATCAATATGCTATCGAAAAAGCAGCAGAATATAAAATTATGGTGAACGCTCACGAAGCAGTTCGTCCAACAGGAATTTGCAGAACGTATCCTAACTTAATTGGAAACGAAGCTGCAAGAGGAACAGAATACCAGGCTTTTGGTGGTTCTAAACCAAATCACGTTACCGTTTTACCATTTACACGTTTAATTGGAGGTCCAATGGATTACACTCCAGGAATCTTCGAAATGGATATCAGTAAAATGAATCCGGACAACAAATCACACGTAAACAGTACTATTTGTAATCAATTAGCTTTATACGTTACGATGTACAGTCCACTACAAATGGCGGCAGATACTCCTGAAAACTATAACCGTTTTCTGGATGCTTTCCAGTTCATTAAAGATGTAGCTGTAGATTGGTCAGAAAGTAAATATATCGAGGCTGAACCAGGAGATTTCATTACAGTAGCTCGTAAAGCAAAAGGAACAAACAACTGGTTTGTTGGAAACGTAAACGGAGAAACTCCACGTACCTCAAACATCGATTTCAGTTTCCTTGAAAAAGGAAAAAAATATACAGCAACAATTTATGCTGATGCAAAAGATGCGCATTACAAAACGAATCCGCAAGCTTATACAATCAAGAAAATTGCTGTAACTAATAAATCAAAATTATCTCAGTTTTCTGCTCCTGGAGGAGGTTATGCGATAAGCGTTATTGAAACAAAATAATTTTAATTAATCATATAAGAAATGTAAGTCCATTTAAATAGAAATCTCCCCAGTTTTTGTCTTAAATGTTCTTACATTTCTTATATGGTTTAAATTCATCTTTACTATGAATAACCTAAAAATTAACCACACATTCTATAAAATAGTTTTAATGGTTTTGTTGTTTTCCGCTTCCGCGAAAGCGCAAATCCAAAAAGTAGAACCGCCGTTTTGGTACGCCGGAATGAAAAATTCGGAACTGCAGATTATGTTCTACGGAAAAAACATTGCACAATATGAAGCTTCAGTTTCAAACAATGTTGTGATTAAAAATGTAGAAAAAACTGAAAACCCAAACTATCTTTTCGTAACAATCGATACAAAAGACGTAAAATCTTCTGAATTAGTTTTCTCTTTTAAAAACAATAAAAAAGTTGCTTTTAAACAAAAATATGCTCTTAAAGAAAGAAGAGCAAATTCGGCCGACAGAAAAAGTTACGACGCATCGGATTTGATTTACTTAATCATGCCAGATCGTTTTGCTAATGGAAATCCGAAAAACGACAGCGATGCTTCTTTAACTGAAAAAGGAAACCGTCAAGATCCAAGCGGACGTCACGGCGGAGATATCGAAGGAATCATCAAAAACTTAGATTATATTTCATCTCTTGGTGCAACTACAATTTGGAGCACGCCTTTATGTGAAGACAATGACAAACAGCATTCATACCATACTTACGGACAATCTGATGTTTACAAAATTGATCCACGTTACGGAACGAATGACGATTATGCTCGTTTATCGGCAGAAATGCACAAAAAGAACATGAAGTTGGTTATGGATTATGTAACCAATCACTGGGGAATTATGCATTGGATGATGAAAGATATTCCAACCAAAACATGGTTCAATCAATTTGAAACTTTCACACAAACGCATCACCGTCGTGAAGTAATTACAGATATTCACGCTTCAAAAACAGATCAGGAAGTTTGTGTTGACGGCTGGTTTGTACCTTCTATGCCGGATTTGAATTTAAGAAATCCTCTTGTTGCAAAATACTTAACGCAAAATGCGATTTGGTGGATTGAATTTGCAAACCTTGACGGATTTAGAGTTGATACTTATAACTATTCAGATAAAACTGCCATGGCAAATTGGGCAAAATCTATTACAGATGAATATCCTAATTTTAATATTGTGGGTGAAATCTGGATGCACAATCAGGCGAATTTAGCTTTTTGGCAAAAAGACAGTAAAATTGGTGCTATTGAAAATTACAATTCAAACCTTCCAAGTGTAATGGATTTTACGCTTCAAAGCCAGATTACTTCTGCTTTCAGTGAAGATGAACCAAACTGGGACAGCGGATTGATTAAATTCTACAACAATTTTGCTATGGATTTTTTATATCCAAACACGAATAATATCTTAGTTTTTGCCGAAAATCATGACACGGATCGTATGAATGAAAAATTCAAATATGATTTACCAAAATACAAACTGGCGATGACTTTATTGGCAACAGTTCGCGGAATTCCGCAAATCTATTACGGTTCAGAGATCGGAATGGGTGGTGACAAAGGCAAAGGCGGAGATGCCGATATTCGTCAGGATTTCCCGGGCGGATGGGCTGGGGATAAAAACAATGCTTTCATTAAAGAAGGAAGAACCGCAGAACAAGCTACTTATTTTGATTTCTCTTCAAAATTATTCAACTGGAGAAAAACAAACGAAGCGGTTCATTTCGGGAAAATGACGCATTATATTCCTGAGAATAACACTTATGTATATTTCAGATATACTGATGCTAAAACGGTTATGGTTGTTTTCAATAACAATGCAAAAGAGCAGGTTGTAAAAACAAATCGTTTTAAAGAAAATATCAAAAACTTTAAATCAGGTAAAGATATTATTACAGGAAAAACATTCGATTTAGCTTCTGAAATTACTTTAGAACCAAAATCGGCTTTGGTTTTAGAATTGGAATAGACCTAACCGCAAAGTTCGCAAGGACAAGCGCAAAGTTCGCAATGTTTTTTTGCCACAGTATGTATCGTAGAGGCGCACAGCAGTGCGTCTACGCAAAGTTTTTCCGCCACGAATTCACGAATTATTTTTGACAATCTTTGAGAATAAAATTCGTGAATTCGTGGCGGAACTTTTTTATTATAAATCTTCGTTAAATTTGAAATAAATGAAAAAATACCCTTTCCTTTTTTTACCTTTAGTATTCTTAATAATGAGTTGTTCTGGCTCAAAATCAGTTACAATGAATAATACTTCGAAAACACCTTTCGTTTGGGAAGGAGCAAATGTTTATTTTTTACTTACAGATCGTTTTTACAACGGAGACACTTCAAACGACGTCAACTTTAACCGAACCAAAACTCCCGGAAAACTACGCGGATTTGAAGGCGGTGATATTATCGGAATCACTAAAAAAATCGAATCAGGTTATTTTGAGAAATTAGGAATTAGTGCCATTTGGCTTACGCCGATTGTAGAGCAGATTCACGATGGTGTTGACGAAGGAACTGGGCTTACTTACGGCTTCCATGGCTATTGGGCAAAAGATTGGACAGCTCTTGATCCAAACTTTGGAACCAAAGAAGATTTGGCCAATTTGGTAAAAAAAGCGCACGAAAAAGGCATCAGAATAATTCTTGACGGGGTAATAAATCATACTGGACCTGTAACTCCAGAAGATCCTGTTTGGCCTTCAGACTGGGTTAGAACTGGCGTTGTCTGCGATTACAAATCGTTCGAAAATACAACGATGTGTACTTTGGTTGATAATCTTCCAGATATTAGAACTGAAAGTACTCAGGAAGTAGCGCTCCCTCCTTTTTTAATTGAAAAATGGAAAAAAGAAGGTCGTTACGAAAAAGAAATCGCTTCATTAGACGAATTCTTCAAAAGGACAGGTTATCCAAGAAGTCCAAAGTATTACATCATAAAATGGCTTACAGATTACATTCTGGAATTCGGAATTGACGGCTACAGAGGAGATACTGTAAAACATACTGATGAAAACGTTTGGGCAGATTTCAAAAAAGAATGTGAGTACGCTTTTGAAACTTGGAAAAAACATCATCCAATGCAAGTTTTAGATCAAAATCCGTTTTACACCATTGCTGAAGTTTACGGTTACGGAATCAGCGGAGGTCAGGATTATGATTTTGGAGATCGAAAAGTCAATTATTTTCAAAATGGTTTCAACAGCATGATCAATTTTGAATTTAAATGGAATGCTGCTCAAAACGATTATGAAGGTTTATTTTCTAAATATTCGAATGCACTTAACAATGAATTAAAAGGATATTCTGTCCTTAATTATATGTCTTCTCATGACGATGGACAGCCTTTTGATGCCAACAGAACCAAAAGCATCGAAACCGCCAATAAACTATTGCTTTCTCCTGGAATGTCACAGGTTTATTATGGAGATGAATCGGCAAGATCTTTAGTTGTCGAAGGCACTCAAGGCGATGCAACATTACGTTCTAATATGAATTGGGAAGATATTCAGAACAATCCTGAAACACAAAAAACACTTTTGCACTGGCAGAAATTAGGCCAGTTTAGACGAAATCATCCTGCCGTTGGAGCTGGGGTTCACAAACTAATTAATCCGTATCCTTATACTTTTTCCAGAACATTTACAAGAGGCTCTTTTATAGATAAAGTAGTGATGGGAGTAGATTTACCAAAAGGCAGAAAAGAACTTCCAGTTGGTGATATCTTCTCAAACGGGACAAAACTAAAAGATGCTTATTCAAATCAAGAAGTCGAAGTAATAGATGGAAAAGTGATTATCGACAATGATTTTGATATAGTTTTACTCGAACTGATCTAAAAGTTTAACCGCAAAGGTCGCAAGGGTAAATCGCAAGGTTCGCAAAGATTATAAAAAACTTTGCGAACCTTGCGTAAAACTTTGCGACCTTTGCGGTTAAGAAAAAAACTGTAGAATGCTAAAAATAGCTCACAGAGGCGCCAAAGCCTACGAACCTGAAAATACTTTACAAGCTTTTCAAAAAGCCCTAGACTTAAATTCAGACGGAATTGAACTCGATGTTCACTTGAGTTCCGATGAACATATTATCGTAATTCATGACGAAACCATCGACCGAACCACTAACGGAAAAGGTTTAGTAAGCAGTTTTACTTTAGCAGAATTAAAATCATTTTTAATTGATGGAAAATACCAAATCCCAACTTTAAACGAGGTTTTTGATTTGGTTAACAAAAAATGTCTAATCAATATCGAATTAAAAGGCTTAGGAACTGCACCGAAAGCTGTTGCATTAATTGAGAAATATATCTCAGAGAAAAACTGGAAATACGATCATTTCATCATTTCAAGTTTTGATTGGAATATGTTAGAAGAAACATCAAACCTAAATCCGAATATTCCAATAGGTATCTTAACAGAAGAAGATTTAGATAAAGCTTTGGCTTTCGCCGAAAAAATAAAAGCAAAAGCTATTAATCCTGATTTTAATTTATTGAATAAAGAAAATGTTCATCAAATGCAAGACAAAGGATTCTTAGTTTTACCATGGACAGTAAACTCAGAAAAAGACATTCAAAAAGTAAAAAGTTACAACGTAAACGGGATTATCTCTGATAATCCAGATAAAATATAAAGTATAAAATTTTTAGCCACAGATTATTAGGATTAAAAGGATTTTTTCTTTTGCTACAAATAACACGAATTTCCACGAATTAATTTATTCGTATTTAAATTTGAGAAATCTGTGTTAATCACTTTAATCTGTGGCAGAAAAAAAATTAGTGCCAATTGGTGTTATTCGTGGCAACCCAAAAAAATATGATCAAAAATTTCGACATAATAATCGTTGGCGGAGGCGCTGCAGGTTTTTTTACCGCAATTAATATTGCAGAGAAAAATCCGAAACTGAAAATTGCCATTTTAGAAAGGGGTAAAGAAGTTCTTTCTAAAGTCCGTGTTTCCGGAGGTGGACGATGCAATGTTACGCATGCTTGTTTTGAACCAAACGAATTAGTAAAATTTTATCCTCGAGGAGAAAAAGAACTTCGAGGACCTTTTCATCAATTTTGTTCGGGCGATACCATTGAATGGTTTGAAAAACATGGTGTCGAATTAAAAATTGAAGAAGATGGCAGAATGTTTCCAGTTTCGAATTCATCACAAACCATTATTGATTGTTTCTTAAAAGCAACCGAAAAATTAGGTATAAAAGTTTTGACAGGACAAAGTGTACAATCTATTTTCAAAAAAGAAAATCATTGGAAAATTGATACACAAACTGATAATTATGCTGCCGAAAAATTAGTAATGGCAACGGGAAGTAATCCCAAAATCTGGGAAATGCTTCAGGAACATGGACATGCTGTTGTAAGTCCCGTTCCTTCCCTATTTACTTTCAACATCAAAGATTCTCGAATTAAAGAACTACCAGGCGTTGCTGCACAAGTTACTGTAAATGTAAAAGATACGAAATTAGAATCTACAGGCCCTTTATTAATCACGCATTGGGGAATGAGTGGACCTGCAATTTTGAAGCTTTCAGCTTGGGGCGCACGCATTTTGCACGACAAAAATTATCAATTTACTATTTTCGTGAATTGGCTAAATGATGTTGATTTTGAAGATGCCGAAAAAATCTTAAAAGATTTAAAACAAGAACACGCTAAAAAAGCCGTTTCTAAAAAATCTCCTTTTGATTTTCCAAACCGTTTATGGGAAAGTTTGGTTCTCGCTTCGGGAATTGAAGTTGAAACGAAATGGGCAGATTTATCTAAAATTCAATTACAGAATTTAACTTCACAATTAACAAAAGCCGAATTTAAAGTAAACGGAAAAAGTACTTTTAAAGAAGAATTTGTTACCGCTGGCGGAATCGATTTAAAAGAAATCAACTTCAAAACCATGGAAAGCAAAATTCACGAAAACCTTTATTTTGCCGGCGAAATTGTTAATATCGACGCTATTACAGGCGGATTTAATTTTCAGAATGCCTGGACAAGCGGGTTTATTCTGGCTCAAAATATTTAATACAAAATGAAATTTAAAGGAATTATTTTTGATTTAGACGGAACGCTAGTAGATTCATTACACGATATTTCAGATGCAATGAACAAAGTACTTACCGCTCTAAGTTACCCAACGCATGATTACGATACTTACCAATATTTTATCGGAAGTGGTTTACGAAATTTGGTAAGCAAAGCATTGCCAGCCACAAACAATTCTGATGATGAAATCGAAAGTTGTTTTGAATGTATGGTCGATGAATATACTAAAATCTGTACGCTGAAAACGAAACCATATGACGGAATTGTAGAGTTATTAGAAAACCTGACTTCACAAAATATCAAAATGGCGGTTTTCTCCAACAAAGCCGATGAATTGACCAAGAAAATAGCAACAGAAATATTTCCAAATCATTTTGATACTGCAATTGGTTTAAGCACAGAAGAACTTAAAAAACCAAATCCGTTTGAAGCGATTGAAATCAGTAAAAAATGGAATTTAAAACCAGAAGAAATCCTTTTTGTAGGCGATTCTGATATTGATATGAAAACAGCTGTAAACGCTAACATGTTTCCTGTTGGTGTAACTTGGGGTTACAGAACAGAAGATGAATTGAAATCTAGCGGGGCAAAAGTGGTTATTAATACTGCTTCAGAATTAATCGAAATTTTATAAATGCATCCTTCATTAAAAAAACAAATACTATCGATCGCTTCGTTTTCTGAAAATGAAATCGAAAAGATCGATTCTTGTTTTGAATATGAAAATTTTACAGCCAAAAAATATCTTTCATCAATGGGAAAAATCAGCAACAAGATTTTCTTTATTGTTGAAGGTTTAGCACGAGTTTATTACCTCAAAGACGGAAAAGAAATTACTACTTATTTAAGCTGTGATGAGGGTTTTATTGCTTCATATTCTAGCTTCATAAATCAATCTCCTTCTTTTGAAAATATTCAATCTATTGAAGATTGTGAAGTGCTTTCGATTACTTTCGAAAAAATGCAGTTTTTGTATAACGAAATTCCAAATTGGGAACGTGTCGGAAGAATTCTTGCCGAACAGAACTACCTATGTATGGCTGATCGTGTTTTAAAACTGCAAATGATTCCGGCAAAAGAAAAATACCAGACTTTTTTAGCTTCGGCTCCAGCCAAAATAATGCAGCGAACACCTTTAATTTACATCGCTTCTTTTCTCGGAATTACGCCAGAATCGTTGAGCAGAATCCGTCAGGACATTTCTTAACATTTATCAAGTGGATTGAAAAACGGAATTCGAATCTTTGTCAAAATAAAATTTGAAAAAAGATGAAGAATATTGCCAAAGATGTTTACCAAATTCCGTTATTTCCAAGAAATGCTATCAATTGTTATTTAATCGAGGATGTTTTAATTGACGCTGGAATTAGAACTTCTTCAAATAAAATATTAAAGTCGATAAAAGGCAAATCCATTGCCAAACACGCCTTGACGCATGCCCACGCCGATCATCAAGGAAGCAGTAAAATAATCTGCGAAACCTTGAACATTCCTTTTTTTTGCAGCGAACCTGAAAAAGCATTTGCAGAAAACGGAAATGTGATTACAGAATACCCAAATCCGAATCATATTATTTCGAAATTTCAGAAAAATTTTTGGGCAGGAAAAGGGCATCCGGTTTCTCAAACTTTAAAAGAAGGAGATCAAATTGGCGGATTTAGGGTCATTGAAACTCCTGGACATTCACGAGGTCATTTGTCCTTTTTTAGAGAAAAAGATGGCGTTTTGATTGTAGGTGATGTGATGACTAATATGAATTTATTGACTACAAAAGTTGGTCTGCATGAACCTCCCCATTTATTTACCGCTGATAAAGAAACCAATAGAAAATCGATACAAAAATTAGCTTCATTACAACCCAAAATATTGTGTTTTGGTCACGGCCCTATTTTATTTAACAATCGAGAATTGGAGAAGTTCAAAAACTCAATTTAGTTTAATTAACAAGAATTTACATATTCCGTAAGTTTTCATTAAGACTATTCTAATAATTTTACTCTCAACTAATTAATCCTATATGAGAGTAAAATTACTTACCACAATTTCTATTTTCACTTATCAGCTCAGCGTTTCTCAAACAGAAAAACTATTAAACGGAAAAGTTCTTGCGCAAAACATTCCGCTTAATAAAGTAGAGGTGATTAATAAAACAGCTCGAACAAGTACGAGAACAAATGAGCTAGGCGAGTTTTCAATTTTAGTCCGTCCACAAGACAGTCTGCTTTTTTACTCCAAAGACTATTTCTTTAAAAGATTTAAAATTTCTCAGGAAAACATAGATCAAAACAACATGGTTGTAAATATGATTCTAAAGCCTGAAGAACTAGATGAAGTCTTAATTACAAACATAAAATTTCCAAAAGTCGGTCCAGCAGACGAGAATTCTACTGTTGTGCCAGTGGGGCCAATATCTACAGGTGTATACAACGGGACTATAGCAAATGGAATGGATTTAGTCGCTATTTTCAATTTGTTTAGAGGAAAAAGAAAAAAAGAGCAATTTAAGTTCAAGGAATTGGATTTTAAAAAATTAGCCGAAGCGACTGTTCCATTAGATTTCTTTACAAATGATTTGAAAATAAAGCCAGAAGAAAAAGAACTGTTTTTACAATTTTGTGATGCTGATCCGCAGGCTAAAATTCTTGTACAGCAGAAAAATTTACTTTACACAATGGATTTCCTGCATACTAAAAACAAAGAGTTTCAAAAATTAAATTCAGGAATTAAAAACTAAAAGTCATTACATGAAAGTAAAATTACTTACTACAATTTCTTTTTTAACCTATCAGCTTAGTATTTCTCAAACCGAAAAATTACTCCATGGAAAAGTTGTTTCTCAGGAAAGTGCACTTCAAAATGTAGAAGTCATTAATAAAACAGCCAAAATCAGCACGAGAACAAATGAATTTGGAGAATTTTCAATTTTAGTTAAAGAGCAAGACAGTATATTGTTTTTTTCCAATAATTACTTATTTACAAGATTGAAACTAACCGCGAAAGATTTAGAAAAAAGCTATCTCATTGTTGAAATGACTCCAAAAGCTGAAGAATTGGAGAATGTTACGGTTTCTAGATCCGTTTTTAATAAAGCTGAAATTAAAAAAATCGCCAATAATAAGGAAAAAATAAAGGAGATTAAAAATCGTAAACAATTTGACGAAGTGGCTTCAAAATTGAATGTTTATGACGGGAGGATCAAAAATGGACTAGATTTTAGTTACCCCATTTTTGATAAACCGAAGAAAAAAATTGAGCCACGTGATGACCGTTTTAAGAAACTTGTCATTGCTTCTTGCTCTCCTGATTTTTTCATCAAAAATTTGAAGATAAAACCCGAAGAGAAAGAAATTTTCTTAAAATTTTGTATTGAAGACCCAAAATCTAAAACCCTTTTAGAAAAATCAAATGATTTAGAATTAATAGACTTTCTATATTCTAAAAATGAAGAGTTTAAGAAGTTGAAGTAGTTTTTTTTAATTTCTTCCATTTTAAAAAAAACACAACAAAAACAATTAATAAAATTAGCATTATTCCCGAAAGGATAATAATAATTATTTCAATTTGAGATATATAATCTGAATATATATTCCCTTTGCTTTCTCTTAATTCACGAAGTTGAGAACCATAACTTACTGCTCTTTCACGATAGTAATCAATTTCACCTTGAGCGCTATTGATCATTCTTTCTACAATCAAATCTCCCTCATAACCATAATTTCTTGCAGTTCTGTAAGTCTCAAGCGCACTGTTATTTTTTCCTAACAATTCTGCAAGATTGCCAAGTTCAAAGAGTAGAATAGCAATAATTTTATCTTTTGGTTCTATAAAAGACATTCTTTCATTTACCTGAAAATAAATTGATTGTGCCAATTCCTCAATCTCTTTTTGAGACAATTTTGTTTTAGGCTCACGTGAAGTTCCAAAATTTGTATTTATTAAAAACTGACCTGAAACATCCTTTAAATTCTTGATTTTTGCTTCTAATATTTTCAAGTGAAGCCATTCTGATCCTTCATGAGATTTTGGATTTATAGCAATAGACTTTTTAATCCAATCATAGGCTTTTTGGTTTTCACCCATTAATTCGTAAAGTGTTCCTAAGTTAGATGCCGTGGAATATCTATTAGGTTTAATTTTTTCAATGTTCAGATATAATTTTAGAGCTTCATCATATTTTCCTAGAACAATTAAAAGATATCCTTTATCAGATAGATAATCTAAATCTTTGGTCTTCTTATATAAGCTGTCAAGTTCAATAATCAATCTTGGAAAATCTCCCTTGAAAAAATAATGCCCTTGAGGATTAATTCCATCATAATCTTGATAAGCATAAGCTCCATTTTTTAAAATTTTAGTTTCACCATTCAAACAAGCAAAAGCTTTAAATGATATCAAAACCAAAATAGCCACGAAGATTTTAAATCTATTCATAAAGTATTAACGCACTAATTAAACTTGAAACAAAGAAAAACCTGAAACTTGAAACTAAATTTTACTTATTCAACCACCAAATACTAGCATTCAAAACTGTCGCAAATCCAACCCAAGCCAAATATGGAATTAATAAATAACCTGAAATTTTATTGATTTTGATGAATTTCAAATACGTTTCATAAATCATTAGCCATAAAAGAACAATTTCGATTAAAGCCAACATCGGATTTTTTAATCCAAAAAATAAATAAGACCAAATTGAGTTTAAAATCAATTGAATGATAAAGAACAGCAATGCTTTTTTAACCTCTTCTGTATTTTCTTTTATTCTATCCCAAACCAACGCCGCTGCAATTGCCATTAAAATATAAATCACAGTCCAAACTGGCATAAAAATCCAGTTCGGTGGATTAAAAACTGGCTTTTCCAGCATGACATACCAAGTTTCAATGCTGGGTTTTGTAACTACTCCGGCAGAATATCCTACTGTTAAACAAATTACTAAAGCTATAGCGATTTTTACGAACTTATTCATTGTATCAAATTTTGAATTCAAAAATAGTCAAAAGAAAAGTTTAAACCATATAAGTTATATAAGTTCATTTGAAGGATTTAATTCTGTGTCAGGCTGAGCGGAGTCGAAGCCCTTTCCAATTCATAAGCCTTCGACTCCGCTCAGGATGACAATCATGTCACAGTTCATTTTTAGTAAACCATGCTTATAATTTCTTATATAACTTATATGGTGGAAAAATGAAAAAGTTATCTTTGCCAAAATTTATACTTTCATGTTTACAGCAGCCGATTTTATACCAAATCCATATACTTCAACAATCGAAAACGGAAATTTTGAATGGAGCGCTCCAAGCAACATTGCATTGGTGAAATACTGGGGGAAAAAAGACAACCAGATTCCTGCAAATCCTTCTGTAAGTTTTACTTTGAATAATTGTAAAACGATCACCAAACTTGCGTTCTCTAAAAAAGACGCTTCGACTCCGCTCAGCGAGACAAATGGTTTTTCTTTTGATTTGCTTTTTGAAGGAAAACCAAAAGAAGACTTTAAACCAAAGATTCAGAAGTTTTTAGAAAGAGTTGAGGTTTATTTGCCGTTTTTGAAAGACTATCATTTTACGATTGACACTCAGAACACTTTTCCACACAGCTCAGGAATTGCTTCTTCAGCGTCTGGAATGGCTGCATTGGCAATGAATTTTATGAGTTTAGAAAGGAAACTAAATCCTGAGATGGCGGATGATTATTTCTTTCAAAAAGCTTCATTTCTAGCTCGTTTAGGTTCTGGAAGTGCTTGCCGAAGCGTAAAAGGAAATGTAGTAGTTTGGGGGAATCAGGCTAATATTGAAGGAAGCACCGACTTATTTGGAGTTGAATTTCCATATACAATTCACCAGAACTTCAAGAATTATCAAGATACTATTTTATTGGTTGACAAAGGCGAAAAACAAGTTTCGAGTACCGTTGGACACGATCTAATGCACAATCATCCGTATGCCGAAAGACGTTTTGCACAAGCACACGAAAATCTAGATAAATTGATTGCCATTTTTGAAAGTGGAAACTTAGACGAATTCATCAAAGTTGTAGAAAGTGAAGCTTTGACTTTGCATGCCATGATGATGACTTCGATGCCGTATTTTATTTTAATGAAACCTAATACATTACAAATCATAAATGCAATCTGGAAATTCAGAAATGAAACCAAGATTCCAGTATGTTTTACGCTTGATGCTGGAGCAAATGTTCATGTACTTTATCCTGAAAACGTTAGCGAAAAAGTATTACAATTTATTCAGGATGAATTAGTTGTTTTTTGTCAGAATGGTCAGTACATTTGCGACAAAATTGGGAGCGGTGCAATTGCATTATAATTTTCCGTATCTTTAATTAAATTTTTTATTAGAAAGACATAAAATAAATCATGAAAGGACCACTATTTTACTCAAAAATATTACTCTTTGGAGAATACGGAATTATCCGCGACTCTAAAGGACTTTCTATTCCTTATAACTTTTACAATGGCGCTTTAAAAAAATCTGAAGAGCCTACAGAAGAAGCAATTTCATCAAACAGAAGTTTAAGAAGTTTTGCTTCTTATCTTGAAGTGTTGCATACACAGCAACCAGAATTGGTTACTTTCGATTTAGAAACTTTAAAAAATGATGTTGAAACTGGAATGTACTTCGATTCTAGTATTCCGCAAGGATATGGCGTTGGAAGTAGCGGTGCGCTTGTTGCAGCTATTTATGATAAATATGCTACCAACAAAATCACTGTTCTGGAGAATCTGACTCGTGAAAAATTATTACACTTAAAAAATATATTTTCTCAAATGGAAAGCTTTTTCCACGGAAAAAGTTCTGGTTTAGACCCTTTAAACAGCTATTTGAGTATTCCAATCCTGATTAATTCTAAAGATAATATTGAAGCTACTGGAATTCCGACTCAAAGTTTTGACGGAAAAGGTGCGGTCTTTTTGTTAGATTCAGGAATTGTGGGCGAAACTGCTCCAATGGTTAGCATTTTTATGGAAAACTTAAAAGATAAAGGTTTCCGTGCCATGCTTAAAAACCAGTTTGTAAAATATACCGATGCTTGTGTAGAAAACTTTTTACATGGTGACATGAAATCTTTGTTTACCAATACTAAAAAGCTTTCTAAAGTTGTTTTAAATCATTTTAAACCAATGATTCCAGAACAATTTCACGGAATCTGGCAACACGGAATTGATACAAACGATTATTACCTAAAACTTTGCGGTTCTGGTGGTGGAGGTTATATTCTAGGTTTTACGGAAGATTTAGAAAGAGCCAAAGCGTCCTTGAAAGACTATAAATTAGAAGTAGTTTATCAGTTTTAAAGTTAAACCTCTTAAAATATTGCTATTGAATACCATTTCCTAAACATTTAATCTTAAAAAATTATTGCCTATGAAAAGTATTTTAAAGATTCTCAAAGCAACTTTTTTAGGAGGAATTCTGTTCTTAGTACCGCTGGTTGTACTATTAATCGTTTTGGAAAAAGGATATGGTCTTGTACAAAAGACTACACTGCCACTTGTAAGCACTTTACCAAAAGTAAGCGTTTTAGGTCTTGCAATTCAGGAGCTTGTTGGAATATTAATCATAGTTCTAATTTGTTTTATTGCTGGATTATTGGCAAAAACTGCAGCCGCAGAAAAATTAGTTCAGAAATTAGAAGACGGAATTTTAAGTTTTGTTCCTGGCTATTCATTTATGAAAAGCATGAATGAAAATATATTGGGTTTAGAATCTAAAGACGATTTAAAAGTAATTTTAGTCCCTACAGATGCGGGTTTGCAATTTGCTTTTTTAATAGAGCAAGTCAGTGATGAGAAATTCACCGTCTTTATACCAGATGCTCCAAATCCGTGGAGCGGATCAGTAGTTTTTGTAGACAAAAAAGACATTACAGAAATCGACATTACACAAAAACAAGCTTTGGCGTGCATTCGAAAATTAGGTTATGGATCTGAAGAATTGTTAAAAAACAAGCTCTAGTTTTCAGAATCGAAAAATATACTTTAACTTCCCTAAATCAAATCAATCCCACTATATCATTTATGTTAAGCAGACAACACAAACTTTTAGTAATGAAAATTGTTAGTCTGTTCTCTGTAGTTCGAGGTTACAATATTCCTATTATTGTTTTAGCACAATACTTATCGGCAATTTTTATACTGGCACCAGAAATTAGAGCACTGGATATCTTGCTTGATTTTCCTTTGTTTTTAATTGTTTTTGCTTCAGCTATTACAATTGCTTCTGGTTATATTATCAATAATTTTTACGATAGCCAGAAAGATCTGATTAATCGTCCGAATAAATCAATGCTCGATCGTTTGGTAAGTCAGAAAACTAAATTAAACGTTTATTTCAGTTTGAATTTTCTTGCGGTTCTAATGGCTTTTATAGTTTCGTGGAGAGCTTTTTTGTTCTTTTCAGGCTATATTTTTATGATTTGGTTTTATTCGCATAAAATTAAAAAGTATCCAATTATTGGGAATTTAATGTCTGCATTGCTTGCTGTGACACCTTTTTTTGCCATTTTACTTTATTTCTATAATAAGATTTCGTTTGAAGAAATTGAGAATCACATGAGTCATTTTGTGGTGATTTCGGCACATGCGGTTTTCCTGTTTCTGCTTTTGTTGATTCGCGAAATGATAAAAGATCTTGAAAACCTGAAAGGTGACTTGGTAAGTGAGTATAGAACAATTCCGGTTTTATACGGAGAAAAAATTTCTAAGCAAATTATAACAGTTTTGACTTTGTCTACCATCTTACCTGTTTATGTTTTGGTTAATATTTATGACGTGGGCTATATGGATATTTATTTTTACGTCTGTTTTGGAGTTTTGCTTTTCTTCCTAATTTATTTATGGAAATCTGATTCTAAAGAACAATATCTAAAACTTCATAATGTTCTTAAGTTCCTGATTGTATCTGGCGTTTGCTGCATTGTTCTCATTAATCCAAGCGTCTTATGGCATGGTCGCGAATTGATTTCTAATTACTAAGTTTTTTCTTCCACAGAGATACACAAAGAATTTCACAGAGATTCGCAGAGTATTTTTGTGCAACTCCATGAAATTCTTTGTGAATCTTTGCGTAATAATCTATTACAAAAAAGCCAATTACATTGCTTCTGAACATCTTAAAATAAAACGCTATTAATCTAAGAACATTGAACTTAAGATTTATTAGCAGGAAAAAACTATCTTTGCACAAATTAATGATTCTATGAACAACAAGGAAGGCAACAATAAAAGAGGCGGATCGAGACCAAATAGCTCACGACCAAACTCTAACAAGCCAAAACCTCCTATGGCTAAGCGCGCGCAAGGGCCTAAAAAAGTAAAACCTGAAGTTAAAGCTGCTCAGGAAGCTGCTGCTGAAAAATTTAGAAAACAAAATCAGCCAGCGAAGAGACAAAAAGCTTCAGATGAAATTCGTCTGAACAAATACATCTCTAATTCTGGTGTTTGTTCTCGTCGTGACGCCGACATTTATATTCAGTCTGGAAACGTTAAAGTGAACGGTACTGTAGTTACAGAAATGGGTTATTTGGTAAAACTGAATGATGTTGTAAACTTTGACGGTGTGACATTAACTCCTGAAAAGAAAGAATATATTTTATTGAATAAACCTAAAAACTTTACAACTGCCTTTGATGAAGGCCAGGAATATCGTAACGTTCTAGAACTTGTTCGTGGTGCTACAAATGCAAAAATTGCTGCTGTCGGAAGAATGGACAAGAATACAACTGGTTTGCTTTTGTTTACAAACGACACCGATATGATTCGTAAATTTACATTGCCGAATCAGAAATCATCTAAAATATATCAGGTTTCTTTAGACAAAAACTTAAAATTTGAAGATTTAGAAAAAATCAGCAAAGGTTTAGTTCTTGACGGACACCGCGTTTTTGTTGAAGAAGTAAGCTATATTGATAATGAACCAAAAAGCGAAGTTGGTCTTAAACTACGTACGGCTAACGTAAAAGTGGTGCGTTCTATTTTTGAATCTTTCGAATATAATGTTTTAAGAATTGACCGTGTTTCGTTTGCTGGATTGACCAAAAAGAATCTTCCTCGCGGAAACTGGCGCTTTTTGACCGATCAAGAAGTTATCAATTTGAAAAACGTATAAGCATTTTTCAAATTTAAGTCATAAATGAATCCTGTTTTCTTATTGAAAATGGGATTTTTTATTTTTAAAAACTAAAGAAATTATGTCCGAAAAGGGTAAAAATAGATCTTCCGATAGATTGGTTTTTATCTTCTACTGTTTCGTAATTTGAAAAACCTAGGATGATTTTGATTCCGGGCGGAATGCTGTTTAAAATATCTCTTTTTTGATCTTCTAAAAGGAGTTTTAAACTTTCTATTAATTGAAGATTGTATCTTAAATAAGACATTACAAGTAATGCCGAAAAGTTAAGTATTTCTCTGGCTGTTTCGCTTTTGATGCCAACTTCGTTAGAAACCATTTCTGAAATTCTGCCTTTTTTGTTAGAAAACAATTCTTTCAGCAATACATTTCCTTCTAAACGGTAACAGTCGTCGACTGATAAAATTCTGCCTGCATTAAAATCTACTTCTTGGTAAAAAGTGGAATCTTCTTGGATAAGAGAAACAATTTCGGAGTAAAAATCAGATTCTTCGGCTTTGTTGTAGAGTCCCATCAAAATTGTGCCGATCGAGACGTCTATTCCCTTGATTAAAAGTGCATCATTCTCAAAATAAAACTTGTTTAACTTGGAGACAACATTAGAAGAAATAAAGCGTCTAAGTTCAATTTGTAGGTTTGGGGTCATACTCATAACTTAAAAAAATGATTATTTATACTTATTTAAAATAACCGATAAAGTGAGGCTTTTCATCGATTATCGTGATAAAAATATAAAATATTTTAACATTTCCAAAAATTAAGTTAAAAATTTAGACAGTCGATTTTCAAGCATTTAGCCCTAAAAAATAAGGAAATGAGTAAATATAAAGCTTGGCGTAGTTATAAGATACGAAAATTATATTCAAAATTTTAAGAGTTTTTTTCAAAAAATCAAAAATATAAGAAAAAGCTTAAAGTCAAAATTACCATTTAGAAAATCAAGTGTCTATTTTGCCAAAGGATAGTCAGAAAAATACCTAGATAAATTACTGAGAAAAAGAAGTTAACAAAACTCGAAGCTAAGAATCCGAGTACAGAGCCAGTAGCCGCTTTCAAAGCGCGTTTGTGATTTTGAGAATCGTATAATAGCTCACCAATTAACGCCCCGGCAAACGGTCCAATAATAACTCCAAACGGAATTGGCGCAAGAATTCCAACAATTAAACCAATATTCGTTCCCCAGACTCCGTAAGAACTTCCACCAAATTTTTTAGTCCCTTTTGATGGAATTACATAGTCTAAAATTGTGATAATTACCATTACAAGAAAAGTAATCCCGAGAACCCAATAATTGTTTTCTACCGCCTTGGTCAGATAGAGCAATAACAATCCTACCCAACAGCTTGATAATCCCGGCAAAACAGGAAGAAAACTCCCAAAAACACCAACAATTACACATATAAGTCCCAGCAATACCAAAAGTAAATCCATATCATTTTGTAAATTTGTTTTTACAAATTACTACTTTATTTTTTTTCATACAAACGTTAAAATATGTATCTTTAAAATATGAAGTTTCGTAAGCTTCTAAAAGCTTCACAAAAAAATAATCCGTATTTTTGTTCATTCATTCAATTTTAAAACTTTGAGGCAGTTTTTCCCTTTTTTTATATGTATTCTTTTTAATTCTTGTCAATATTTTGAGAAGCAGGTTCCTTCTGAAAAAGAGTTACTTCAAAAAGAGTTAAAATCGATCAACTGGAAAGAAGTAGACGAATATCCTTCTGTTCCTAACTGCGACAAAATTGCCGATAAAAAACTACGCCAACAGTGTTTTTTTGAAGTCATGTCGGGTCTTATTCAAGAAAAACTAAACATCGATACTTTGTCTATAATGTATCCAGAGTTGGACACAATCGAAGTCAAAGTAACCGTTTTTCCAAATTCTACCATGAAGTTTGAGCCTCAGTTTCCTAAAGATTCTGTAGCTTACGACACCATAAAAATAGACAGCATTTTGCATGCGCGTCTAGTCAATTTCCCGAAAGTAAATCCAGCTATAAAACGTGGAATTCCTGTAAAAACGCAATTTATTCTGCCTGTTATCATAAAAGCAAAAGATGAGAAGTAGTTTTATAAGTAGCTATTTTTTAAACTGGCGATCTTTCCATTCATAAGAACCAACCAAACTATACAAAGCCACTATCGAACTAAAAAACGGATACAGCAAACTACTCAATAAAAGGCTTTTTATTCTAGTTTTTGTCAAAAATTGATTCGTTATAAAAAGCAAAACATAATCGATTGCAAACTTAGAAAAAGCAAAAAGCACAAAAATGGCATAAGACCAAATTCCTAAAATCACAGAGAAAAAGCCAATAACAAAACTCAGATTTCCAAAGAAAACAATCAAGCCCAAGAGTTTACCAAAAGTGCTTCTATATGAACTAGTTTTAGCCGCCCAACGCACTCGTTGATAAAAAAGAGCTTTCCAATTCTCTGTTGGCTTAGTAATCACAATTGCATCTGTGCCTTTTAAATAATGAACTTCGTCAGGGAACTTTTCAATTGCTTTCTGAAGTAAAAACACATCATCTCCGCTGGCAATTTTGTCGTTTCCATCAAAGCCGTTTAAGCTTTCAAACAATGATTTTGTGTAGGCAAAATTGGCTCCGTTGCACATAAAACCTTTCTTTATCCCAAAACTTCCAATAGTCGCGCCTTGAAGACTTGTTAAATCTAATTGCTGGAAATGATCTAAAAATGAGTTTTCGCATTGATAAGTTACTGCTCCTGCCAACATAGAAACTTTCTTTTCCTGAATATAATTATCAAACGTTAAAAGCCAGTTTTCAGGAACAATACAATCGGCATCGGTTGTAATAACCCAATCGGTTTTTACATGCTGCATTGCCGTTGTAATGGCGTCCTTTTTGGGAGAACTGGAAATTCTAATGTTATCAATTATTGAAACTTGGAACCTGAAAATTGAAACCTGAAACTTTTCAATTGAAGCGTCATCAACTAAAATCACTTCAAATAAATCTGTCGGATAATTTAAGTTCGAAATGCTGTTTAAAAGATTTGGCAAGTTTTCTTCTTCATTCCGAAACGGAACTATAATCGTAAAACTAGTCTTCGGCTTTAAATCTCTTTTCTGATATTGCTGCACTTTGAAAAAACCATAAATCAGCAAAAAAATGCTAACGATATAAATGGCTAATATGGCAAACAATCCGAAAATCATGATGCTGTTTTGGTTTTAAAATTCAGCACAAAATAACTTCCTAAAACAACTGGTAAAACGACATTCAGAAACCACATTAAAGTACTGATAAAAATTACAATCCATTCGTTTACACCTAAAATTCCGAAGAAATATATCGCAACACTTCCTTTTACCGCAAAATCCAAAAACTGAAATGTCGGTAGCGAAGAAGCCAAAAAGTAAACCGATGTTATCGCCGCCATTAAAGTTAAATAAGGCAGATCGACATCAAAACCTAAAAACAAAAAGTAATATTGATGCGAGAAAACCAAGTAACGGCAGATTCCTAAAAAGAAATTTTTCTGGTGAATAGATTTCGGAATTTCATTGATTTTATGAATCAGTTTCTCAATCGAATAGCCTTTTACTTTTATCTTTTTAATGGAGAATAATAGAATTAAAATTAGTGCAAATCCGCCAAAAAGAATCAGAACTGTTTTAGTTGTTATTACATTAAATTCAGCGTTAAAATACAACAATCCGAAGATCCCAAAAATGATGGTTAAAATCATCTGGATTCCGTTGCAGATTAAGTTTAAGAAAACAACTCTTTTGGTTTCCGATTTTGGGTAATACAATGCTTTTCCAGCATACTCTCCCACTCCATTTGGCGTAAAAATTCCTGCTGTCAAAGCAGCTAAAACCTGTTTTGTAGCTTCATAAACCGATATTTTATGAATTACTTGCGCAAGATTCTGCCACTTCAAAATCTCAAAATAACGGTTCAATACACTCAAAAGCAAAATAAACGAAATTCCTAAAACCGACTGGTTTTTCTTGAACAAAACAATAAACTTCTGCCAGTCCAATTTGTCATTGTTAGCCAGCTGATTATAAATAAAATAAAATGCGCCGCCAACAATTAAAAGTTTGGCCAGAAGAACTAGGAATTGCTTAGCTTTGTGAGGAATTGAAATCATGCCGCAAAAGTAATCAAATGTGGCAATTAGGAAGTGAGAAAATGAGTCAATTTTCTAAACTTGAAACCTTAAACTTGAAACCACAATCTCTTGATACAAGAACGCATCATATTAGGTATTGACCCTGGAACCACGATTATGGGTTTTGGATTGATTAAAGTAATCAATAAAAAAATGGAATTTCTGCAATTAAACGAATTGCAACTTTCCAAATACGACAATCATTACCAAAAACTAAGAATCATTTTTGAACGAACCATCGAATTAATTGAAACGCATTGTCCAGACGAAATTGCAATTGAAGCGCCTTTCTTCGGCAAAAACGTGCAATCGATGCTGAAACTAGGACGCGCGCAAGGTGTTGCAATGGCAGCAGGGCTTTCGAGAGGAATTCCGATTACAGAATACGAACCTAAAAAGATAAAAATGGCGATTACCGGAAATGGAAATGCCAGCAAAGAACAAGTTGCCAAAATGCTGCAACAGCTTTTGGGTCTAAAAGAATTACCAAAAAATCTTGACTCAACAGATGGTTTGGCTGCAGCGGTTTGCCATCATTTTAATTCGGGAAAAGTTGTGGCTGGAAAAAGTTATTCTGGTTGGGATGCTTTTGTGAAACAAAACGAGGATCGAGTTAAGAAATGAGTCAATGTGCCAATTTGATAATTAGATAATTCTATAGACAACCATAAATTATCTAATTGACACATTCTCTAATTATCTAATTAAAAATGAGCGGCATTTATATTCACATACCATTCTGCAAGCAGGCTTGCCATTACTGCGACTTTCATTTCTCGACTTCGATGAAAAAGAAAGACGATATGGTTTTGGCTTTGGCTAAAGAAATTGCTATGCGCAAAACCGAAAGTGATGGTGAAATTGAAACTATTTACTTTGGCGGTGGAACTCCTTCGGTTTTATCGAATGATGAAATCAATTTTTTAATTTCTGAAGTTTATAAAAACTATAAAGTTGTAGAAAACCCTGAAATTACGCTTGAAGCCAATCCAGATGATTTGTCAGCGCAACGAATTCTGGAATTATCTAAAAGTCCGATAAATCGTTTAAGCATCGGAATTCAGTCTTTTTACGAAGAAGATTTGAAGATGATGAATCGCGCTCATAATTCGGCGGAAGCCAAAAAATGTTTGGAAGAAGCAACGAAATACTTTGATAATATTTCATTGGATTTAATTTACGGAATTCCAGGAATGAGTGACGAAATGTGGAAACAGAATATTCAGACTGCTTTAGATTTCAGCATTCCACATATTTCTAGCTATGCTTTGACGGTTGAGCCAAAAACAGCTTTGAGCAAATTAATTCAAACTGGAAAAATTGCTGAACCTCAAGACGAAGTGGCGTCTAATCATTTTGCGATTTTGGTCGAAATGCTTCAAAAAAATGGTTTTATTCATTACGAATTATCCAATTTCGGGAAAGAGAATTATTTCTCCAAAAACAATTCGGCTTATTGGCTGGGTAAAAAATATATCGGAATCGGTCCTTCGGCTCATAGTTATGATGGCGAAAAAAGAGGCTGGAATATTGCGAATAATTCTTTGTATTTAAAAGCGATTCAAAACGACGAACTTCCAATAGAAACAGAAATCCTGACTATTTCAGATCGTTATAATGAATATATTATGACAGGATTGCGAACAATTTGGGGCGTTTCTTTAGAGAGAATTGAAAAGGAATTCGGGTCAGAATATTTAAATTATTTACTGGAACAATCTCAAAAGTTCTTAAAAGACGATTTGTTATCTGTCGAAAACAACATTTTAAAACCAACTCCAAAAGGAAAATTTTTAACGGATGGAATTGCTTCAGATTTGTTTTATGTTGAAAGCTAAGTTTAACCGCAAGGTTCGCTAAGGGTTACGCAAAGAACGCTATCTGTTTTTTTGTAGGAATAAATCTATATTTTCAAGACGCAAGTATTATATTTGAGCTTTAAATATTGATTTTATGTCAGAAAATGATTTATCACGAATTGTATTTCATTCAGCTTTGAAGGTTCATCAAACTTTAGGACCTGGACTTTTAGAAAGTGCTTATGAAGAATGTCTATTTTATGAGTTGAAAAAATTTAACTTGACAGTTGAAAAACAAAAGGCTCTACCATTAATTTACGAAGATGTAAAATTAGATGTTGGTTATCGATTAGATATTTTAGTAGAAAATAAACTAATTTTGGAAATAAAGTCTGTAGATTGCTTAAATGAAGTTCATTTTGCTCAACTATTGACTTACTTAAAATTAACAAATTGCAAACTAGGCTTATTAATAAATTTTAATGTTGCATTACTAAAACATGGTATTAAAAGAATAGCAAACAATCTTTAATAAAATCCTAGCGACCTTTGCGTAAACCTTAGCGAACCTTGCGGTTAAATCAACATGATAGCAAAAATCAACAACTTCGAAATCGACTTATCAAAACCCATTGATATTTCTATTCCTTTAACCAATACAGATGAAAATCCGATTGCTTGGTATATTGAAAAACCAGTCATTGAACCAGTAGTTTTTGGCGACTGGATTGGGAAAGTTTCAGAAGGAAAATCATCTACCAATTTCAATAATATTTTCTTCAATCCGCATGGGCATGGAACGCATACGGAATGTTTAGGTCATATTACGAATGATTTTTATAGCATTAATCAATCTTTAAAACAGTTTTTCTTTTCTGCTAAATTGATTACAGTTGAACCTGAAAAGATTGGAGATGATTTTGTGATTACGAAAGAAAGCATTTCGACTTCGCTCAATGTGACATCGCATGAGAGCGCTTCGACTTCGCTCAGCGTGACAAATGAGGCTTTAATCATTAGAACGCTTCCAAATCAAAAGGAAAAAAAATCAAGAAAATATTCCAATACAAATCCGCCGTATTTGTCTGAAGATGCTGCAGTTTACATCCGCGAAAGCGAAATTCAGCATTTATTGATCGATTTACCAAGTGTTGACAAAGAACATGATGAAGGAAAATTATTGGCCCATAAAGCGTTTTGGAATGTAAAAGACACGCATAATGTAAATCCAGACGCAAGATTTAATGCTACAATTACCGAAATGATTTATGTTTCAGACAAAATCGAAGATGGAAATTATATATTAAATCTTCAAATTGCTTCGTTTGAAAATGATGCAAGTCCAAGCAAACCAATTTTATATAAAATTTAAAAGGTCGCCACTAATTACACGAATTTTCACGAATTAATTTTTTGTCACAGATTAAAGGATTAAAATGATTAAATCTGTGTGAATCTTTTTAATCTGTGGCAAAAAAATCTAAAATCTAAAATTAAAATGATTAGTGTTTCAACTGACAAAACTAAACTCGACGTTCCGTTTATACAAAACTTCCTGAAAGATATTTATTGGGCAGCAGGAAGAACAATGGAAGAAGTGCAACGCACGATTGATGCTTCGGTTTGTTTTGGAATTTATTTAGATGACAAGCAAATTGGTTTTGCACGCGTAATAACAGATTATGTGGTTTTTGCTTATTTAATGGATGTTTTTATTGATGAAGCACATCGTGGAAAAGGCTATTCATCGATTTTAATTGATGCCATGATGAATGAACCTCAATTGCAAGAAGTTAAAATCTGGCGATTGGCAACAACTGACGCTCACTTTTTATATGAAAAATTCGGATTTACAAAACTGAATCATCCCGAAAAGATGATGGAAAAAATAGTAAAATGAAAACAGTCTTAAAACTAGAAGAAGTCGCATTATTTATTCTCGGAATTTTCCTTTTTAACCGTTTAAACTATGAATGGTGGTGGTTTTTGGCTTTAATTTTAAGTCCAGATTTATCTATGATTGGATATGCTTTTGGCAATAAAACGGGTGCACTACTATACAATATTTTCCATCATAAAGGAATTGCGCTTTTAATTTATGGTTTAGGATGTTATTTAAGTATTGAGAGCATTCAATTAACAGGAATTATTCTATTTTCGCATTCAGCAATGGATCGTGTTTTTGGTTATGGACTGAAATATGAAAAAGGTTTTAAATACACACATTTAGGTGAAATTGGTAAATAAGCAATTATGAATTTAGAAACGTTTTACGAATATTGTTTGTCGAAAAAAGGTGTAAGCGAGCACTTTCCTTTTGATGAAGATACGCTGGTTTTTAAAGTAGGTGGAAAAATGTTTGCTTTATCTTCTTTATCCCAGTGGGAAAAAAACGAAGCGTCTGTCAATTTAAAATGCGATCCAGACCGAGCACAAGAACTCAGAGCCGAATATGACGAAATTCAGCCAGGTTATCATATGAGCAAAGTCCATTGGAATACGATCGCTTTAAACGGAAATCTTCCAGACAGATTCGTCAAAGAATTGATAGACCATTCGTATGATTTGGTTTTCAAAAGTTTGACAAAGAAAATTCAGAACGAAATTATCTAATTAAAAAATTAGGCATTACATTTGCAGGGTGAGATCAAAACTTAACAACCCGAATCAGTTTGCAAATTAGCATTTTATAGCATCATGAAAGAACAATTTAAAAAATTTCTAAACGAAGAACAAGATCCAAAAGCGATTGAAAAAATCACTTCGAAACTCACAGATTTATTGATGAAAGGCGAAGAAGTTGGATACATTGCAGTGCAAAAAAAACCTGCAATCACTGTTTTTCCTGATAGTATTGTATTAACAAACAAACGTATCATTATCTGCAAGCCTAAAAATCTAGGTCTTTCTATGGATTTTACAGATTATACTTGGGATGATATTGCAAGTACTTTTGTAAAAGAAAACATTTTAGGTTCTGAATTTTCATTTGGCACTAAAACAGATTTAGCCGTTTCTATTGATTATATTCCAAAAATTCAGGCTAGAAAAATTTATACTTACGCTAAAGAACAATTGGATTTATTGAAAAATCCTGTTCAAACGACAGCTCCAATTCAAGAAACTGCTGAACCTGCTTTTGAAGAAGAAGCAGAGGAAGAAATCGAAGAAGTAGAAACAGAAGAAGTAACAAGCTTTGCTGAAATTTTACCAGCTGCTCCTGCTGTTACAGAAACTTACGAACCGCTTCCAACTCAGCCAGCTCAACCAACAGGAGAACGCAAATTAAGCGATTTATCTAAAGAAGAACTTTTTGATAAATTACAGAATTATAAAAAACTTCTTGACAATGGTTTAATCATGCAAGGAGAATATGACGCTTACAAAAAAGAGATATTAAGCTATATGTAGGTTAGTCTTAAAGTCAAAAGTCGAAAGTCTTAAAGTTTTTGACTTTGTCTAAATAATAAAAGCCAGAAATAGAATTTCTATTTCTGGCTTGTTCTTTTTAAATCTGCAATTCGACTTTGAGACTTTCGACTTTTGACTTTAAGACTAAAGCGTAGCTTTTTGTTTTTCTACAAATTTATGCGATTGCAGTTCTAGTAACTCTTTTGCATTTTTTCGCTGCAGATCAAATAAACCTTTATCTTCTGCAATATCAGCGTAGACTTTATCATGCATTTCGGCACTAGTTTTAACTAATAATTCACGTTGGTATTTGTTTTGTGCCAAAGTCGCTTTCATGGCTGTTTCGGCTTCTTCTTGCTTGAAATCGAATTCTCCTTTTGGTGCTAATAATTTAGCGATAATCGGAGATGTTTCAATAGCTAAAAACAACAGCATAATGAAAAATGACGGCAGCCAAGGCAGTTTGTTCAATGCATTAATACGCGCCATTAGTCCGTCGAAACCTTCAATGATTGGCTGTGTTTGCGAAACCTTTTTGTCTAAATCGGCTTGAAGCTGTACGCCTGCTTTTTCTTTTTCGGCAATTTTAGCTTCGTTGGTCTTTTTCAGCGTTTCGAATTCTTTTAAAGCAGCATCGTGCTTTTCGCGTTTCTCTTTATAAACTGGCCCTTTGCCTAGCTTTTTAGTTCCAGCAGTTCCTTCGGCTTCGGTAATATAAACCGAATACAAATCGTTTACTTCTTTTTCTTTCTTTACAATATCAGCTTTTAAAGCAGCTATTTCTGCTTTATTCTTATCTAAGTCTGTTTTGAAATATGTTCCGATTTGTTTTTTGTTGGCCAATTCCATTTCGTTTTTCTCTTTCAACAAAACGGTATTGATTTCTTTTTCGAAGATTTTAATCTCCAAAGGTTTCGAAATTACAATAGCAATAATAATAGCCAAAGCAATACGCGGAGTTGCCTGCAGAAATTCGTCTAAGAAACGATCTCTTTTTTTAATAGTAGAAACGATAAATCGGTCTAAATTGAAGATCAGTAAACTCCAAACAAATCCGAAAATTAAAGCAGGATAAATAGAATCGAAAACAGTAAAAAGCGCATAAGCACTGGCTAGAAAAGCCATTACTGCTGTAAAGAATACTGTGGCGCCAATACCAACATATTTGGTTTGTTCGCCTTCTGAGCAGTCTTTCAAGAGATCACGGTCGGCTCCTGAACATAGGATAAAAAATTGTTTTAACATGATTGATGATTTTTGATTGTGATTGATACGGCAAATTTAACGCCAAAAATTTAATTCTCAGGCAAATAGTTGATTTGTTTTTACTTGACTCTATAAAATTCCTTTTTTTCTTAAATGTTATTTTAACATTAATCTATTTCTAATGTTGACTAGGAATCATAACACTATGTTAATTTTTTTTCAAGGCTTTAGTAATACGCAGGCCTTAGTTTCGCAATCGAAAATCAAACTAAACACACACAATGAAAAAATTTTATCTATTAACCGCATTCTTTTTATTCGCCTTTACAGGTTTTGCACAGAAGGCCATTATCTCTGGAAAGATATTGGATGCTGATGACAAACTGCCTCTTCCTGGAGCTATGGTTCAAATTGTAGGCGAGAAAAAATACACCGTTTCTGATTATAACGGTCGTTTCGAATTATTAAATATTAATGAAGGAACTTACAAAGTTGAAGTAAAATATATTGGATACACTACTTTAACACAAGAAATAAAAGTAGAGCAAGGAAGAAATAATGTAATCGACTTTGCACTTAAAGCTTCCGAAAATGAGCTGAAAGAAGTTGTTGTTGGAGACATCTTAAAAGGTCAGGCAAAAGCACTTAATCAGCAGAAAAACAATAAAAATATCGGAAACGTAATCTCTTCTGATCAAATGGGTCGTTTCCCAGATGCTAACGTGGGAGACGCTTTAAAGCGCGTTCCTGGTATTACCATGCAAAATGACCAAGGTGAAGCACGTAACATTATTATTAGAGGTTTGGCTCCGTCTTTGAACTCTGTAACTTTAAATGGCGACAGAATTCCATCTGCTGAAGGAGATAATAGAAACGTACAAATGGACTTAATTCCGTCTGATATGATTTCTACAATCGAAGTAAACAAAACGCTTACATCTGATATGGATGCTGACGCAATTGGAGGTTCTGTAAACTTAATTACAAGAGCAACTCCAAACGGAGAAAGAATTTCTGCAACTCTAGCTGGAGGATATTTACCAATTCGCGATCACGCTTCTTACACTGCTGGTTTAGTTTATGGTAACCGTTTTGCAAACGATAAATTAGGAGTCGTTTTTAGCGGATCATACAATAATGTAGATTACGGTTCTGATAACATCGAAAACGAATGGGTAAAAGATGATTTTGGAAATGAGTACTTACAAGCATCTGAAATTAGAAAATATGATGTACAGCGTATCCGTCGTAGTGCATCTGTTGCTTTAGATTATAAATTCAATGACAACAATACCATTTTTGCAAATGCAATCTACAACTGGAGAGATGATAGAGAAAACCGCTTTAGAACTACTTACGATGATATTGAGCCACTTTATAATGGTGAAGAAATTGTTGGTTTTGAAGGTCGTGTAAAACGTCAGACAAAAGGTGGTTTAGACAATAATAGAAACAAAAACAGAAGATTAGAAGACCAAAGAGTACAAAACTATTCTATTCGTGGAGAGCACTTAATCAATTCTGCATTAGACTTAGACTGGTCTGCTAACTATGCAAAAGCTAGAGAATACCGTCCAGGTGAGCGTTATATCGAATACCGTCAGAAAGGTTTAGAAATGTTCGAAGATTTATCTGATATCAGATTTCCTTTAATGACAACTGTTGGCGAATCTGTTGACGAATTTAAATTTGATTCTGTTACTGAAAACACAGACGAAACTAGCGAAAGCGAGTTTGGTGCTAAAGTAAATATCCGTTTCCCTTTCTCTGTAATTGCTGGAGAAAAAGGAAGATTGAGAACTGGTCTTAGACTTCGTTTAAAAGAAAAAGAAAGAAACAATATGTTCTATTCTTATACTCCGCTAAACGACGATATGGAATTATTATCTCAAGTTCCAACAAGTTATTATGACGGAAAAGATTTTAATCCAGGAAATAAATATGTGCCGGGAACTTTCGCTTCGGCTTCTTTCTTAGGAAGTTTAGATTTGAACAATGCTTCTCTATTTGAAAAAGAAGCAGATCCAGCAGAATATTTAGCGGTAAACTACAATGCTAAAGAAAGAATTACTGCTGCTTACGTAAGATGGGATCAGGATTTTAACGATAAACTTTCTATGGTTTTAGGTTTCCGTGTTGAAAATACGCATATCGATTATACAGGAAACCGTGTATTAGATGAAGAAGAATTAGAAAGCAAAATCAACAATACCAACTCTTACACTAATTTATTGCCAAGTATTTCATTACAATACAACGCAACAAAAGATCTAGTTTTAAGAGCTGCTGCTACAACAGCATTAGCTAGACCAAACTATTACGCATTGGCTCCTTATGTAAATAACATTGCGGCCGATAAAGAAATCACAGCTGGAAATCCAGATCTTAATGCTACATATTCATACAACTATGATTTTATGGCAGAGAACTATTTCAAATCTGTTGGTTTAATTTCTGGAGGTGTTTTCTACAAAAGATTAAATGATTTCATTTACAACTATAGTGACAACCAATATACTGCCGAAAAATTTGCTGCCGATTTTCCAAATCAGGCAAATCCAATTCCAGCAGGAGAAAACTGGTCATTTTTACAATCAAGAAACGGAGAAAATGTTGACGTTTACGGTTTTGAAGTTGCTATTCAGCGTCAATTAGATTTCTTGCCTGGTAAGTTCTTAAAAGGTTTTGGTATCTATTTAAATTATACTTATACAAAATCTAAAGCAAGCGGAATTGCTGATGAAGATGGAAACGAAAGAAACGACATTAGTCTTCCTGGAACAACGCCTCACATGTTTAACGGATCTTTATCTTGGGAAAACAAACGTTTCTCTGCTAGAATCTCAACCAACTTTACATCTGATTATTTAGATGAATTAGGTTCTGAGTCTTACAAAGACAGTTACTATGACAAGCAGTTTTTCTTAGATGCAAATGCTTCTTATAAGATCACAAAGCAATTACGTGTTTTTGCTGAGGCAAATAATTTAACAAACCAGCCGTTACGTTACTACCAAGGAGTTGCTGCTCATACTAAACAAGCAGAATACTACCAGCCACGTTACAATTTCGGATTGAAATTAGACTTGTAATTCTGCACTTTTATAAAATTCTTAAATTAGACAGAGTTTAATGCTCTGTCTAATTGCATTAAAATATACTATACAAATGAAAAATAAATCTTTAGTCGCTTTTTTACTTTTAAGCTTAGCTTTTACAGCTTGCAAAAACGATAAATTAGCGCCAGTTCAGCCAAACGCTGTAAAACCAACAGCCGTTACAGAAGCACTACCTCACGATACAGACGATCCTTCTATTTGGATAAACCCTACAGATGCTTCAAAAAGTATTATTGTTGGAACAGATAAAGACACAGACGGAGGTTTGTATGCTTTTGATTTGAATGGAAAAATCCTTAAAAAATCAATTCCGCTAAAACGTCCTAACAATGTGGATATCGCTTACGGATTAATTATTGACGGAAAAAAAGTAGATGTTGCCGTAACAACTGAACGTGAAGAAAACAAAATCAGAATTTTTAGTTTACCTGATTTAGAGCCAATTGATAACGGCGGAATTCCTGTTTTTGA
Organism: Flavobacterium luteolum; assembly: GCF_027111275.1. Taxonomy (NCBI): domain Bacteria; kingdom Pseudomonadati; phylum Bacteroidota; class Flavobacteriia; order Flavobacteriales; family Flavobacteriaceae; genus Flavobacterium; species Flavobacterium luteolum. The sequence continues at coordinate 2,490,401 of NZ_CP114286.1, read as the reverse complement.
AGGAGAAGCACAACGCGATCCAATGGGAGTTTCATTATACACTCGCCCAAGCGATGGGAAGATTTTTGCTATTGTAGGAAGAAAAACGGGTCCTTCTGGAAGTTATTTATGGCAATATGAACTTTCTGGAAACGGAAAATTCGCGACAGCAAAAGTGGTTCGCAAATTCGGAACATATAGCGGTAAAAAAGAAATTGAGGCTATTGCAGTAGACAACGAATTAGGCTTTGTGTACTATTGCGATGAACAGGCTGGAATAAGAAAATACAAAGCAGATCCAGCTTTAAACGATAATAAAGAATTGGCTTTCTTTGGTCAGAAAGATTTCAAAGCAGACCATGAAGGAATCGCGATTTACAAAAAAACAGATTCTACAGGATATATTTTAGTATCCAACCAACAGGCAAACTCTTTTATGGTTTACCCGAGAGAAGGTGCCAACGGAAATCCAAACAATCATCCATTATTGGCAGAAGTTCCAACTTCGACGATTGAATGTGATGGTGCAGATGTGACAAACGTAAACTTAGGGCCAAAATTCAAAAACGGACTTTTCGTAGCGATGAGCAACGGAATGACTTTCCACTATTATACTTGGGATTTAATCCAAAAACGTATAGACGAAACGAAGAAATAAAGATTCAGTGTTGATTTGAAATTGCAGTTTTTCAGTACTTTCCTTTAAACTGTGCTGAAAACTGCGTTTCAATGTCTTTAAAAAGTACTCATTGTCAGGCTGAGCGAAGTCGAAGCCCAGTTTCCAATTGGAACGCCCTTCGACTTCGCTCAAGGAGACAAGCAAACAGTATCAGACAGACACAAAAAACAAAAAAAAGCTGTTCATTTCTGAACAGCTTTTTTATTTTGAATTAAATAATTCCTTTTATTCTGTAATCGGTGCACCTGCTAAGATTTCAGCATTTGCAAACTCTTCAAATTTGGCGAAATTAGCTTTGAATTTATGTGCTAATTCCAACGCTTTTTTATCGTATAAATCTTTGTCTTCCCAAGTGTTTCTAGGATTTAAAATTTCCACTGGAACATTTGGACAATCTTGAGGAATTTCAATTCCAAATACTTCATGATTTTTAAACGCTAAATCGTTTAATTCTCCTTTTAATGCAGCAGTAATCATAGCACGAGTATATTTAAGCTTCATACGGCTTCCTGTTCCGTAAGCTCCTCCAGTCCATCCTGTATTGATTAACCACACTTTTACGCCCGCATCTTTCATTTTTTTGCTCAACATTTCAGCATAACGCGTTGGGTGCAAAGGCATAAATGGCGCTCCAAAACAAGCAGAGAAATTAGGCTGAGGCTCTGTTACACCCGCTTCTGTTCCAGCAACTTTTGCTGTATATCCAGAAATAAAGTGGTACGCTGCCTGACCTGGAGTCAATCTTGAGATTGGAGGCAAAATTCCGAAAGAATCTGCTGTTAAGAAAAATATATTTTTTGGATTGTGTCCAACCAAACCTGGCTGAACATTATCAATATGTGTAATTGGGTAACTTACACGAGTATTTTGTGTAATAGAAACATCGTCAAAATCAACTACGTTTGTTCCTGCTTTGAAAACCACATTTTCTAAAAGCGCTCCTTTTTTGATTGCTCTAAAAATGTCTGGTTCATTTTCTTCTGTTAAATTAATCACTTTTGCGTAGCATCCACCTTCAAAATTGAAAACAGTGTTTTCGTTTGTCCAGCCGTGCTCGTCGTCTCCAATTAATTTACGCTCTGGATCTGCAGATAAAGTTGTTTTACCAGTACCAGACAATCCGAAGAAGATTGCTGTATCTCCTGCCTCACCAACATTGGCGCTGCAGTGCATTGGAAGTGTATTTTTGAAAACTGGAAGAATAAAGTTTAATGCAGAGAAAATTCCTTTCTTCATTTCTCCTGTATAACCTGTTCCACCAATTAAAGCAATTTTTTTAGTAAAATCTAAAATAGCAAAATTAGACTGGCGTGTTCCGTCTACAGCAGGATCTGCCATAAAACTTGGAGCGCAAACTACTGTCCATTCTGGAGTAAAATTAGCCAGTTCTGAATCTTCTGGTCTTAAGAACATATTGTAGCAAAACAAGTTTGACCAAGCAGTTTCTGTTACAACACGAACATTTAATCTATAATTTGGATCGGAACACACATAAGAATCGCGAACAAAAACTTCTTTGTCTGATAAAAATGCTGTTACCTTATTATAAAGCTTTTCAAAAGCTTGGGGCTCAAAAGGGATATTTACATTTCCCCACCAAACTTGATCTTTAGTGATATCATCTTTTACGATAAAACGATCTTGTGGAGAACGGCCTGTAAATTCACCTGTATTAATTGCTAACGCTCCAGTAGAATTTTCAACACCTTGACCTGACTGCAAAGTAATCGCATGTAATTCATCTGCAGATAGTTGATAACGAACTTTTGCATTTTCAATTCCTAACTCTTTTAACGAAATCGATTGCGCGAAAACTGTATTAGTGTCCATAAGTTTTTAAGTTGTGTGTGATTTTTTGTTTAAAGCAAAATTACAGATTTATTTTTATTTCTTTTAAAATACTTAAATTTCACTTTAATTTATATGAAAAAAGAGAAATTTCACTTTAAAAATTATAAAAAGAAAAAAATAACCGCCTCTAATTTGTTTATTTACAACCTTATACGTGAATTTGTTATATTATTTTTGTTTGACAACAGAAAATACAAAAAAGTCACACAAATAAAGTTATATGTTATTTATGTGACAAAATTAAAGATTAATTCTTAGACAGAATTTTTTTTTCGGGATTTTATGATTTTCTCTTCAAAATCGTAAAGAATAATAGCGCCCAAGCAATAATTAATAAGAAACCACCCAAAGGTGTTGCGAATACGATAATTTTAGATTCGAACAAAGTGTAGTCTTTTGTTGCCAATAAATAGATTGAACCACTAAAAAGCAAAACGCCTGCCACAACTAAATTATAGATCGTTTTTAAGGTCTTCTCTGCGATATCTTTTTGGGTAGATAAAAATAGAAGAAAAAGAGCATGATACATTTGGTAGCGAACACCAACTTCAAAAGTATTTAACTGATCAACCGAAAGATATTTTTTCAATAAATGAGCACCAAAAGCGCCCAAAATAATAGCTAACATACCAATAAAAGCTCCAGTTAAAATGATTCTTCTTTTCATAATATATCTCTTTTGAAATTTCAAACAAAAATACTTCAAACGAACTGAAAAACCGCCTTTGTTCCTAGATTATTTAGAACAAAATCAAATTATTTTTGGGGTTTTGCGAAAAAAATAATTTGATTTTCTTTAATTTTAATTGTTATATTTATAACAATTAAATATATTTGTGTTAAATATTTAAGACATGAGAAACATTTTAATATTTGGAGCGGGAAGATCTGCATCTTCTTTGATTCGATATTTACTATCAAAATCTAATGAAGAAAAGCTGCATTTAACGGTAGCTGACCTTTCATTGAATCTTGCCAAAGCAAAAACACAAAATCACCCAAATGCCACTCCGCTTGCCTTAGATATTTTTAATGCCGACGAAAGAAAGAAAGCTATTGCAAATGCGTCAATCGTAATTTCAATGCTTCCTGCACATCTGCATATCGAAATTGCAAAAGACTGCCTTGAATTCAAAAAACATCTTGTTACAGCTTCCTACATAAGCGATGCCATGCAGGCTTTAAATGAAGAAGCCATCAAAAACAATCTGATTTTTATGAACGAAATCGGCCTCGATCCAGGCATCGATCATATGAGCGCCATGAAAGTCATTGACGAAATCAGATCTAAAGGCGGTAAAATGATTTTGTTTGAATCTTTCTGCGGAGGTTTAGTAGCTCCAGAATCTGACAATAATTTATGGAACTACAAATTTACTTGGGCACCAAGAAATGTAGTTTTGGCTGGTCAGGGCGGTGCAGCGAAGTTTATTCAGGAAGGCACTTATAAATACATTCCGTACAGCGCTTTGTTTAGAAGAACTGAATTTCTGGAAGTAGAAGGCTACGGGAAATTTGAAGCTTATTCTAATCGCGATTCGCTTAAATACCGTTCGGTTTATGGTTTAGATGATATTCTTACCTTATATAGAGGAACTATTAGAAGAGTTGGTTTTTCTAGAGCTTGGAACATGTTTGTACAGCTCGGCATGACAGATGACAGCTATATTATAGAAGATTCTGAAAACATGAGCTATCGTCAGTTTATCAATTCTTTTCTACCTTATCATCCAACAGATTCAGCTGAAATTAAAACACGTCTGATCTTAAAAATCGATCAAGACGATATTATGTGGGATAAACTTCTGGAATTGGATTTATTTAACCCAAACAAAAAAGTAAATCTTCCTAAAGCCACTCCAGCTCAGATTTTAGAAAAAATCTTAACCGACAGCTGGGCTCTTGAACCAGAAGATAAAGATATGATTGTGATGTATCACAAATTTGGTTATGAACTAAATGGAGAAAAGAAACAAATCGATTCTAAAATGGTTTGTATTGGCGATGACCAAACTTATACCGCAATGGCAAAAACAGTCGGACTTCCGGTTGCTATTGCTACATTATTGATTTTAAACGGAAAAATTACAACTCCAGGCGTTCAGCTTCCAATTAAAAAAGAAGTTTACGAACCTATTTTAAAGGAGTTAGAAGAATACGGGGTCATTTTTAACGAACAAAATGTACCTTATTTTGGATACAATCCAGACTTGTTTTAGTCTAGATTGCATGTTTATTTTTAGAATTTTTTTTTAATTAGTTTTTAATTTTATCCGCTTCTCCCATCAAGAAGCGGATTTTTTTATTTAATAAACAGTAGAAATCTTAAATGGCAAAGCATACATGGCACGAACCGGAGCTCCATTCAAAGTAGCAGGTTTCCATTTTACAGAACGATTTAAAACACGAGTAATCTCTTCTCCAAGTCCGTATCCTAAATCTTTTATTATTTTAATATCAGATAATGAACCGTCCGCTTCAATATAAAATCGCAAAAAGAGCGTTCCTGAAACTTTATTTTCAGACGCTTCTTTCGGAATTTTAATAGAATTATATACAAACTTATAAAACAAATTCATTCCTCCTGGAAATTCAGCTTGTGTATCAAAGTCTTTTTGCAATTCTGAAGGGTCAATTTCTTTTGTTTGTTTTTTTTCCTGACTATAAACTGTGACAGAAAAAGTTAAAACGAATAAACCCGATATAATAATTTTGACTATTTTTTTTGACATCATGTTGAAGTTTTACACACTTTAATATTTCAATTTCAAATGTAGTCTTTTCAAACATTAAAAAATTGCGATTATTTCTGATTTGTTTATTTTATTTCTTATCCCAGAATTAATGTTCCTTTTTTTCACTTTGAAAAAAACTATTTTGCTGACTGAAGGGTAATGGGCAGACTGTAACTTACTTGAACGGCCTGACCATTTTCAGTTGCTGGAATCCATTTTGGCGAAAGTTTCAAAACTCTTATTGCTTCCTCTCCTGCTCCATATCCTAAATCTTTTACAATTTTAAATTCAGACAAACTCCCGTCTTTTTCAACCATAAATTCAATAAAAAGCTTGCCATCCTTTTTTTGTTTCGAAAACTCTTCTGGCATTTTAAAGTTTTGTCCCACAAACATATAGAACTTTTCTATTCCGCCAGGAAATTGTGGTTGAGCAACATCTGCCTTTTCATTAACATCAATATTATTTTTTCCATTAAAACTGGTCTGTACAGCTGCCTCTGCATTAAAAGCAAACAATAACAAACTGCAAACAACTCCAACAATAAATACTTTGCCGATTTCTTTTACTACCGATTCTTTTTTGGTCATCATAAGCAAGCGTTTTTTAGTTATTAAATAATTGATAGTACTAGCCAAAGCAACAGTCTGTTTATTTGAAGCAAAATCTAACAGCAGATTCTGGTAATTTTTTATCTCACCAAATTGTCTATTTACGGCTTCATCGGCCAAAAATTCATGATTGAGCTTTATGGCTTTTTCAAACAAAACAAACATCGGATTAAACCAAAATACGATTTGTAAAACCTCAACAAAAAGAATATCCAATGTATGTTTTTGCTCTAAATGTGCTTTTTCATGAGCGATTAATTCTGATGGAATTTTTCCATTTGCAAAATCTTCTTTACTAATAAAAATAGCATTCCAGAAAGAGTGCGGCAAAATCGATTCTTTCATTAAAACAAGTTTCTGATTGTCTATAAATTGTACCGAATTCTTTTTCATTTTGAAGAAAAAGGAAGACACATTTACAGCAAATCGAATCAATAAAATTGCTGCAATTAGAACATAAATTGCACCTAAAAAGAAATATACGATTTGATTGTACGAAACTTCATTTAAGATTGATTTATTAGCCACAATCATTATTTCGTCCAGCTGAATTGTTTTAATTTTTGACGGAAAAAATGATGCAATCGAAAACAATTGCAGCGGAATAACTAGGCTAAAAATCAAACTTCCGAGAAGATAAGCACGATTAAAACGAAACATCCTTTCGTTTTCTAACAACAATTTATACACTGCATAAAAAACAGCAAGCAGTAAACCCGATTTTAAAAGATACGTTATCATTTTTTCTTTTTTTGAATTTCTGAATCGATTATTTTTTTAAGATCTTCCAATTCTGAAGACGATAAATTGGTTTCGGTTGTAAAAAACGAAGCAAATTGTGAAGCCGAATTATTAAAGAAATTACTAATCAGTCCTTTTACGTGTTTTGCAAAATAGTCTGTTTTCTTTACCAGGGGATAATATTCCCGAGAATTCCCAAATTCATTATACGCCACAAACTTCTTATCGATCATTCGTTTTAAAAGCGTCGCTACGGTTGTTGTTGCCGGTTTTGGTTCCGGATACGCTTCGAGCAAATCTTTCATAAAAGCCTTTTCAAGCTTCCATAAATGCTCCATTAACTGTTCTTCTGCATTTGATAATTGTATCATGGTTTTGTATTTTCAAGTTTTTCTGTTTCAGCCAATTCCTTTTTATATTCCTCCAAATTCCAGTCAATATTCAATTTCGTTGCATATTCGGCCATAGTTCCAAGTCCGACTTCTGCACGCCTTTTATCAACATTATCAGGATCTATCATTGGTGCAATACAAATTTTACCAGTCTTTTTATTCTTTGAACTCTGACTGCCATAAATTTGTTTTTTTCCTTCTCTCAAAGCCACTCTATCTTCTAAATACGCTAGATTTCCTGGATTGGCATTTCCGTTTTTAACCGCCTCTCTCATCATAGGCAGATATTTTTGCTGGTATTTTAAATCGGCATGTTGAATCACCAGAAATAAAGTCTGATTTCCCTGCGTCCCCACCACATTTTTTCCTAACCAGCCTTTTTCGTCCAGTATTTTCGTCACCTTAATGAGATTAATACTGTCTTTTCTCTGCATGATTTTACCAATGCTGTCAATTTTCTTTTTATCAGGTTTGGCGGCTCTATAAACATTCATAAATTCCCCGCGAATTTCCTGATCTTCGGTATAAATTTCTGCAAGTTGTTTTTCTAGCACTTTATCGTAATTAGCTCCAATAATATCTAGCTTCTTCTGCAGTTTATCAATTGTTTTACTCCATTCTTTTTCCGAGTGCAAAGGTTTTAAATCATTGTCAATTTTAATATGCGCCATATTCTCGTATCCGTTATCGATCGAAAGATTTAGCCATTTAAATGCTTTTTTATGTTGTCTTGCCATAGAAGCAGAACAGCCCGCGTTGTATAAATCTGACCATGATTTCTGCTCTATTTTAAAAGCTTTTTCGTAGTACGAAACAGACAACTCATAGTTTTTTGCCGTATAGCACGAATCTGCCTTATGAACCCAGTTTTTATACGTTTGAGCATTTAAAAAGCCAAAATTGATTACAAGTAAAATAAAAACAATCGATTTTTTCATAGGTTAAATTTAGCCTTTTATTAAATTAATATGTTCTCAAATTAATTTTCTTTTGTCACGAATTTATTTTCATTATCTCGTTTCTCAGCAACTCATTTATAATAACCATTCTTACTTAACCTTTTTTTTGACGAATTATTTCCTCTAGTTCAGGAAGTTCTTTTTTATAAGCTTCAACATCCCAAGTTGCATTCCAATATTTAAGATAATCTGATAAAGTTCCTAGTCCTACTGATGCTCTTCTTTTATCTACATTATCGGGATCTTCAAGCGGAGAAACAAAGGGTTTCTTCGTAATCGGATGATTCATTACCTGGCTTCCATAAATTTGTTTTCCTCCTTCACGCAAAGCAACTCTGTCTTCTAATAAAGCCAAAGAACTTGCTTTTGCATTGCCTTTTTTAACGGCATCTCTCATCATGGGCAAATACTTTTGCTGATATTTTAAATCGGCATGCTGTATCACTAAAAACAAGGCCTTATTAGCCTGAGATCCAACAACGTCTTTTCCTACCCAACCCTTTTCATCTAATATTTTGATAACCCTAATTAAAGTTATACTGTCTTTATAATTCATGATTTCACCAATACTATCCAAAGCTTTGCTTCCCGGACCAGCTGTTCTATAAATTTTCATGGCTACACCGCGAATATCTTGATCTTCTGCATAAATATCCAAAAGTTCTTTTTGCAAAGCTTTATCGTAGTTAACTTCAATAATATCTCTTTTCTTTTGAAATCTAGCGATCATTTTTTTCCAGTCCTTATCTTCATGCAAAGATTTTAAATCGTTATCTTTTTTCATACGAGCAATATCTTCAAATCCATTATCAATTGCTAAATTCAGCCAATTCAATGCTTTTTTATTTTCCTGAGCCAAAGCAGCAGAACATCCCGCATTGTAAAAATCACCAGAATCTTTGTTTTCTACTTTAAAGGCTTTTTCGTAAAAATCAACAGACAATTTATAGTTTTGTGCTCGGTAGCAAGAATCTGCTTTTTGAGTCCATTCTTTATACGTTTGGGCTTGTAGTAAAAAGCAGTTCATTAAAAGAAAAGAAAGCGTGATTATTTTTTTCATGGTTTAGAGGTTAGTTGGTTTATTTAATATTTTGTTCTGAAATCAATTCTCCTTTATCGTAATTTTTGATTCCTTTTAATTTTCCTTTATCCGAATAAAACTTCCATTCTCCAAAATAAAACCAATGCGACTGAACCGAATCAGTCTCAAATTTAGTTTTCCCTTTCGATTCCAATTTTCCGTTTTCGTAATAACTTTTCACGACACAGATTCCGTTTTTATATTTCTCTGTTTTGTAGATTTTTCCGTTAATATATGATTTCCACTTTTTTACCGGAAGATCATTTTTATAATATTCATACGATTTATAATTTGTACCATCTTGAGTATAATTATCTATCCAAACACCTTCTTTTTTCTTGTCAATTTTCTGATTAATCGGCTGGCTTTTACAGCTCAAAAGCATTGAACCCAAAAGAAATACTAAAAAGATATTTTTCAAATTTATCATTGCTCTACAATTATAGATTCGTTTCTACAAATGTAGAGTTAAATTTTAAATATGCAAGAAAAAAGTTTCTTTTTTAGAAGCAAAGGTTCAGAGGTGCAAAGTGATAAAGGTTTTTCTTTTGAATCTTAAAACATGGGAAACAAAAAAATCCGCTCATTTCTGAACGGATTTATATCTTAAAATGCTGCTGAAAAATTTAACCGCAAAGAGCGCAAGGATTTTATTTCAAGGTTACGCTTATAAACGCAAAGTTCGCAAAGCTATATGATTAAGTTTTGCGAACTTTTATAAATCTTACTTAAAAATCTTAGCTCCCGATAGCTATCGGGATTGCGTAAACCTTTGCGCTCTTTGCGGTTAAAAAAAGCCTAACCGCAAAGAACGCAAGGATTTTATTTCAAGGTTACACTTATAAACGCAAAGTTCGCAAAGCTATATGATTAAACTTTGCGAACTTTGCGTAAACCTTTGCGCTCTTTGCGGTTAAAAAACTTATTTACTTAATTCCACAAAATACTTGTAAAACAACGGAATAGTCTCAATTCCTTTCAAGTAATTAAAGATTCCGAAGTGCTCATTTGGCGAGTGAATAGCATCGCTATCCAAACCAAATCCCATTAAGATTGTTTTACTTTTTAATTCTTTTTCGAACAAAGCCACAATCGGAATACTTCCTCCTGAACGAACTGGAATTGCAGGAACTCCAAACGTTTCTGTATATGCTTTATTTGCTGCCTGATATCCGATGCTGTCAATTGGCGTTACATAACCTTGACCACCGTGGTGAGGCGTTACTTTTACCGTAACTCCGGCTGGAGCAAGACTTATAAAATGTTTCGTGAAAAGTTCTGTAATTTCTTCCCATTCCTGATTTGGAACTAAACGCATTGAGATTTTAGCGAAAGCTTTGCTCGCAATAACTGTTTTAGCACCTTCGCCAGTGTAACCGCCCCAGATTCCGTTTACGTCTAAAGTCGGACGAATTGAGTTTCTTTCGTTGGTTACATATCCTTTTTCACCGTAAACATCGGCAATATTTAAAGCATTTTTATATTTTTCTAGGCTGAAAGGCGCTTTTGCCATTTCGGCTCTTTCTTCTGCAGATAATTCTTCTACTTTATCGTAGAAACCTGGAATTGTAATATGATTGTTTTCGTCGTGAAGCGAAGCAATCATTTTTGCCAGAATATTAATTGGGTTTGCCACAGCTCCACCGTATAAACCTGAATGCAAATCGCGGTTTGGACCTGTAACTTCTACTTCAACATAACTCAAACCTCTTAAACCTGTCGTGATAGACGGCTGTTGGTTAGAAATCATTCCTGTATCTGAAATCAAGATGACGTCGTTTTTCAGTTTTTCCTGATTGCGCTCTACGAACCAAGCCAAACTTGCCGAACCAACTTCTTCTTCACCTTCGATCATGAATTTTACGTTACAAGGCAGCGTATTGCTTTGCACCATCAATTCAAGCGCTTTTACGTGCATGTACATCTGACCTTTGTCGTCACATGCTCCACGAGCGAAGATGGCTCCTTCTGGGTGAATATCTGTAGTTTTAATAACGGGTTCAAAAGGTGGTGAAGTCCATAATTCTAATGGATCTGGCGGTTGTACGTCGTAGTGGCCGTAAACTAAAACCGTTGGAAGATTTGGATCTATAATTTTCTCTCCGTAGATAATTGGGTAACCTGGAGTGTCGCAAGTTTCGACATAATCGCACCCTGCTTTTGATAAACTTTCTTTTACAGCCTCTGCTGTGTCAATAACATCTTGAGAATATGCAGTGTCGGCAGAAACCGACGGAATCTTTAATAATTCGATCAATTCGTTGATAAACCGATCTTTATGTTGTTGAACGTAGGACTTAATATTTTCCATTTAAATTATTTTTATAGAAACCCAAAAGTACAAAAAAGAGAATTAAAAAAAATTTTCAAAAAATGCTTTGATAATTCAAAAGTATGCCTATCTTTGCACCCACAATTACCGCGGATATGGCGAAATTGGTAGACGTGCCAGACTTAGGATCTGGTGCCGCAAGGCGTGTAGGTTCGAGTCCTATTATCCGCACAAAAAACAACCCAACTTTCTTAAATACAGATTGTTGGGTTTTTTGCTTTTACGAAGTTGCCAAACCATTGCCAAACTTTAAAGTAATATTATGTTTTTTATATTATTTTTTTCAAAAAGGTTTTTCAGATTTGAACAAAAGATTTACATGAATAGACGAATACATGAAATTCTCTAATATATGTTTTTCTAAAATCTCATAAAAACATAATTCATTATAATGTCTTCTTTTTCTTAAACCAACTTCTTTTCTTTTTGATCTCTTTTTCTCATAAAAACCTTAACATGCTAACTATAGTATGTTGATTGTGCATTTTTATAAAAGTAGATTTGAACACATTAATTAGCAATGAACGAAAAACCACAAATATTAATCACATTTGGAAATAATGTGCGCCAAATAAGAATATCAAAAGGTCTTTCTCAAGAGCAATTGGCTCATCTTGCTGATGTTCATAGGACTTATATAGGGATGATTGAAAGAGCAGAAAAAAACATTACCCTAATTAATATTCAAAAAATTGCTAAAGGTCTTAATGTAAACTTAATCGACTTATTTAAGAATGACTGAAGAACAACTACAATACCTTACTGATAATATTTCAGCAATTAATGGCGTAAATTTCGACCCTGCTCACGTAGGCAATGATGGCACACGCTTATTTGGCTCTAAAACTGACTTTAAATCAACGATGAAAGCTTATTTCATAGAAAGATTGAGAGATGCATCATTCAATCAAACCTTACATCGTGAATTTAGAGCTGAAAATTATGTTAAGACAAGAATTTTAAACATAGCTAATCGGCATTTCATTTTAAAAGCCGATTTACATGCATATTACGACTCTATTTTACAGCAAAGCATAAGAGACGAAATTAACAAAACTGGATTCATTAACAATGCGATTGACTATATTAAAAATAATATGACTAATCAGCATCATTATAGATACACTACAACTAGTTTAAAAAAGATTTTAGAGAAACAATATGACTTCATTTTTTCAAATGGATTCCCAACTAATATTCAAAATATAAATAGTGGAGTAATGACAGCAAATGCTGGAGATAGCGCTCAGTTTTTATTTTTAGCAAGAGCTATATTAGCAGGCTTTAACTGTTCCAATGTTGATGTTAGATCTAGTAAATATGATGCCGTAGTTGACTACAACAATACTCTCCTAAGAATTCAAATAAAAGGCGCTTCAGGAAGCTCGATAAGCTTCAAAGACAGAGATAGAGGGGGACAAGGAATAGACCATCACCATTTGAGAAATCAAGGTCAAAGAATTACAGCTGAACACTGTGATATTTATGTAGCCGTGGATAAGCAAGTTGGGATATGCTATCTAATTCCCATGAGTTATGTAGAACAAATTGATGACGCAAATATTACAAGCGTGAGCTTAACTACTCTTGATAGATTTAAAGAGAACTGGGATGTAATATCAGAAGTAGCAATTGAAAAAAGTAATGGCATATGAAACTAACTTATTCAACTGAAAACGGAAGAAACAACTATCACTCAAATTCCAAAAAGACATTTTCGGGTTCTCCCTTAACACCTGCCGACATAAAAAAAGCATTTGATTTTGCATACGAAATGTGCTTAGGTACTGGTCATCACCGCGCCCATAGATCGGGTGGTCAGTACGATAGAAGCAATAGTGAAAAATTCTGTAATACATTCCAAGGCAAATTGGCTGAGATTGTAGTTTACAATTATTTTAAATCACACAGCTTAGAAGCAAACGAACCCGATTTTGAAATATACGGCGAGCGTGTTTGGGATGATTCTGATATAGAGATCAAAGGCAAAAAGATTAATGTAAAATCAGCCGCTTTTTTTTCGAATCTTGAACTTTTAGAAACAAGAGATTGGAATACAAATGGCGAATACATTCCTAATTTAGCAACAGAAAAAACTAGCACATACGATTACTTTATTTTAACAAGAATAAAACCTGATTTGAAATCTGTATTTCGAGAAAACAACCTATTCAACGGTAACACTTTTGATAAAGCTAAAATCGAAGCAATTGTAATGGGACAAGTTTTTACTGCCGATATACCTGGCTATATTACCCATGCAGACTTAATTAGTGTAATAGCAAATAAAGATATACTACCGCAAAACTCTTACCTCAACGGGAAAGTCAGAATGGATGCTGAAAATTATTATATTCAATGTGGAGATATGCGTAATACACCAAATTTAATAACAGAACTACATTCTATAACTCAACCTCAGTAGGCGCTAAAACATTATTTAAAACTTTTTTAATGTTCTTGGAAATTGCTTCAATTACAGGCACACTCACAGAGTTACCAGCTTGCTTATATAAACTGGAATTAGCTAACCGTACTGGAATTTTGAAGGAATCAGGAAAACCTTGAAATCTAAGACATTCTCTTGGCGTTAACTTCCTAAAGCCGTAATCGGTCAAAATAAGAGGTACATTATGCCCACCAGTTCCCATATTAGCAGTTAGTGTTGGGCAAACATTCGATTTATTTTCTCTAACATATTGCCTTCTAAATTGATAAACTGTATCTTTTGATGTAATAGTTTCTTTCAACATATCAAACATATATTTATCTTCATTATAATAGAACGCATCATCAACCTTATCCTCAATTAATAAGTCCCTTATTGTCTTTGTCAATTCTTCTTTTTTCGGAAATTCGAATATCTCTTCTGCATTTGGATATTCATCTAAATCAAAAGCTATCATAAATATTCTTTCCCTATTATGAGGAATATTACCATAGTCTTTTGTATTCAAAACCCTTGCTTGAAAAGAATAATTTCTTTCTCTCAAAGAAGATTCAATGACTTGCATTGTTTTACCATGATCGTGATTGACAAGATTTTTAACGTTTTCCAAGAACACAACCTTAGGCCTCATAGTATCAACAAAATCTAATATTCGAAAAAAATGATTCCCTCTATTATCATTAAATCCTTTTCTATAACCTGCAACCGAAAATGGTTGACAAGGAAATCCTGCAGTCAAAATATCTACTCTAGGAATATTATCTAAATCTAGTTGTAAAACATCCCCCTCAATAAGCTCATGCTTAAAATTTTCACGATAAGTTACACAAGCTGATTTATCATATTCATTTGCCCAAAGTAAATCAAATCCTGAATTTTTAAATCCCATACAAATACCACCAATACCTGCGTATAAACTCCCCACTTTAAACTTTTTACTCATATTTGTTTATTTTTATCGCTAATTATAGTATGCGTATTTATCTTTAAAATACAAATATACAATGAATCATATATATAAACCCTTATGCAATAAAATTTAAATTTTAATCACTTTAAAACTGTATTTTAATAATTTGATTATAAAATATTTATAATGAATAATTGAATATAGAAATTAAATTCTAAAATTAATTCACTTGATTGACACTTAATAAATATTACTGCTGGATTTCTCTATCAAAAAAAATATTTTAATTTAATTGAATCTCCTATATAAAATTAGAAAATTATCCATTTATTGTGAATTCAAATCAATACAACTGTTTAAAATCGCAATGAGTTGAGATTTTGGCTCATAATTAGCCAATGCTTCAGTGGTTACAACATTTTCCCAATCGCTTTTTTTCGGGTTAAACTCCCATTCCTCAAAATGAGTTAAGATTTTTGGCTCTTGATGTGCTGGAACTGCCTCTTTATCGGCATTAAACCCAAAACGTTCAAAAATCCGCTTACCTTTCATTGCTGTTAAAATATTATCTAAAGCCGAAATATAAATCTGATATGAATTGTCATACTTGTTTTTCTTTTTCATATCAGGTTCAGTAAATATTTTACTTCCATATTTTATAATTTCAATTAAATTGGTTTCAACATCAAAAACCTTTCTAATATCCTGACCTAATCGATTAGTAAATTTTGGTGTCCAAATTTTCAACCATTCTTTTACTATTAGTTCTCCGATTTCTTCATTGGCAACAATCAAATGCAAATGGGGATTATAAGTTTGTTTTGTTGGATTAAAATTACATTCTAAAGATTTTACCCCAATAAGCTTTATTCCGTTACCTCTTTGATGTCTTTTCTTATGCTTAGCTCTTATTTTTGAGAATCCTTGCAATACTTTTCCAATCATTACTTTGAGCCTATTAGCTTTGCAGGATTTTACCGTTAAGGTTACAAAGTAAGGTTCTTGCCATTCTTTTATAATTGGCAAATACTTGTTTATTATTTCGGCTTTACGAATACTACAACAAAGCGTGCAAAATCTGTTTTTACAATACTTGCCGTAAAATTTCCCCTCAGCACTAATAATTTTGCTCTGACAATAGTACGTATTCCAGTATGAATTTTGTTTTTCTGTGTCGCCCTTTAGCTTGGCAACATCCATCAAACTTAAAATCATAGCCTGTGTAATGGTTTTACGTTTTGCTCTACCTTTTAATCCATCATTATTATTCAAATCTGAGCCGTTCCCTGTTACGATTGCTTGTTTTTGTCCCGTTTTATTTGTCCCGTTTTGTCCTAATGTATTGAATTGCCTTTGCAAACAATTCTCTAAAAGTGGATTTTGGGGCGTTGTCTGTCCGTTTTCCATATCAAAAAAAATAATGATTATTTGAAAAAACTGTATCTTTACATAGTCTTACGATGCCAGTTAAGACGAACTTTTGAACAATGCATGAGCGCACCTTGAACAAGTGCGCTTTTTTATTAGCTACACTCATTTTTATACATTTAGTGGTTTTAGACTTGCTTCGATTTCGGAGCGTAAAAAATAAACCCTTGAACCCAAACCAAGCGGATTGAGTTTTTTAGACTTGCACCAATTGTGAACCGTTGACAAATCCACGTTGAACATTTGCGCCACTTCTTGACGGGTTAAATATTCATTAGGTTGTTTAGGGGTGTAGTGTTTTAGAAATTCTTCTAATTGAGCTTTTACTCCAGCGGTTATTTCGCTTTTAAGTTCTTCAGGAGTAGTTTGAATAAATTGTACTGTTGCCATAACTAAGAGTTTAATGTTATGGCGTAAAATTCAATCTATTTGAGCACGTTAAAAGGTTACTAACGTGCAAGTAACGTATGTTATTTCCTCTTTTCTAATGTAATATAGTCGAAAAGAGATTTTTTTAATTTATCCAAGAATAAAGTTTCACTACCATTATTTCTCTTCTTAATATCGTTAATTAATTTACTCGGATTCTTAATTTCGATACTAAAAATAGCTGATAAGTTTTTTATCAATTCTGATTGTGTTCCTTTAAGGTTTCCGTTTTCAATTAATGCCTTTATTAATTCTATAAAGTCCGTCTGCGTTCCGTTCCAAGTTACTTTAGTATTAACTTCTATAATTTGCTCGGGCTGTTTAGGGACTAATTCTTTTAATTTTCTATTTATTTGCATTTGTAATGCATATATATTCATAAATTCAAAAGGGTATAGAAATTGTTCATAGTTTATTGATGGAGCATCAGAGATTAAAGCACCGTTGCTTCGTAATTTGTTACGCATCTCTTTTTGTTTTTCCGTTAATTCTTCTTCACTTCTTCTTTTATTATAAGGTATTGGAATACCTCTCTTAGTATATTCTTCTATTTTTGAATTTATCTCTTCAGGGCTAAATTCTGCTTCTATAATATCTTTTTCAATAAATAAATAAAGCTCAATATCCTTACTTATACTTTTAAGTAAGTCAACATCATAGTTATTGGAAACCTCTTTTAAAAATACGGTAATCTCATATTCAGTACCCTCTCCGTTACGAATTGTATCTAATTTATCAAAAAACTCTTTTTCCGATTCTTCTTCAATTTTCGGGCTATTAAGATCCTCGATAAATTGCAAAATTTTTTCAAAACTTCTTTTTAATTTTTCTGCAAGTTCAAAATTATAGCGAACCTCATCTTTAAAAATTTTAAGATCCCTTCCATCATAATCGACTATACATGGCACTGACTCAACGGTGTGTATTTTATCAAAAACGGCATCAATTATATTACCATTATTTTGAGCCAATGTACGGAACTCGTCCAATGTATTATCTTTAGTGATAGTTACATTTTGTATACACTTTTTATATACTTGTCTTTGTTCTTTCCAAAAATCTACACATTCATTATCTTCGTAATCATCCAAAAATAAATGAAGATCATTTTGGTAATTTTCTGCAAATTCAGTTAATGTATAATAAATCTTCATGCAAAAAACATTTTTTTAGTTAGTAGTGCCGTTTTTAATAATTTTGAGAACTGGTTTTTTATCCATTTGCATATCTTCATAAAACTTTCTGAATAAGTCAGCATTACTGTCTTTATCTTCACGCTGGTTAATATATTGTAAAAACAGACTTTCTTTAGAATGTCCCGTAATATTTATCAATATAGGTGTTGGAATCTTTTTATAATAGTTTGTAGCAAAAGAACGACGGAAACAATGTGATGTTATCAATTCATATTTTGGATAAAATCCTAATTCTTTACGATTTAAATCTGTATTAAGTTTTCTTCCTTTGATAATAGTATTGATTCCTGCAATCTTACAAACTACTTTTATTAATTCGTTTAGTTTTTGATGCTGTATTTTTATAGGCAACTCATTTTCAACAATATCAATTGCGTAAGATGCAATTATCGGAATTGTGACATTTTTATTTGTTTTTTGCTGTAAAACATCAATATATATGCTATTGCCTTTATATCGGATGTTTTCATTTGTTATATTCAATAGATCGCCTCCACGTTGTCCAATCTCACAACCAAGTAAAATCCAATTTCGAGCATTATTTAATGTTGAGGTAGTTATTGCTAATCCGTTTGTTAATTCAGGATTTTCTTTTTTGAATTTGTCGAGGTCTTTCTGATTAGTGAAATCACTATTTTTTATTTGTTCCAGTTCTGCAAATGAGAGTGTTTGAATATATCTATCTTTATCATTCTCTCTAAAATTTTGAATTGTTTTTGAAAACGGTGTTACCTCAATTTCGTTTTCTCCAGCATCTTTACAAACGGTTTTCAAAGCTTCCAATAATCTGCCTGAATAGTTTGTTGAATACTTTTTAGTATTTACAAGCCAGTTAGTAAACTTATCTATAAAAGGTTTAGTAATTTCAACAAAACGAATTTGCCTTTTTATATGCGCTTCGTATTCCAAAACTCTGTTTTTAAAAATCTTATAATTTTTAATAGTTGTTGGTTTTAATCCGATCGTCACACTTCCATTAGACACTACTTTACGAGTGTTCGCATTATCAATGATATATTGAATATGATTAACTAATAATCCTGCATCAGTTTGAACAACCCTATTAAAACAATCGTTAATGTTTTTTTCTAGCCAATAGGAATCTATTAAAATACTGTTTGCCAAATCTTTGTTGAGGTTATTTAAGATAAATGTTTCCAACTTTTTGAGATTGTTAGACAACACCTTGTTTTCACTATTGTTTTGCTTTGGCAAGCTGGTTGCTTCGCTCCAGTCTTTAGGATTAATTGTAAATCCAGTACTTACTTCTAAGAATTTATTTCCTCTACCAGTTGATAGATATATTTTAATAGAAACATTTTTATTTGCTTTACTTCGTAATCTAAACTTTACCGATGCCATCTGATTTTGTTTTGAACATTTGAACAAAACAAAGATATTAAAAATGTTTGGCTGGTTTAGAAAATTGCCAAACATTTGCCAAACATTTCTACTATTTTATTAAATAGCATTCTATTTCACTACATTAATTTATCGCTTAAAAAATTGCTTAAACCATCGTAAATAATACAAATTAAGCGAACTTAGTCTTAATTTTAATAAGTAATCATAAAAAACAAGATCGAACGTTTTGGCGTGTAGGTTCGAGTCCTATTATCCGCACTAAAAGAAGCTTCTGAAGATTTTTCAGAAGCTTTTTTGTTTTTGGGATAATTTGAATATTATTAATCGATTTAAAACCATATTACAAACATTTTTTTTATATAAAGTAGAAAATCATAAATCTCAGAACAAGTAAAAACATTATAGATTTTCAGACCCAATCTAACCAAATTTATTACCTTTTTGTATTTATCCTTTTTTTCATTTAACCATTTTAGTCCTAAAATGATTTTATTTCGCCATCGTTTTTTTGAATAACTTATTACTTGTTGTACTTTCATTTGTGATATATTTAAAATTTCTTCACAAATATTCCAACAGTTTAATTTCCGATTTATGGTAATTTTTTCCGATTAATCGGAATTATCTAGAAAAAATTTATTCCTAATATTATAATATCGAGTTGGCCTCATTCCTCTATCATATTTCTTTGAAAAACTTTCTTTATCTAAAAACAATTGATAACAACCTTCATTTATATATTTATTATTAAACAACCATTCCATGAATTCCTTATGCATTACTCTTTTACCAATTAAATTTTCATCTTTCATTTTTTGAAAAATAAAAGAGTAATCTTGATAATAATCTGTTACTTCTTTTGCAAACTCATCAAACAAGTTAAATGCCTTATTATCGTTTCCAGTAAAAATATCAGGGTGATGATTCTTTTCTTCAAGTAAATTTACTTTACCTTCTGCTATAACTCCACTTAACTTTATAAATTCTAATAGTTGCACGCAAAAATTTACAAGCGTTTCATTTTTAAAGTTATAACTAAAATCATTCTGCAAAAATGTTGAGCCTATCTCACTTTTCTCAACTCCAAAAAAACAGAAACTTGCTCTATAATTTATAAAATTATAATATCCAGTACTATCTATAATTTGTTGTCTAGCATCTTCACCTTTAAAAATTTCTTTCTTGTCAGGGTGATTACGCAAATTATCAACGTAAAAATTATAAATCGCAATAGATAAATTATAAATGTTTGCAAGTTCATTTAGCAACAATAATTTATTATTTGAATTTTCTAATCTTGATGTATATTCACTTTTATAGCTTACAATTTTAAGCAATTCAACATCTGAAAATATAAAAATCTCATTACAATATCTAGGCAATCCCATTCCACTACCTAAATGTATTGTAGGATCCATTTGAGATCTAAAAATGATTTCAACAACTTTTAAATCTTTTAAAATTCTATCGTAAGTTGACATCAACCCTTCTTTTTCAACTATTTTTTTCTTCAAATTAAATTCCACAAAAAGCTCGTCGATTCTTTTTTCTAAAAATTGTTTATGATAAAAGATATATTCTTTTTGAACATCATTAAAGCTATTCTTTTGCGCATAATCACCAACCTTCTTTTTTATTTCACTCAAATTATCATTTAAACAAAAAATGAACTTTTCGAAAAAGTAATCACCTAAACTTGCTAAAGTCAACCCTATGTCCTTACTCAAAATATCATATAGATCTTTATATATTGTTTCCGTCCATTGTATATCTGGATAAAAAAACCTTATATAATTTGAATAAGCAATGCTTTGGTGCTCAAATTGTGCATTTTTCATATCAAACCAGCAATTAAAGATTTCTATTAGAAAATGAAAGTACAAAAATATTCTTTGAACAATCCAACCAATTTAATTATTAGTCACCTTTCTATATAAATTTGAAATTGAACGGTTATCACCTTGACGAAAGGAGCTTTTCAGCATCACCAACAGGTTGTCAAACTATGAAAAAATTGCGGAAATCACTCTGGAATTTTTTGTCGGTTTTGCTTTTAGTTTCTCCTTTCGTCGAAATGAAGATATTTTAGAACGTTATTTTCTCTTATTCAACTTCCAGATACGGATGCAAAATTTCGGCTAATTCATTCAGCCAATAAAAACCTTTTTCTAAGTTTTCTTTTTGAGCATAAACATATCCTCTTTCATCATCTTTCATAACAACTAAAGCAATTGCATAATTTAATTGCCGTATTGCTTTTGCCAAATCTTTAGCATCAATAACATTATTAAAAAAATCCAAGAGTCTTTTTTCTGTTTCTTTTGAAAGATCGTTTGTAGCCATTGTCTTATTTTTTATTTGAAGCAAATATAATAATTTGTATGCTAATTAGCCTACATGAACAAAATAAATCTTTCCACTTTTGAAATATGAATATTTCAGAAGAAACTTTTCTCGTTAATCTTGGTATTCACGTTAGACAATTACGTGAAAAGAAAGGCTTATCCCAACAAGGTTTAGCTGACGACTGTAATATTAACAAATCTCAAATAGCAAGATTAGAAGTTGCTAAAGTAAATACGGGCATAAAGACCCTTGCAAAAATTGCCAATGCTTTAGATGTTGAACTTAAAGAATTGTTTGACTTTCCTTTGAAATAAATCTTAAGATTTCCCCTAACCTCCAATGATTAAAACCAAAAAATTTCAACTTACAAAAAAAGAATATTTCATATTCCTCGTTAGACTTGAGTTAAAAAGACGAGGATGGTTATTTCTTTTTATGTGGATGTTTTCTGCATTCGTTCTTTTTACTGGAAAGAAAGATTCTTTTAGCATTTTTATTATAGTTGTTGGTTTTATGTATCCTATTCTTACGATTTATAAATATTGGATTTTTACAAATTCAAAAGACAATAAGATTATTTTCTACGAAAGACAACATGAAATATTCTCAGATAGAATTATTTCTGGAATGGGGGAAATATCTAATAGTACAGTTCCTATGCAAAATTTTGTAAAAGTTTTCGAACTAAATGACCTCTATCTTTTATACTACACCAAAGGACAAACAATCTTCCTTCCAAAACGAATTTTTAAAACTCAAGAAGATGAAAATTGGTTTAGAAATGAAGTTTTTTTGAAGATTAAAAACAAACAGATTTCGGCTAAAGCCCTTCCCTCTCAAACATAAAAAAACCTCCAGCTAAAGCAGGAGGCAATTCATTTAACTTTCTTATTCCATAAAGCATATCCTTCTAGTTTGTCATTCCGAGGAACGAGGAATCTCCACGAGAAGCTCTACAAAGATTGGCTTTTCGTTGCGGAGTTACTTACGGAGATTTGCTTCGCCTATTCGCTATCGCTCGAGTCTCCTTCGTCGAAATGACAAGATTGTGGTTACAATATGAAAAAAACCTTTGTCAAAGTTTAAAACTTTGACAAAGGTCTCGTATCACTTGGAATTTGGGATTTTAAAAAATTGGAATTTATTTCCCTAATAATTCTAAAATCTTATCCACATTGATTTCACTATAATCATTAATATAAAAATCGCATGGCGGAAGCTGTTCTTTTGTATGCGTGCTCAAAACGCCCACTACTTTCATTCCGGCATTTAGCCCTGCTGTAATACCCGAAAAAGAATCTTCGAAAACCACGCAATCAGAAGGAGAAACGCCAACTCTTTCTGCCGATTTTAAATATACTTCTGGATTTGGTTTATGAAACGTAACATCTTCACTTGACATCATCGAATCCATTTTTTCGCCTAGCTTCAAAGCATTTGCAATCAAATCAAGATTCGCACGAGGCGCAGATGTTGCAACTGCAGTTTTGAAACCACGAGATTTTAATTCGTTTAGAAAGTCCATATAGTACGGAATCGTTTCGACTTTGTCTTTGTAGATCTCACGAAACATCCCTTCTTTCTCATCTTCTAATCTTATCAGTTCTTCTCCCGCAATTGGGCGCTTGAAGAAATGCGTCATGATATAACTATTGTGTTTTCCGTACATATGTTCTTCAAATTCTTCTTTCGTGTACGGAATATTATATTTATCGAAAAACTTTTCAAAAGCGATTACATGATGCGGATTTGTATGCGAAATCACGCCATCCATATCAAAAATTACACATTGCTGGCTCATATACTTGTTTTGTTATTTTATTATCTTCAAATATACTGAATCGCTTTATCTACCTCTATTATATAAAATTAAATTTTGATTATTTTCGAGATAATTTACGTACGTTAATTCCGTTTTTTCTATTCTCGATCATAATAAGATCCCCATTTTCATCAAAAGCGATTCTTCCTATATTAGAGGTTAATGCTTCACCAACCAAACCATCTTTATATCCGCTAGGCCTATCACCTTCTCCTAATAAATATTTCCCTTTTCCGTCAGGCGTAATCTGTAAAATATTATTATTAGATGTCGATATGTATATAATGTCATTTTTATCTATAGCCAACCCTTGTGCGTCTTCTAAACCTACATACGGCACATAGACTCCATCTTGTTTTACCGTAATTTTAATTGTAGTTACAAGTCCTTCTGGTGTTATTTTTCGAATCCCTTCGGCACCAACATTTTCTTTCATGTATAAATTACCTCTACTATCCTTCGCCATAAACTGCGCAGAACTAAAACGTGCCTCTTCGCCTTTACCATCATTATGTCCCCATGCATCAGGTTTTCCAGCCAAAACAGTTGATGTCCCTTTTGGATTAAATTTTAATATGGATGTTGCATCAGAAATATACAAATTATCCTCTTTGTCAATAAGAAAACCAAAAGCCTGGCGTCCCATTTCTGCTTCTGTCAGATAAGTAGTCACTAAGCCGTCTGGAGTAATTTTTCTCAAAGTTCTATCATGAGAACCTGAAAAATATATATTTCCTTTAGAATCTGTATTTAAATCAACAATTGTTGTAAAAACAGCTTCTTCGCCCTGCCCATTTACATCTATCTCACTATATTCTCCAGATCCAGCAAGAACTGATACAACGCCATTTTTATCTACTTTTCTTATCTGATCAGATTCAAAACTTCCTACATATATATTTCCATTTCCGTCAATAGTCAATGCCGTAGGAAATAAATCTCTTGGCTTAAAGACCCCTGCCGCAACAGTACTTACTTTATCATATTGAATAATAGCTACATTTTCATTGTCATCACTCGAACAAGAAATCATTGTGATAGCAAATAGAAAGAATACAATTTTCCTCATAGGTTCTTAAGATTTTGGACTTGATTTTGAATTAGTTAAAACAAAACTAATAGAATAATCTTTCAAAAAACATTATTTCCAATAAAAAAACTACAATTTAACTTTCTTACCCAATCCAAATCTTACTTTTCACCAAAGTCATAGTCTGTCTCAAATGCTGATTACATGCAATAAGAATAATCAAAACCAACAAACCATAACCCACAATGGTGTAAATCTCCATATCGGCCAATAAAGTCGACTGTTTGGCAATGCTTCCAAAAATCTTTTTCATAGCTAGAACATTCGCATTATCTGCCGAATATCCTTTGGCAATAAAACTCTGTGTAGCATTTGCAATGTTTTGTTGCGCTTCGGGATTTTCGCCAGTCACAAACTGACTAAGTTTCAAAAAGTGTTTTTTGTTTAGAAATACAGTTGCATTCTGCATGACGCAAAAACCAATCGTGCTTCCCCAGAAACGTCCAGAAACGCCGACAATTCCAGAAGAAACCGCCATATTTGCAGGAACCGAAGAAGTAGTAAAGAGAATTAACGGAACAAATAACAATCCAACTCCGATGCCCTGCAAAAAGTACGGAACAATAATATCTGACAAAGCCACATCGGGCACAAAAAGAAACGTAAACCAAAAATGATACAAGGCAATTAGCGAAAAACCAATCAGAAAAATGATTTTGGTCGAAAGCGATTTCATCAAGAAAAAAGCCGCCAAAACCAATCCGATAATATTTCCGAGTCCGTTAATGTATTGCACGCCCGCAACTCGAGACGGATCCCAATTCCAAATCGAATACATCGCCGAATGGCAAAGACTCAGCGTTGCTCTGCTGATATAAAACAGGAAAAACAATAAAAACCCAATTCTTAGATTGGCATATTTAAAAACTTCAAAATTAAAAGTTGGCCTTTTAACCAAAAGCTCTTTGAAGATGAACAAACCTCCCGTAATAAGTGCCGTAATAAGCATTAAAACCATTTGAGAAGATTCGAACCAATATTTTTTCTCGGCATACACAAAAAAGTAGGCACCGCAAAGAATAGCTGTTAAAACCAAAAAATAGCTCATCCAGTCGATTTGATACAACGGAATTTTCTTTGTTGTTCGGTGCCCACGAAAAGTAACCAAGATTAAAAAGACATTTAAAACCTGCAGTCCGCCCGAAACATACAGCATGTATTTCCAGTCGTAATGATCCAGAAACCAAACCGCAATATTCATAATAAAAGGCGTAGACAACAGTAGAGAACCATAATAAAAGGAAAAACCAATTATAATGGCATTTTTAGAATCAAACTGCTCAATAAGCAATTGTCTGATGGTAATGGCAGGAAGCGCCATTAAGATTCCTTCGGCAACTCTCAGCAATAGAAAAACCGCAAAATTATCGACATAACCCGACGTCACAATCGTAACTCCAATTAAGGAATAAACGCCCATGAGGTAATTTTTGGCAGGGAAAAAACTCGAAAATCGGCTTTCTATAAGAATTGTCGCCAACAGAGTTCCATACGTAACGCACATCGCGTACTGCAAATCTTCGGGCTCAATGTCCAGAAAACTTGCCGCATACGTTACGTTTGACGTATAAACTCCCAATAAAATCATGGAATGCAAAAGGCAAACAAACAAAATTGTAATGATTGCCCATTTTGGAACCCATGATTTAAAAATACTTTTATCTTCCATTTTAGTGTGCTGCGATCACAGTAATATTCATTCCCGCTCTTAAAAAGTCGGCTTGTTTGTCGCTGTCCTTCAACTGAATTCTAACTGGAATTCTTTGTTCGATTTTTACGAAGTTACCCGTTGCATTATCTGGAGGAAGCAATGAAAATCTTGCCCCGCTCGCTGGCGATAAAGAAGCAATTGTACCAACAAAAGTTTTATCGCTCAAAGCATCGGCTTTAATTTCAACATCTTGCCCAACGGTTAAATATTGCAATTGCGTTTCTTTAAAATTCGCCGTAATCCATTTTTCTTTACTTACAATTGATAATAAAGACTGACCTTCTTTTACCAATTGTCCAGGCTGTAAAGTTCGTTTTCCAACCCAGCCATCATAAGGCGCTGTAATTATGGTGTACGAAAGAAATAAAGCAGCATTATCTGCAACAGCTTGTTTTGAAGCAATATTGGTTTGCGTTGTCGGAACATTTGCTTCGGCAACAGAAGTACTTAAAGCAGATGAATGAATTCTATTTTTCATTTCCTGAAAATGCGCCTGAGCCGATTCGTAATCTGCCTTTACTTTCTCTAATTGCTGAGAAGTAGCCGCTTCTTCGCTTACCAAAGCTTTGTATCTTTCGTATTCTAATTTGGTTTTCCAAAGATTCGATTTTGCAGCTTCTAATTGCGCTTCGTTAATCGCTGTTGCACTTGCCGTATTTATAGCATTTTTCTGCGCCACAACGCTATTTTGCTGTGCGTTTTGAACATCGGCAAGAGCCACATTCAATTTTGATTTATATTCACGATTGTCAATTACAACCAAAGTATCTCCTTTATGCACAAACTGATTTTCGTTAAAACGAACTTCCTGCACATAACCCGTAATACGCGACATAATTGGCGTTACATATTGTTCGACTTGCGCGTCATTGGTTTCTTCGTGATTTCTGTTGAACACATAAAACCAAATCCCTAAAATAACACCGCTTATAACAAGCACACACGCAATAATTGTTATTAGTATATGAAACGTTTTATTTCTTCTAGTTTCATTTTTTATCTTAACCATCTTTTTCTTTTCTCTTTAACTTAGTTCTTCCTAAAAATCTTTCTTCTTGTCTCTTTCTTCTTAAGGCTTTAGCCCAGTCTTTCGCAATCTAGCTCTGCGGAAGCATTCCAGCCGTATGAAGCAGTTCGTAATGTTTTAAAACCGCATCCAATCTCGTAGAAATTTTGTTGTATTTCGCTTGAAGCAAAGCATTATCGGCATCAACCATTTCGGTAATTAAAACCAGCTGATTTAAGTATTTCAGCTTTACAATACGGTAATTTTCGTCAGCCAAATCCAGTGCTTTGTCCACAACAACGAACTTTTCAAGAATCTCCTGATATTGCGTATGCTCTTTATACAACTTGTCTTGAATTTCCTCTTTTACAATTTCATTCTGCATTTCCTGCCATTTGATTTTGGTGCTCGCCTGCTCCATTTTGGTTTTATTTTTATATAAAGACGAAAGATCAAAAGTGGCTTCAATACCTACCTGTCCTAAAGTATACAGATACGGATTAGGCGGAAAGAATTTATAGTTCGGATAATAAAAACCGTAATTCCCAAAGAAATGAACGCTTGGCAAATAGTTTCCTTTTACCATTTTTAGTTCGGTTTTACTGATATTCAATTCCTGACTAGCAATACGCATTTCTTCGTTTTGCAAAGCTTTATTCATATAAAAATCATACGGATCCAAACCGTTCATTTCGTCCAAACTCGACGTTGTATCGATTGCAATTTCTTCGTTTTCTGGAATCTGGATCAGCGTTTTCAGATCGTGAAGTGCGATTTTAATGTTTTTGGAGTTAGTTAACGCATTCAATTCGCGATCTGAAAGCTGTAATTCGGCACGAATAACTTCGTTTTTCGTAACCGTTCCATGTTTTTGAAGCGATTGCACTTCTTTCAATCGGCTCTTTTCTTCTTTGATGTTTTCTTCGAATATTTTCTGAAGTTCCATCATTTTATAAATTGCCAAGTAGTTTGCCACCACTTCAAGTTCGATATCATTTTCAGCCTTTTCGGTTTTTATTTTAGCTATTTCGCTTTCCTGATTGGCAATTTTGATGGCATTATTGATCTTATTTCCGGCATAAATTGGCATTTTAAAAGTCGAATTGACCTCATAAATTTCAGGAATTGCCGGTGTAACTTCTTTGTCTTTTAAAAACCCGCTTCCTTTGAATTCGGTAATATTCGTAATTCGAGAATACATGCCGTTTAACTGTACGTCTGGCAGTCGGAGTTCTTTTCTTTCTTTGATATTCTGCTCTGAGAGCGTGACCTCCAATTGAGATCTGAGGATTTTTTTGTTGTTTTCTTTAGCCAGCTTCAAAGCTTCTTGCAATGAAACAGTATGAACTTCCTGCGCTTGTAAGCCATTGAATGCTAATACAATTAAGAATAACAGCAGGATTCTGGAAAAACAATCGTCTGTAGAATTTGTTGTTTTAAGGAACATGAATAATTAAATATTTGATGCTGCAAAGTTCCTTCATTTTTCTGGTGACTGATAATTCTAAAAAGCCAAGAACATATTCATTTCAGACAAATGTTAAAATCGTGTTTTTCGAAAACGTTATATTAAGATACTGAAAAACAATTTATTACAAAATAGATTTTGATTGTGATTATTTTTTGATTTCTCCCGGAGATTTGGCAGATTCTGCAGATTTTTACTTTAATTCATTAATTATCTGCTTAATCTGCCAAATCTGCGAGAGAAAAAACAAATCATTTGCTTTCCAAAATCTCTTCTCCGTTTAAGTAATCGGAAGGTCTTTGTCCTAAAATCTTGAAGAAAGTATTACTGAAAGTCGGAACACTATTGTAACCAACTTCTTCGGCTACCTCTTTTACCGAAAGTTTTCTTTCTAATAATAGTTCGATCGCTTTAAGAATTCTTCTAATCGTATAATATTGAATAAACGACATGCCAAGATCTTTTTGAAACAAGCGATATAAAGAGCGTTCGCTGAAACCGAATTCGTGAGCTACATCGGCAAAGAGAATCGTTTCTCCTAGGTTATTTTCAATATAACGAAGGATTTTACTAAGTCGTTTGTCTTTTGGCTGTGGTAATTCTAAAGGAAGATTATTGGTGCATATTTGCGGTAGAATCGCTTTTATCGCTTTGGCAATGGCAAAGTTCGGAGTCCCTTTTTTAAGATCACCATTCCATCGATTGGTAAAAAGCATCATTTGCAACAATAAATTATTAACGGGATAAATTCCTTCTACTTTATAAAAGTCATCTTCGTCCTTTTCTACCGGAAAATACAGATTTCGCATTGTCACACTTTCCGATTTCGGCTCAATGCTATGCTCCACTCCACTCGGAATCCAGATAAAATGTCTTGCCGGCAAAAAATACGTTTTGGTTTCTGTAGTCACAAAAACAACATCTCCTTCTGCATAAAGCAATTGTGCTTTAACATGCCTGTGTGGCGGAATAAATAATTCACCCATTAAATCGTGGTGGCAGTATATACTTTTTTTATCAGCATCTACTTTCCTGATGTAGTATTTATCGAGTTTCTGACCAGAATGTTCCATTGGTGTTTAATATAGCACTTTTTGTGATATTAAAGATAAGAAGAAAATTGGATTGTAGATTTAACCGCAAAGAGCGCTAAGGTCTACGCAATCCCGATAGCTATCGGGAGCAAAGCTTTTTTTTAAAGCAAGGTTTATAAAAGTTTGCAAAGCTGTTTCCACAAAGCTTTGCGAACTTTGCGTTTATAAACATGATCTTAAGAAAGAAACCTTGCGACCTTTGCGGTTAAACCAAAAAAAAAAAAGCCTTTCCGTTAAGAAAGGCTTTAACAACTTAGGCGGTCTGGACGGGACTCGAACCCGCGACCCCATGCGTGACAGGCATGTATTCTAACCAACTGAACTACCAAACCCTGCGTTATTGCGAGTGCAAAAATACAACAGAATTTCGTTTCTGCAAGCGTTTTTTCAAATAAAATTTCAAGAAATTTTTAATCGATTAAATTCCAATATTTTAAAAATTCACTTTAAAAGCAAAAAAGAAGAAGTTTCTTTCTTTTTAACCGCGAAGTGCGCAAAGGTCTACGCGAAGTTCGCAAAGTTTTTTTTTAAATTTTTACTAAACATAGCCCGTGGTTTCAACCGCGGGCTATGTTTAATAGATAAATGAAAAATCTTTGTGGAGTTACTTACGAAGATTTCTCGTCCCTCGAAATGACAAACTTTATGTAAAAATCAGAATTACGCAAAAAAAATCGCAAAACTTTCTAAATTGAAAACTTTGCGACTTTGCATTCTTTAAAAAATATCTTTGTGAACTTTGCGTAAATCTTAGCGCTCTTTGCGTTTAAATCTTCACAATCCAATTTTGGAATTTGGAATTTTCAACGAGTATTTAGGAATTGGAATTTGCCTTTTACAAAAGGTTTTAAATCAAAAAAGCCATCCACAAAAGTGGAAAGCTTTTCATTGGTCTAACTACTAAACCAGCTACGAGTTACAAAGTCGTAGCAAAACAACACAACTAATCTTAGATACCGTATTTGGGCAAAAAAGCCTTTCTTAACAGAAAGGCTTCCCCAATATTGCGGTCTGGACGGGACTCGAACCCGCGACCCCATGCGTGACAGGCATGTATTCTAACCAACTGAACTACCAAACCTCTGCGTTATTGCGGTTGCAAAGATATAACAGAATTTCGTTTCTGCAAGTGTTTTTATAAAAAAAATGAAATTATTTTTATAAATATTAGCCAAAGTTTTGTTTTTCAACCAAATATGTAGTCAATATTTTTTCAAAATTATCGCCAACATTTACTGGAACGTACTTAATTTGGTTCTTTGCGCAGGTTAAAGCCAAGTTTTTAAAATAAGCTTCTACCCTTTTTTCATATTGCTCTTTTACATTATCAGCAAAAATCGAAACCTCTTCTCCTGATTCTAAGTCGATAAACTTTCTTGGCGTGTTATCAAAATCAAACTTCAATTCGGTTTCGTTATCAACTACATGAAATAAAACTACTTTGTGTTTATTATGTTTAAGATGCTGCAATGCATTAAAAAGCTTTTCATCATCTTCAGTCTGAAACATATCGGTAAACAAAATAATCATCGAACGTCGATGTATTTTCTCAGCAATCTGATGCAGATAGGTAATCGTATCAGTCGTTTTTTTGACTTTTGGCTGAACCAATAATTCTTCCAGTTTATTCAAAAGCATTCTATGATGGCGATCGCTTCCTTTCTCTGGTGCGTAATATTCGTATTTATCTGAGAAAACGCTCAAACCGACCGCATCACGCTGTTTCTTTAAAATATTCATTAAAACCGCCGAAGCCAAAACCGCAAAACCAATCTTCTTTTCATAAAAAGGCTGATTCGATTTCAGTTCAGGATAATGCATCGATGACGAATTATCAACGATTAGATGACAGCGCAAATTGGTTTCTTCCTCAAAACGTTTCGTATACAAACGATCGGTTTTGGCAAACAATTTCCAGTCGATATGTTTGGTGCTTTCTCCAGCGTTATAGACTTTATGTTCGGCAAATTCGGCCGAAAATCCATGAAACGGACTCTTGTGCATTCCCGATATAAAACCTTCCACAACCTGATTCGCCAGCATTTCTAGATGCTGAAAACTCGAGACTTTCTCTATTTCCGATTCGATTTTCATTCGGTTTCTTTTTTAATATTTTGTGCTTTATAAAGCAAATCTGTCGCCTGAAACAATTTGCGTTTCAAGATCGGACTAAAATTAGGGTTTTCTTTTAAGAATCTTTGCACTTCATCAAAAGCATATTTCGACGAATATTTCCCAACTGTATTATCCAGCCAGTCTTTCGGAAAGAAAATATCTCCTGTTCGCTGAATTTCATCAACCAAATCTAATGAAAATCTAATATATTTCTGCGCACTTTCATGACGAAGCGGATGATGAATATTTGCCAAACCAACCGAAACCCAAGATTCTTTCTCACGGTTTGCATCGTTTTTTAAAGATTCCATAAACGCATTTCGAACCGATTCATCTTTAGATAATGATGGAAGCAAAAACTCAAAACGCTTTTGTTTGTCTGGATTGGTAAATGAAGTTCTGGTTTTCTCCAAGATTTCATCGGCTTTTGAATGGTTGAAAATCGCCAGATTCATCGCCATATTGGTGTAATCGTCTTCGTTTAATTTCAAATTCGGAACCGAGATTTCTCTATTCCAAACCTTATACAAACTGGCTTTCGCCGAATTAGAATACGCAATCGAACTGAACAATCCGAATAATGTCTTTTTGATGTTAGATGATAAATTAGCCTGCAAACGCTCGTATAAAACGCCTTCAAGTTTTTTCTGCAATTTATTCTGCTGTTTTTCGGTTAAAAATCTCCAATAGATCGTATTTAAACTTCCCGTCGCTATTCGCAAAACCAATTCATTTTGCTCCGTCTGAATTCCTCTTAAAAAACATTCAAAAGCTTTTTCTGGCGAAACATTCCCAATCAAAGTGTTTTCGTAAAGATTACTATAACTGGAAGCTCTCGCCATTTCCTCTTTTAAATCAGCAATATAATTTAAATTATTCCCGTCAAGCGGAAAAACACCGTATCCAAAACCATTATAATTGTAAACAACAGCAAGCGGTTTTTCAAGTCCGATAGCTTCTTTTATAACTGTACTTTTATCATTAATATTGACTGATAATACTTTTACCTCTTTAGCATAAACTAAACCAATCTGAAAAACCTGAGGCCAGATATTCTCTGATTTATCTTCTGCTTTTTGCTGGATTTCAAAGCTTTTAATTCGGTTTTTAGCATCATATTCTATTTGATCCGTAAAAATGGCTCTCCCCGATTTATTTACCCATACATCGCTCCATTTTTTCATATCAAGCGGAGTTTCAGCATCAAGAAGTTCTACCAGATTATTCCAATCAGCATTGTCGTTGGCGTATTTTAGAATGTATTTTTGAATTCCTTTCTGGAACGCTTCCTTTCCCATCGAAGCTTCTAACTGACGCATCATAATGGGTGCTTTGTTGTAAATAATAGCTCCGTAAAGCGAACCTGCATCTTTCAAATTCGCCAAATGCTGCTTGATCGGATGTGTTCCTAAAGATCGATCTTCCGCGTAAGCGCTCGGATAATGCGCCGTAAAAAACTGCAGATTATGATTGACTTTCGGAAAAATCGGATTCATGATTTTATCGGCCATAAAATTGGCAAAAACCTCTTTCATCCAAACGTCGTCAAACCATTTCATGGTTACCAAATCGCCAAACCACATGTGTGAAGTTTCGTGTGCGATGAGTTTTGCTCGGTTTAATTTCTCGCTGTCAGTTGCACTGTTATCCAAAAACAAAGTCGATTCTCTGTATTGAATTGCACCAACATGTTCCATTCCGCCATATTGAAAAACAGGAATCGAAGCAAAATCTAACTTTTGAAACGGAAATTTATAATTCGTATATTTTTCTAAAAAGTCTAAAGATTGTTGATGTAAATTGAAAATAGTATCAGCGCTTACGCGAAATTTCTCCGGACTATTTTCACGATACAACATCGTCATTTCTAAACCTGGCTTTTGTGTCGCGCTTTTAAATTTTCCTGCAACGAAAGAGAATAAATAGGTACTCATTTTGTCCGATTCTCCAAAAGTGTAAGACGTAAAATCACCTTTATCCAATTTCTCTACAACGTTGGCTCCAGCCAAAACCGACCAATCTTTTGGCACAGAAAGTTTCAATTTATAGGTTGCTTTTAAATCTGGCTGATCAAAGCAAGGAAATAAAGTACTGGCGCGATCTGGAACTAATAAAGTATATAAGAAATCGTCGTTTCTGTTTAATGACAAATTACCTGCAATAAATGAAATTGAAAATGTATTTTTTCCTAAAATCAAAGCGGAAACCGGAATTATAATATGTCCGTTTTCATGAACAATCGAAAGCTTTTTCCCATTTGCTTCAACCGTTTTTATATTGGATGTTTTCTCTTTAAAATCTAAAATTAAAGGCTGACTTAAATCAGATAAATTCAAGTTTACAAATAATTGAGAGTTTATATTTTCTGTTTTCTGATTCGGAATTTCAAAAGACAAAATGTATTGAAGATCTGAAATCTGTTTTTTACGAAAATGTGCCAGCTGCTCAGAAACACCGTTTTCAAATAATTCATCTGCTTTTGACTGAGAAAAACCATTGAAAATCAAGATAAAAAAACAAAGAAGGCTGTAGAAAATTTTCATTTTTAAGGAATATAAGATTTGCTAAAATTAGCAAAAGCATTAATTTTTCGCAAACAATTACTGCAACAACATTGCATTTAAAAATAACATTTCTATATTTGCAACACTATTGCATTAAACAATATAAAAATACCTAATCTAGAAGTTAATCTTCACGAATGAAAAAGAAACTTAAATTTATAAATCTCTTAATGCCTTTGATTGTATTGTTCGCAATACTTTTTCCGGCTGTCCATTCGTATGAGCATATTTTAGACATTCATAATTGCAAAGAGAAATTAGAGTTTTCTGTTTCCGAAAAACCACAATTTAAAGCCAAACTGCATTCTTTTCATAAATGCTCGCTTTGCGATTTCAAATTCAGCGCAGTTGGCACATTTGAATTCAATGCTTTTCAGTTTTTCAAGAATAATCCTGTTGTAAAACAGATCAGCTTTTACAGCAAACCGCATTTTGTAATTTTTAAAGGGGCGCTTTTCTCACTTCGAGCCCCGCCATTTACACTTTAGTATTTTTTTGTGTTCCCGATTGTTTTGCAATTCGGCTATTTAGTTGTTTATAGGATTTCAAAATCTTAAAACATTCAACGGCTATTTTATTCATTTAAGCATTTAATATAATGTGTTGATATTGAAATAGCTTTTTCTACACAAAAAACACTTTCCAATTTTTATCGATTTACTGCATTCGAACTAAATCCCAATTTAGGTTTTTAGTTGCGGCTATGCTGTTTTAACTAGAGAAAACATATATGTCGCCTCTCTGAGGCTTTTGCATACGTCATAAATACTTTTCTATAAATATTTCGTCCCGCTGGGACTTACCCAAAATGACAAATCTATTGTTGCCAATATTTTGCCCCTCTGGGACTTATAAACATTGAAATAGGCTTCTTACATAACCCAAATACCCTTTATAAAATGATCAAAATCAAATTAGAAAAAATGAAAACAACAAAACTCATTCTGGCTTCACTCTTTGCTGCAATGGCTCTTACAAGCTGCAGTAACGACGATTCAGAAGAAAAACAAGCAATTCCAACTATTGACAAAGTCGAACTTGGTCTTAGCAACAGCGAAACAGCAACTATTGGCGCAGATTTCCATTTTAATGCAGAAGTAACTGCCGCTGATAAAATCGAAAATGTACAAATAAAAATTCTACAAAGAAGCACCGAAACATACTCGAAAGTTTGGTCGCACGAAATCACTTGGACACAATATGCAGGTGCAAAAAATGCCAATGTGCATAAGCATTTTGATATTCCTGAAGATGCCGCAGAAGGCAAATACGACTTCATCATTATCGTAAACGATCAAAACGGAAGCAAACTGGAAGTAAAGAAAAACTTAACCATTATAAATTAGAAAACATGAAAAAATTAAAGCTTTTAATGGGCATTTTGGCTCTTACTTTTATTTCATCCTGCTCCAGCGACAAAGCCGAAATCGACAGCGAATATCCCGTAATTGATAGTACTGGAGCAAATGCTTTTCCGATTCAATGTAGTACAGTCGAACGCGGAAAGACCTTCACTTTCAAAGCTACTTTTAATGATAATGTCGCTCTGGGTTCTTACAGTCTTGATATTCATCACAATTTCGATCATCATACACATAGTACAGAAGTAACAACATGTGAAATGGAAGCTGTAAAAAGTCCTGTAAAACCAATGCTTTTCATCAACAATTATACTATTCCAAATGGTGTGAAAACTTACGAAGCAACAGCACAAATCACCATTCCTGCAGATGTTGATCCAGGCGATTATCATTTTATGATTCGCTTGACGGACAAAGAAGGCTGGCAGACGCTGAAAGGTTTAAGTATTAAAATTTTATAATATCAGATTAATGAAGAATGCCCTATCCATTTATTGGAAATATTGTTTTTTACTCATCAGTTTATTGGTTTCAGTTGAAGCTTTTTCTCAAAATCAGCCTTCAGAAAAGAAACCACAAATCAAGGAACTTGACGAAGTTTTAATTAACGGAAATTCTGCCGAAAAACGCAAAAAAGAAGAATCACTGAATGTTGAAACGGTAAACAATAGTTTTATTCAGCGTAATCTTGGCGGGAGTTTAATGCAGTCTTTGCAGAAATTGCCTGGCGTTAAAACTATTTCGATTGGTTCGGGAGGTTCAAAACCGCTTATTCGTGGTTTGAGCTTTAATCAGGTGATTGTCGTTGAGAACGGTTTGAAACACGAAGGCCAACAATGGGGCGCAGATCATGGATTGGAAATCGATCAATATGCTGTAAATCGGGTAGAAATTATAAAAGGTCCTTCTTCATTTATTTACGGATCTGATGCTGTGGGCGGCGCGATAAACATTAAACCTTTGCCTCTTCCGTCGCAAAACACTTTTGGCGGAAGTGTTGATCTTACCGGAAAAAGCAACAATGCTCAATTTGGAAGTTCTATTAATTTATTTGGAAGAAATGAAAATTGGTTCTTTGATTCTCGAGTTACAACAATCGATTATGGTGATTATCGCGTTCCAACCGATGTGGTTCATGTTTATAGTTATGCTGTTCCGTTGTACAAAAATCATTTGCGAAATACGGCAGGGCGAGAACTTGATTTTCATTTAAGTTCAGGTTATTCTGGAGAACATTTTAAATCGGTTTTCTATTTCAGCAATGTGCATACCAAAAGCGGTTTTTTCGCGAATGCGCATGGACTTGAACCTCGAAATGTAGATCTGGAATTACATGATAAATCGAGCCGTGATATTTTGATGCCGTATCAGCAAGTCAATCATTTGAAAGTTAGCAATACTACCTCTTTTCAGTTGGGAAATCATGCTTTTGAGACACAAATTGGTTTTCAAAATAACTTTAGAAGAGAATATAGCCATTATGTCAATCACGGCTATATGCCTCCAATTTATCCTGAAGACATGTACGCTCCGCAAGATTTGGAACGTCAATATGATAAAGATGTCTGGTCGTTTTCTGCTAAAGATGAATTCAGAATTCAAAATCATCAGATTACAATTGGCACAAATGTTATTTTTCAGCAAAATGAAATTGGCGGATGGAGTTTTTTAATTCCAGCCTTCACTCAATTCAACGCTGGTTTATTTGCTTACGACAAAATTGAACTGAACGAAAAATGGTTTTTAAATGGAGCTGTTCGTTACGATTACGGAAAAATTAAAATGAAATCGTATTACGATTGGTTTCAAAGTCCGGTTTCGGAGAACAATCAAACGGAATTAGAATATTTGCAACGTTCTGAAGATTTGACCAAAACTTTTGACAGTTTTACGTGGTCGGTTGGAGCAAATTACAATCCTGGAAAGCTTTCGCTGAAAGCCAATTTGGGTTCAAGTTTCAGAATGCCTATTGCCAAAGAACTGGCTTCAAATGGTGTAAATTATCATTATTTCCGATTCGAAAAAGGAAATCCGAATTTGGATGCTGAGCGTTCCTATCAATTGGATTTAGGTGTGGAATGGAAAGCGCAAAACTTCTCTTTTCAGCTGACTCCGTTTGTGAACTATTTTCCAAATTTCATTTATCTCAATCCAACGGCAGCGCACGATATTTATTATGGCGCAGGAAATCAGGTTTTTGAATATGAACAAAGTAAAGTATTTCGTTACGGTGCAGAATTTCAAACGAGATATTATTTCCTAAAATCTTTAAGCGCAGAAATTGGTGCCGAATATCTTTATTCGGAACAAAAATCAGGAAGCAAAAAAGGCTATACGCTTCCGTTTTCTCCACCGCCTTCTGTTTTGTTGGGATTGAATTATGAACCTCAAATTTCCTTTTTAAAAGAACCATACTTTTCTGTTGATTATCGCTTTACGGCACAGCAAAACAATATCGTTCCTCCTGAGAAAAAAACAGCTGAAAGTCATGTTTTTAATCTGGCTTTTGGCTCAAAAATTAAAACAGAAAAACAGGATATCAGCATCAATATTCAGATCCAAAATTTATTTAATACCAGATATTTAAATCACACCAGCTTTTACCGACTTATCGAACTTCCAGAAGCGGGACGAAACATTATTGTTTCTATGAAGATTCCGTTTTTGGTTTCGCGATAAGTAAACCTTTCAAAACTCAATTATTTACAAATTTTAAATCCTTTATTACAATGAAAAACAAGTTTTACAAATTATTATTTTTATTTGCTGTATCGCTTTTTGCGGTTTCGTGCAGCAACGACGATGACAACCACGACAATCATGATCATGATCACGATGCTTCAGAAGAACATACTTTTGTTCGAGTTTTACTTTCTGACGAAAAAACGACTGAGTTAACGCTTTTTGATCCGCATGAAGATAAAATCAGTTCATTTACGGCAAAATTTGCTAAAGCCTCTTTGTACACAACAGAATCTGGACGTTTTGCAGGAATTGTTCACAGAGACAATAATTTTGTAGAAACTTTCGACAGCGGATTGGAATTACACGGCGATCATATCGATGTAGATGATGTTCCGAAATTTGGAGTTTTAGCGACAAGCGCATTAAAACCAACGCATTTTAAAAGTAAAATTGGCGAAATCCTGACTTTTAACGACGGAGACGGAACGCTTTCTGTTGGTAAAGAAGCCGATGTAAACAAAGCTGGTTCAACTTTCAAAACGATAAACGCAGGTTTATTGGCGCATCATGGTGCAATGGCTACTTTTACTAATGGAACTTATGCGATTACGGTAAAAGATAATTCGGTAACAGGAACACTTCCTGAAAAAGTAAAAATCATTGACAATACCGGAAAAACGCTTTTTGATGCTAAAATTCAAACAAAAGGAATTCACGGAAATGCTTCAGACGGTGTTTATGCTGTTTTTGGTTCGTCAAGCGGAATTTTGGTTGTAGAAAGCAACGGAAATCAAAGACTAATTGATCATCCAGCAGATTTTGGAACAGCTTGGTTTGGAAGTATTTTAGAAACGGCTTCAGCTGGAAAATTTATTGGTTATACGGCTGCAAAAGGCGCTTATTTAATTGATGTTGTGGCTAATACCGTTAAACCAATTATTGCCAACACAACCATTATGCAATGCAAAACGAGTTACGATCGTAAAAAACTGGCCGTTTTATTGCATTCTGGAGAGTTTAAACTTTATGACATCAGCAGTTTACAAGCAGTAAAAGAAACTAAAGCAACTGCAGAAACAGCTACAGATGCAACATTAAAACCTCAAATGGCAGTTACTGACCGTTTTGCTTATATTACATCTCCATCTACGGGTGAATTACTACAAGTAAATCTTTCTACATTGGCAATCAAAAAGACTAAGGTTTCTAGCACGCCTTATATGATTACAGTTTTGGGTTATGAAAACAGCGAAACTCACAGCCACTAATTGATTTTAGAACAAAATAAAAAGGTTTTCTGCCACGAATTTCACAAATTTTCACAAATTTAATTCGTGTTAATTCGTGAAATTTGTGGCAAAAAAAAACAAACCCAATAAAAAAGGTCCAACTTTCGTCGGACCTTTTTTATATTAATGTAATCTAAGATTACAATAAAGCATCTAAACTATCTGCGTAGGTTTGTTTCGGAGCTACTCCTACTTGTTTTCCTACTACTTCACCGTTATGAAACACCAAAACGGTTGGTATGTTACGCACACCATATTTTGCAGCAAATTCTTGGTTAGCATCTACATCTACTTTACCAACAACTACTTTACCAGCGTACTCTTCGCTTAATTGGTCAATGATTGGACCAACCATTCTACAAGGACCACACCATGCTGCCCAAAAATCTACCATTACTGGTTTATCTGATTTTAAAACTACTTCATCAAAAGTAGCATCTGTTATTGCTAATGCCATAATATATTAAGATTAAATTAGGTTTGAAATATTAACTTTCAAACTACAGTACAAATTTAAAAATTTAAAATAAATCAAACACCATTACTAAATTAGTTTTCGTTATAAATGTATTATCATTAATTATAAGCTAGATAACTTTAAAATTACAATTTATTTACCTGAAAA
Source organism: Flavobacterium luteolum (assembly GCF_027111275.1). NCBI lineage: Bacteria > Pseudomonadati > Bacteroidota > Flavobacteriia > Flavobacteriales > Flavobacteriaceae > Flavobacterium > Flavobacterium luteolum. Next base: position 2,450,088 of record NZ_CP114286.1, on the reverse strand, counting down.
TCAAACCAATAAAAAGTTAATGTTTTTTGTAGTATCTTTAATACATTCAAAATTCGGCTACTATGAAAGAAGCTTTATCCAAAACCAAATCTTTTCTGCAATCTGATTCTTTTAAAAAATATGCCAAACGTTTTGGATATTTTATCTTGGGCTTAATTGCCATTCTTTTGCTTGCCTGTGGAGGTTTGTCGATTTATTTTAATCGAAATAAAGCTGAAATTATTGCTAAAGTCAATACTAAAATCAACGAAAATATAAATGGCAAATTTCATATTAGAGATTTTCATTATAAGTTTCTAACGGGTTTCCCAAACTTTACGTTGGCGCTAAATGATGTCGAAATAAAAGACAATCAATGGCAGAGCCACAAACATACTTTGTTGAGAGCAAAAGAAATCGAAGCGCGTTTGAACATTTTGAGTTTGCTGCAGCACGAAATCAACATTCATAAAATCTTAATCAACAACGCTGATATCTATATTTATAAAGCCGAAAACGGTTATTCTAACGTCAATATTTTTAAACCGAAAAAGAAGAAAACTCAAACTGACAAAGAAAAACCCGAAACTACGATTGACGAAGTAAACCTCAACGATGTTCATGTTATTATTGACAATCATCTGGGGCATAAACTGTTTGATTTTGATGTGGCGAGTTTAGAATCTAAAGTAAATTATGGCGACAACAACTGGCAAACCAATCTGTATTTGAAAACCAAAATTAATAGTCTTGCCTTTAATACCGTTCACGGAAGTTTTGCTAAGGAAAAAGTTCTAGAAGGCAATTTTGATATTTCGTATGCCGAAACCAATCAGAAAATAGATATTAAAACCAAAGGACTTAAAATTGGTTCTGACGTTTTTGATATTATCGCTTATTTTAATATCGGAAAAAGCAATTCGCTTTTCGGAATCAATATCGGGACGGATATTTTATGGCGAAATGCTTCCAATTTATTATCGGCAAATATCAGTTCAAAACTCAACCAATTTGACATCAAAAAACCGATTAAGGTAAACTGCGACATAAAAGGCGATTTGAATGTAGAAGGCGATCCGAAAATTGTGGTGCAGGCAGACATTCGCGATAACGAAGTGAGTATTCCAGATGGTTTGTTTACCAATTGCAGTTTCAAAGGAATTTTTACTAACACTTTTAAACCCAAAGAAGAATCCAGCGATCCAAATTCAGCCATTATTCTAACCAATTTTAAAGCTGAATACGAAAACATTCCATTAAAAATTGCTCAAGCTGTAATTAACAATCTCGAAAAACCGATTGCCACCGGAGTTGTAAATTCCGATTTTGATATTTCGAAACTCAACGGAATGATGAACGAGAAAATTCTTCATTTTGAAAGCGGTCATGCCAAAGCCAATTTGAAATTTCAGTTTGACATTGTCGATTTGTACATCAATAAACCCAAATTTACAGGCGATGTAGATATTGCTGATGCCACATTCGATTATATTCCAAAAAAGATTCACGCCGAAAAAACGGCTGTACAATTGTCGTTTACGCAACAGGCGCTTTACATTAAAAAAATAGCTTACAAACACAAAAAGAACATTATTCGCATTGACGGAAAAATCGATAATTTCTTAAATCTCTATTACGACGCACCCGAAAAAATGGTCGTAAACTGGAATATTTACTGTCCAAATATTGATGTAAAACAGTTTTTAGGCGTTCTGCAAAATTCGCCGAAACAAAAAGTGGCAGAGAAAAAACCAGTTAAAAAGAATGTCAATTTTACAAATCAGTTGCGATCTGTAATAGAAAAATGTACGGCTGTAATTAATCTCAAAGCCGATAATATCACCTACGGGGCGCTTACCGCAACCAACACTCGGGCCACAATCCAGATGCTAAATTCTAAGATCCTGCTCAAAAACGGAACATTAAATACTTCTGGCGGAAGCATAAATTTTAGCGGTTCTGTACAGCCGAGCGGAAATCGTTATGTTTTTACTTCAAACGCACAGGTAAACCGAGTTGATATTGCGAGTTTTTTAAGGTCTTTTAATAATTTCGGAATTAAATCTTTCAGTCCAAAAAACATTCGCGGACGATTGACCAGCAATGCCAATGTTGCCGGTTTGATGAGCAGTAAAGGCGATCTTATTGTAAATTCTATGAAAGGAAAACTAGATTTTAATGTCAACCAAGGCGCCTTAATTAATTTTGAGCCGATTATGAAAGTCGGCAAATTTGCTTTTCCGTTTCGCGATGTCGAGAATATTACTTTCAGCGATTTGTCGGGTTCGCTCAATCTTCGCGGAGAACAAATCGACGTCAATAAACTTACCATAAGTTCCAGTGTCTTAAATTTTGACATAAATGGCATTTACTCTTTCGGCCGAGGCACCAATCTCGCCCTTACCATCCCGCTAAGAAATTCTAAAAACGACGCCAAACTCGCCACCAAAGAAGAACGAAAAGCCGTTCGCGAAAATGGTATTGTCCTGCATTTGATCGCTTATGATAATGAAGGAAAAATGAAGGTTAAGTGGGGGAAGAAGGATAAGGGGTAAAGAAAAATCTATTTCTAAAAAAAATATGTTGCCTTATTTAAATGATCTTTAGCGAATTAAAAAAATAAACACTTTTTGTTCCAATTTATAACAAAAAAACAATCGTAATTTGAAAGTTTTTCCTTTAAATTTGTAACCATTGTATAATGTTAAACAACTTGGTTATGAGTGATTATATTTCATTGTCTGAAGCATCAGAATTATTAGGAAAGAGTAAAGAGACTTTAAGACGTTGGGATAATGAAGGAAGACTGAATGCTGTACGTGAACCTATGAGTAATTATAGAATGTACAAAAGATCTGAAATTAATAATTTATTTTCAAGTTTTATAGATAATGATATACAAGAAACCATTTCTAATTATGTAAAGCCGCATAACGATTATACTGTTCTTGAACTTTTTGCAGGAGCTGGTGGTCTTGCGGTAGGAATGGAAAAAGCAGGTTTAAAATGTGTTGCTTTAAATGAAGTTGATAAATGGGCTTGTGCAACACTAAGAGCAAATAGACCCAATTGGAATGTTCTAGAAGGAGACATAAAAGATCATAATTTTTCAGAATTTCATAATACAGTTGATGTTGTAACCGGTGGTTTTCCATGTCAGGCATTTAGTTATGCGGGAAAAAAATTAGGATTAGCTGATGCTCGAGGCACATTGTTTTACGAATTTGCAAGAGCTGTTAAAGAAGTAAATCCTCCTATTTGTATTGGAGAAAATGTACGTGGATTACTAAACCATGATAACGGTAAAACATTACAAGGTATGATTTCTATTCTAGATGAAATCGGTTATAATGTAGTTCCTATACAAGTATTAAAAGCAATTAATTTTAATGTCCCTCAGAAAAGAGAACGATTAATTTTAGTTGGTATTAGAAAAGACATTCATGTAAAATATGAATATCCAAAACCTTATAAAAAAATATACAATCTTGAAGATGCTCTAAAAAAAGGCGATTTATTTGATTGTGATGTTCCTCATTCAGGAGGTTCAAAATATCCTCAATCAAAAGTTGATGTTTTAAAATTAGTTCCACAAAAAGGATATTGGAGAGACTTACCATTAGATATCCAAAAAGAATTTATGGGCGGAAGTTTTTATCTTGGTGGTGGAAAAACTGGTATTGCTAGAAGAATTGGATGGGATGAACCTTGTCTAACTTTAACTTGCAGTCCGGCACAAAAACAAACAGAAAGATGTCATCCAGAAGAAACTAGACCATTTACTGTTCGGGAATATGCTAGAATTCAAACATTTCCAGATGATTGGAAATTTGAAGGTTCTCTTGCTCAACAATATAAACAAATTGGAAATGCAGTTCCTGTAAACTTAGGCAAAGAAGTAGGATATTCCATCATAAGTTTCTTAAATCAATATTACAAAATGAAAAAATAATTTATTACTTTGTAAAAATTAATAAATTATTTTATGCCTACTAGAGAAGAAGTTTACACAATTGTTAGACAAACTGTTATAAATTCTATTTCGGGATATATTGCGAACAGGCAAAATGCGATACCTAATTTCCAAATTTTAGATTTAATAATCCCTACTGAGAGGAGAATAAGATCTGTTGTTGGAGGAATGGAAACATCGTTAGGCACTACTCTATGGGAACCTTTGGCAAAAGCAATTGCTGAATTAAATGGATTTGAAATAATAAATCAAAAACTATTATGCCCTTCAAATATGCCTGCTATTTTGCAAAATACTGTGCAAATGCTTATTGAGGGCAGAGAAAACAAAAATCCGCAATATAATGCACAACACTGCCACGATAGAATTAAAGAAGTTTGTCAAAACTTCTTAATCAATCCGATTAATGATTTTAAGCCTCCTGCAAAAGGATTTGGAGTTGATATTTGGCTAAAAAAAGATGATGTTAATTATTTTTTTGACACAAAAACCGTACAAGCAAATGTCGGCAGCTATGCTAAATGTTTTTCTCAAATACTTAATTGGTATTCTTATTTCTATTCCAGATATCCTGATCAAAATTCTAGCGCACGAATAGTTTTTCCTTATAATCCATATGGAGAAGTTAACTTTTGGTCAAAAACTATTGGCAGAGGTTGGCCACTCGAACCAAATAATGAAGGATGGGTTCAAGATGATTTTTGGGACTTTTGTTCTGGTCTACAAAACACTTATTCAATAATTCATGAAGCTTTTATAGACATCTCCGAAACAGGTGATTTAGAAGAAATTATACAGCAAATCTTCTATGGAAATAATTAGTTCCCATCAATTAAACTAAAGAATGATTCAATGAATACAAATGAATTTTCAACTTTAATAATACCCACTTCATTAACTCCACCAATCAAACTTAGTGAAATTATCTACAATTGTCCCGTTTGTGATAATGAAATTGAAATAGATATGCTTGTGGATAATGAAAGCTCTATAAAATGCAATCTATGCGAACACATAATTAAATTTGAAATCAAACAAGTTTAGAAATTTCTAAATATAAAAAGCCACTTTCCCAAGTGGCTTTTTCTCATTTCTTACTCAATCACCAAATAAGGATCAAGAATTTCTGCTAATTCATTTAACCAAAAGAAACCATCTTCAATATTTACGGTTTCGGTTTTAATAAATCCATCTTCTCGTATTGCATTTAACGCAATTAGGAAATTTACTTGCCTAATGGTTTTTGCCATACTTTTGGAATCAATTGAATTGTTGAAGAATTCAGTTAACCTCAATTCGGTTTCTTTGGAAAGGGTGTTGGTACTCATAATTTTGCATTTAGGAATTATAAAACCCGCATAGCTTAGGTGTCCTACGCTGCAAAGAGCGTTGCGATTGTTTCCAATACCGCCACCATACCACACGGGCAAGAAGTTTTTTTGTATTCATATTTTTTGCATTTAGGAATTCCAAATATATGAAAAACAAAATAAAATGTAAGTTTTTTCTTTATTTAAGAAATAAAATACTATAAGTATATTTTCTCCAAATCGAAATTACAAAATTGAAAAATAAATCAATTTAAAATTTCATAATATTTCCTTAACCTACTTGTCTTTTATCTTTAAAATCGATAAGTTTGAGAATGAATCATTAAATTTTATTTGTTATGAAAGTACAAATCAACACCGACAAAAACATTGAAGGAAGTGCAAGATTAGAAAGTTATTTTTCTGGAGAAGTAGAAAAAAGCTTAGACCGTTTTCAAGATAAAATTACTCGCGTAGAAATTCATTTTGGAGATGAAAATGGAGAAAAATTCAGCTTGCATGACAAAAAATGTGTGATTGAAGTTCGTCCTGTAAAACTACAGCCAATTACGGTTACAGAACACGCCGACACTCTAGAAAAAGCTTTTAGCGGTGCATTGGCAAAAGCTAAAAAAACATTGACGAGCACTTTCGAGAAGATAAAAGAACATTAATTTTTTTTAAACCATATAAGTGATATAAGTTCATTTTAAATTTACATCACAAAGCAACGAAGCCGTAAAGTACTACTTTACGGCTTCGCTTTTTTTATGGATCGTAATAAGTGAAAATCTTAAATTACTTATATCACTTATATGGTTTACTTTATTTAGGCAACGGTGCGCCAACTGCAATATCGCAACGATGACCTGGTTTTCCGTGTGGCGGATTCATTCCGTCTGCTACTGTCGCTTCAGTGCCTTCTGTGCTTAACAAAGCTGGAACTGGGTTTGATGCTGGAGGAGTAACGCTAAAGTTTTGCGTAACTGTTCCGCTTTGAGCTGTATTTGTCGTTGTTGCAGTTGTTGTTGCTTTAGGCGAGTTTAAAGGCGCTCCAACAGGAATATCACATCTATGCCCCGGCTGTCCGTGTGGCGGATTCATCCCTTTTGCCACTTTAACAGGCGTAGTTGTTGTAGTCGTCACCATTTTCTGCTGATTCGGATTTACCTGAACGGTTTGTCCCTGAGTTGCCTGCACTTGCTGTGTCGGTGCAGAGTTTAAAGGTGCTCCAACCGCAATATCGCAACGGTGTCCCGGCTGTCCGTGAGCAGGATTAATTCCTTTTGTATCGCTTAAAACCGTATTTGGGTTTGCAGCAGGAGCTTGCGCTACTGGCGCTGCAGGTTTTGTTGTATCTTTTGCAAGTCCTAATCTTACTAATTCTGATGTTGCTGTACTTTCTTGCGGTTCTAATTCTTTTTTACAAGAAACAAAAAGTAAAGAAGTAACAGCTATTGAGCTTAGAAGTATTTTTGCCTTCATGACTGGGGTATTTTTATTGAGAATCAAATATAGTAGTTTTTTGAGAGATTAAATGACATGAGTAATGTTAATGATAATTAAACACAGGATTTTAAATTGTTTTGAATTTATGTCATCCTGAGGAACGAAGGATCACACACGGAGCTCTACAAAGATTGGCGAATCTCTTTACGGAGTTTCTAGTGTGATCCTTCGTTCCTCAGGATGACAAACAGTACTTTTATTATATGTGAGTAGAAGGTTAAAAACTTCCATTTCCTTATATCACTTATATGGTTCAAAAAAAATTATACCTTTAAACTCAAATAACATATCTCATGAAAAAAACACTTTTACTCCTTTTATTTGTTGCTTCTTTTGCTAATGCGCAAACAGACAAAATCAAAATCAATCATACATTAGACGCTTGGCATAAAGCGGCTGCCGAAGTAAAATATGATGCCTACTTTAATGTCTTGGCAGACGATGCTATTTACATTGGAACGGATGCAACCGAAAATTGGACTAAAAAGGAATTTGCTATTTGGGCAAAACCATTTTTCGATAAAGGAACGACTTGGAATTTTAAAGCTTTAGAGCGTCATATCTTTTTTGATAAATCAGGGAAAATTGCTTGGTTTGATGAATTGTTAGATACTCAAATGAAAATCTGTCGCGGTTCTGGAGTTTTAATAAAAGTAGGGAACGAATGGAAAATTCAGCATTATGTTTTATCGATGACTGTTCCAAATGACGAAGTTGATGCCATAACCAAAATAAAAGCACCAATTGAAGACGCTTTGATTGCAAAACTTCAGAAAAAATAAAACATTTTACGGTTTTCTTATTATAAACGTAACTTTTTGAGCACTTTAGAAGCACTGTTAGCAGATTTATTTTAATAAATTCGGCAAAAACAGTGCTTTTTTGTAACTTTAGAATAAGATACTGTCAAAAAAAGAACCTGTATTTTACAAATTTCATCAAAATAAAACCTACACCTCTATTTTAACAGCCTTAAAAACAAGAATCTTTATTTTTTTCTAACTTTGACCCCAAAAAAAATAGGGTTAAACAAAGTATTTTAAAAATGAAAATAGAAAAACGCTGGATTATCTCCTTTATCATGATAAGCGTCGTATGTACGATAGGGGCATTTTGGCCAACAGTGACCGAAAATAATTATGTTTTATCAGAATTTGGAGCTACAGATCATATCGTTCCTGCCGATGTTGCCTGGATGCTTACTTCGAGCTGTCTAGTTTTAATCATGACGCCAGGATTGTCTTTCTTTTATGGCGGAATGGTTGGAAAGAAAAATGTTATTTCGACCATGCTTCAAAGTTTTATCTGTCTGGGTGTCGTTACGCTTTTATGGGTAGTGGTTGCTTTTAGTTTGGCATTTGGAGAACCAGTTGGTTTTGGTTCTGGAGATCATTTTTATAGCTTTTTTGGCAATCCGACTACTTTTGCTTTTATGGATTATGTTGGCGTTCTGCCTCATAAACAATTGGCCAATACGATTCCGTTTATGCTTTTTGCTTTGTTTCAGATGAAATTTGCCATCATTTGTCCTGCTATTATTACGGGTTCATTTGCAGAACGCGTTCGTTTTATCTCTTATTTAGTTTTTATTAGTTTATTTACCATTTTTATATATGCTCCTTTATGTCATGCTGTTTGGTATCCAACGGGTGTTTTAGGAAGCTATTTTGGTGTTAAAGATTTTGCAGGAGGAACGGTTGTACACATGAGTTCTGGTTTTGCTGCTTTGGCTGGAGTTATTGTTTTAGGAAAAAGAAAAAACAGTCAGCATATTCCAACCAATATTCCTTTTGTATTATTAGGAACAGGAATGCTTTGGTTTGGCTGGTTCGGTTTCAACGCTGGATCTGCTCTTGCTGCCAACGGAACTGCTGCGATGGCTTTTGCAACCACTACAACTTCGTCTGCGGCAGCAATGCTAACTTGGATTTTCTTTGATAGAATGAACGGAAGAAAAGTTTCTGCTCTTGGAGCTTGTATTGGTGCTGTTGTAGGACTTGTTGCCATTACACCAGCTGCAGGATTTGTTTCGGTGCCAGAAAGTATGTTCTTCGGTTTCATTACTGCGTTGGTTTCTAACACGGCTGTAAATTGTAAATACTCTAAAAAGTTCGATGATACACTTGACGTTTTTGCTTGTCACGGTGTCGGCGGAATTATGGGAATGATTCTAACTGCTATTTTCGCTCACGGCGAAAATGCAAGTTTACTTCACGGCGGCTGGAATGTTTTCGGACATCACATGATGGCTTTGGTTTTGGTTTCTATCTTTACTTTCTTCGGAGCTTATTTCTTATTTAAAGTAACCAATTTCATTATTCCGCTAAGAGTTTCTGAAGAATCAGAACACATCGGATTGGATTTATCGCAACACGATGAATCTCTTGACCCAAAAGCACAACCCATTACTGAGCCTCATTATGGATAATTTTTTTTCGCCACGAATTCACAAATTATATTTTTAAAATAATTCGTGAATTCGTGGCAGAAAAAAACATTTAAACCCACTTACGCCATTTCATTCGTTTATATTCCTTAATTTTGCCGAAAATTTTTGTAAAAGTGGGAAGTAAAAATAAACTTAAGAGATTCAGAGAGAACGAAACATTTCAAAACGTTTTTCAACCAACCAGAGAAGAAGTTGTAGGCGATTTAATGCCTTTAAAAGGAAAATGGAATTCTGATTTCTTTAAAAATGATAATCCATTAGTTTTAGAGTTAGGATGCGGAAAGGGAGAATATTCTGTTGGATTAGCAGAAAAATACCCAAACAAAAATTTTATCGGAATTGATATTAAAGGTGCTCGTTTCTGGCGTGGTGCAAAAACTGCTGTTGAAGACGGACTTCATAATGTTGCTTTCGTTCGTACACAAATCGAATTGATCAATCATATTTTTGCTGAAGGCGAAGTTGACGAAATCTGGATTACTTTCCCAGATCCGCAGATCAAATACAAAAGAACAAAACACAGAATGACCAATTCTGAGTTCTTGAAATTGTACAAAAAAATCCTGAAAAAAGACGGTGTTGTAAACCTTAAAACCGATAGCGAATTTATGCACGGTTATACTCTTGGATTGCTTCATGGTGAAGGTCACGAAGTTTTATACGCGAATCATAACGTATATAAAAACGAAGGAAGCCCTGAAGTTGTAACTTCTATCCAGACTTTTTACGAAAAACAATATCTAGAAATTAATAAGGCAATTACGTATATTCGTTTCAAAATTAAAGACTAACTTTAATTTTGAAACCTTAATCTAACCGATTTTAATAACTAAATGACCTACCTTACCCCTTTACTTTCAGGTTTTATCGCAGCAGCCATTGGGACAATTCCGCCAGGATTGCTCAATATGACGGCTGCCAAAATAAAAATGAAAGAGGGAAAAAAGAATGCACTGTCATTTGTAATCGGCGCTGTTATCGTTATTTTCTTTCAGGCTTATGTCGCAGTATTATTTGCACGTGTTATAGACAATCGCCCAGATGTTGTAACCTTATTGCGTGAAGTTGGTTTTGTTATTTTTTCGATCTTAACTATTTACTTTTTATTTTTTGCGAAAGATCCAATAGCAAAGAAAAAAACAAAGATTAAGAAAAGCAGTAAAAAAAGTAGTTTCTTTCTCGGAATGTTGCTTTCTGGATTAAACTTCTTTCCGATTCCGTATTATGTTGTCGTAAGTGTTACACTGGCTTCATACAATCTTTTTACATTTCAAAACCCAATTATACTAACATTCGTATTAGGCTCTGTTCTTGGCGCTTTTGGAATTTTATACAGTTATATTGCTTTTTTCGGAAGAATAGAAAAGAAAACCGATTACTTCATGCGTAACATGAATACCATTATCGGAACCATTACTGGATTAGTCGCTGTTGCAACACTTTTCAATATCCTAAATTACTACTTCGGATAATTTTATAGCCACAGATTTCACAGATTAAAATGATTTTTTTACTTTGTGGCTAAATATTTTTCACGCAGATTTTTACGATTTTTTGCAAATAATCAATTTAATCCTTTTAATCTGTGGCAAAAAAAACAAAATCATGGCAGAAGAGAATTTTTTTGAAAGAGTTTATGTAATCGCCAGACAAATTCCGTTTGGAAAAGTTACTTCTTATGGTGCAATAGCAAAAGCATTGGGCACAGCACGTTCTGCAAGAATGGTCGGTTGGGCAATGAACGCCTGTCATAATATGGATGATGTTCCTGCGCATAGAGTTGTAAACCAAAAAGGTCTTCTAACAGGAAAACATCACTTTGACGGAACTAATTTAATGCAGCAACTTTTAGAAAACGAAGGCATTAAAGTAGTCAACAATCAGATTGTAGATTTTGAAAAGCATTTCTGGAAACCGGAAGTTGAATCGTAAAAATCATTTTCACCATATAAGTGATATAAGTTCATTTTAGCAGAAAGAATTTATATTTTTATTTTCTCTCGCAGATTTTGCAGATCTAGCCGATTTTCTTTTTTTTAATTCAAAATCTGCAAAATCTGCAAAATCTGCGGGAAAAAATCTTTGCGACTTAGCGCCTTTGTGGCAAAACCTACTAAATCAAGCAAATCACAAAACTCGTTTTATCCTCATCGGTTTGGTAGCTTAGATAACCTCCGTGGGCTTCTATAATGTTTTTAGAAAGCGTCAAACCAATTCCTGCTCCATCTTTTCTGGTGGTGAAAAACGGAAGAAAAACTTTATCTCGAATCTCTGCGTCTACTCCTTTTCCGTTGTCTGAGATCACAATGAAAAAGCGATTATTTTCTGTATAACTGGAAATTATTAATTTCTTTTCAGTTTTTTCTTTTAATGCATGAATACTATTGGTAATTAAATTGATAATCACCTGTTCCATCTGATTTTTATCAATCATAATAGAACGCGAACTGTGTATTTCGTTCACCAATTCTATTCCTTCTTCTTTCAAAATCGGACTCATGATACGCAGACAATCTTCAAACAATGCATTAATTGGCGTCATTTGCTTGTTTGGCGTTGGCAACATTGCCAGTTTACGGTAATTCTCCACAAAAAACTGCAAATGATCACTTCTATTTATGATTGTCGAAATACTGCTTTTGATGTCTTCAAAATCGTCTTCTTCCAACTCTTCCTGATCTACAATATGAAGCAGATTCTGCGAAAGCGCACGAATAGGCGTTAGAGAATTCATTAATTCATGCGAAATAATCTTCATCAAATTAATCCATGCTTCTTTTTCTTTTTTCTCAATAACGCGCTGAATACTGTCGAGCAAAATGATAAAATACTCTTTATCGTAGGTTTGAGTATGAGAAGTCTGCAACATAAAAGTCTGCAAGTCCTGATCTTCAATTTTGATTGAAATGGCGGTTTTTAATTCGGTAAAACCAACCTTTTCAATTTCACCACACAGACTCGGAAGATAGTTTTTCAGATATTTCCAATGACTTACTTTTGGGACTTTAAAAAGATTCGAAAAACAGTCATTCATTATAAAAATGGACCAATCCTCATTTTCTTTTTCTAAGATTAAAGCAGCGGTGTCTATACTGTTCAAAATCGAACGGTAGATTAATTCTTTGGAAATTTGCTCTTGTTTCTGAACTTTTAAAGTATCATACAAGAGATACAGACTATTGAAGTTGTCTTTTTTATGTCCTTCTGGAAAATGGGCAGAAAAGTCGTCATGTAGAATCGAGTTTATCGTTTTGTCATAAAACAGCAATTGGTTTTTGACAAAAAAATACATTTCGAATAGGAAAATCAAAACGAAAACACCAACCAATAGAGCGTTGTATTGAAATCCTTTATAGAATAATAATGCACTGGCAAGGAAGAGTACCATTACAAATAGAACCCTCACGAACAAGGCATTATAAAATTTCCAATTCTTCATTATTTTTTTGTTTACCACGGATTGTTTTTTTTCTTGCCACAGATTAAAAAGATTATAGAGATTTTTTTATCTGCTAAATTTGCGAAATCTGCATGAGACTAAAGACAAAGCAAAAATCTTGATTCTTGCCTCTTACTTCTTCCTCTTTAATTCTTCAAATCATATTTCTCTATTCTTCTGTACAAAGCGGCACGAGACAAACCTAATTCTTCGGCAGTTTTACTGATGTTTCCGTTGTGCTTGAAAAGTGCTTTTTCAATTGCGCCTTTCTCCATTTCCGATAACGGATTTTCATCATTTTCCTGAATTTCTTCAAAATCCAAAATATCCAAATCCATTACCGAAATGGTATTGTTTTCAGCCAAAATCAAAGCGCGTTCTATTTTGTTTTCCATTTCACGCACATTTCCTTTCCACGGATATTTTTCTAGATATAAGGCAACATTATCTTCAAAACGCCAATTTTCCTGATTGTATTTTTCTGCAATTTGTTCCAGAATAAAGTTGGCCATCGGCACAATATCGTCTTTTCTTTCTCTCAAAGAAGGCAAATTGATTTCCATGGTATTAATTCGGTACAGCAAATCTTCACGGAAGGTTTTATTTTTTACCTCAGCTTTTATATCACTGTTTGTGGCTGCAATAACACGAACATTCAACGGTCGTGGTTTACTTTCGCCTAAACGTGTTACGGTTTTAGTCTGTAAAACATGTAATAATTTAGCCTGAAGATGAAGCGGGATATTTCCAATTTCATCTAAGAAAATAGTTCCGTTCGATGCATTTTCAAAACGTCCTGGAGTATCAATTTTAGCATCGGTAAAAGCACCTTTTGCGTAACCAAAAAGTTCACTTTCAAACAAATTATCACTTAGAGAACCTAAATCGACATGCACAAAAGGCTGATTTTTTCTTTCTGAATGCTGATGAATATATTCGGCAAAAACATATTTTCCTGTTCCGTTTTCGCCCAAAATCAAAACATTCGCATCTGTTCTAGCCACTTTCTCAGCAATAGAATATGCTTGTTTTATTTTTGCTGAAGTGCCAACAAAATATTTCTTTTCGGTCTTCTCTGCTTTTTCTGAAGTTGTTTTTTTACTGTTTTTTCTGCTTTCAGAAACTGCTTTATCAATAACTTCCAACAGCTTTTCGTTATTCCACGGCTTTAGCACATAATCAAAAGCCCCAATTTTAATACCTTCTACAGCAGTTTCGATTTTACCAAAAGCGGTCATTAAGATCACAATTGTATTCGGAGAAAGCGTTTTAATTTCTTTTAACCAATGAATACCTTCTCGTCCATCTTCAAAACCAATTCGGTAATTCATATCTAGCAAAACCACATTTATGTCATTTTCGCTTAAGATTGAAATGATTTTTTTTGGACTATTAGTTGTAAAAATGGTCTCGAAATGTTTTTTAAGAATCATTTTTGCAGAAAAAAGAATTTCTTCCTGATCATCAACAACTAATATTTGGGCTAGTTTTTTTCTCATTTGGTCTTTTTTTTGTCCGCTTCCGAACGGTCAACTGTTCATTATCGGACACTGCTTTTTTGAAGCGCTTTCTAAAGCTCCTTTAAATTCAACACTTTACAAATAATAAATTTTATGGCACAGTATTTACCTATTGATTATCAGTAAAATAATTTAAAAAATGGACACGATAATTCCTCGTAAAAGTAAAAAATTTAGATATCTCGCAATAGCAATTGCTGTTTTTTTAGTTTTGCTAACCATTAGTGTTTTTGCATTTAATACCAAAAGAACTTTAAATGTAAAAGCCGACGAATTGGTAATTCAAAAAGCAGAAAAAGCCTTTTTTGAAGATTTTGTAGTTTTTCAAGCAAAAGTAGAACCTTTGAATGTTATGCTTGTGAATGTTACCGAGGGAGGTTCTGTAAAAGAAATCTTTGTAGAAAATGGTGCAATGGTTACCAAAGGACAATCGCTGGCTCGTTTATACAATCCGAACACAGAATTGAATTATCTTACTCAAGAAACTGCTATTATTGAGCAAATCAACAATCTAAATACAGGAAAATTAAACATTAGAAATCAGGAATTGAACTTAAACAAAGATTTGGTTCTAATTGAACATGATTACAACGATGCAAAAAGATTATATGACATGAATGCAAAGCTGTATGAGAAAGATGTAATTTCTAAAAATGACTGGAATACTTTTAAAGAAAGCCTTCGTTTTCAGGAAGAACGCAAAAGAACAATTCAGCAGAGCATTCAAAAAGAAAAGCAAAGTAATCAGGTTCAGATTTCTCAAATAAACCGTTCGATCCAGACTATGGAAAAGAGTTTGGATATTCTGAGAAACAATAAAAAGAACTTTTTAATAACAGCTCCAGAAACAGGACGATTAACTTCTTTTGAACCTGTTTTAGGAAAAACTTTTCAAGCAGGCGCAAGCATTGGAAGAATTGATTCTAACAAAGGATACAAACTTATTGCCGAAGTAGACGAGTTTTATCTAGAAAAACTTAGAGAAGGATTAAAAGGACAGGTAGAATTTAAAGGTAAAAACCTTGAAGTTATCGTGACCAAAGTAATTCCGGAAGTTAAAGGCGGACGATTTACTGTAGAACTTGCTTTTGTAAGTAAAGAAAATATTGTTTTGCAGGACGGACTTAGCTTTGGCGTAAAACTGATTTTGTCTGAAAAGAATAGAACTTTGGTAATTCCGAGAGGAGCGTTTAATCAGGAAGCTGCAGGAAAATGGATTTTTGTTGTAAACGGAAACAAAGCGATAAGAAGAAATATCAAATTAGGACGCGAAAATCCTTCGTATTATGAAGTTTTAGAAGGTTTAAAAGAAGGCGAATCTGTAGTTACTTCTTCTTACACCGATTATAAAGACATTGAAGAGCTTTCTCTAAATAAAGAATAGTTTATTTTGTTTCAAGTTTCAGGTTTCACGTTAACGCTGCAACCAACTTGAAACCTGAAACTTGAAACAAAATAAACAAAAACATAATTTCAATCATCAATCAAAAAACGTATTTAATAACATTTCAAAACCTTAAAAATTATGATCACAATTCAGAATTTAACCAAAGTTTTTAGAACAGAAGAAATAGAAACTGCTGCTTTGAGCGGTATCAACGTAGAGATAAAAAAAGGAGATTTTTTAACTATCATGGGGCCTTCAGGCTGTGGAAAATCGACTTTGTTAAATATAATCGGGCTTTTGGACAGCGCAGATGGCGGAAGCTACAAATTATTAGATCAGGAAATGATTGGTCTAAAAGAAAAAGGAAGAGCACAAGTGCGTAAAGAAAACATTGGTTTTATTTTTCAAAACTTCAACTTAATCGATGAGCTTTCTGTTTACGATAATATCGAATTGCCTTTGCTTTACAACAATGTGAAAGCTTCTGAAAGAAAACAGAAAATTGAGGCGATTGCAGAAAAGCTAAACATTTCCCACCGTTTGAAACATTTCCCACAACAGCTTTCTGGAGGACAGCAACAAAGAGTTGCGGTTGCAAGAGCTTTGGTAAATGACCCTAAAATTATTTTGGCCGATGAACCAACAGGAAACTTAGACAGTAAAAACGGTAATGAAGTAATGGAACTTTTAACCGATTTACATGCTAAAGGCGCTACCATTTTAATGGTTACCCACTCTGATTATGATGCTTCTTTTTCGCAAAGAACTATTCACATGAAAGACGGAGTTATATTTTCTGAAAAATTAAATCAACGAAATGTTGATGTTTTTATGGACGCTAAATAACAAAGTGATGATTAAAATTATTGTTACTGCACTGGTAGTTCTGGTAGAACTGGTGTGCAAAATATTTACTATGATTTAAAACCGAAAGGTTATCCAAAAACAACCATATCAACTATAAAAAATATACTTCAAAATGATTTTTAACTGGTTTAAAATATTTATATATCATTTAAAGCAAAGCAAACTGTTTTCGTTTTTAAATGTTTTAGGACTAAGCATCGGTATTGCGGGCGTAATCTTTGCCATATTATATTGGAACAATGAGCATTCTTACGATCAATGGAATCCTGAAAAGGAGAATACTTATATGGTCCTTAATAGACTTAGTAATGGAGACACATGGGGTTCCAATTCTATTCCGTTTGGCGAGACGTGTAAAGCTTCTATTCCTGAGATAGAAAAGGTTTGCTTCTTTCATACTTGGTACGATGAAGACATAATCAAATATCAGGATCAAAAACTGATGACAAAAGACATCCTTTCTAGTGATGAAAATTTCTTTGATTTTTTCCCTTTTGAAATTATTAAAGGTGCGAAAAGCAATATTTTAAAAGAAAAGAATAGTGTTGCAATTTCTGAAGAACAGGCATTGTTAATCTTTAAAAATGAAGATCCTATTGGAAAATCTATTTCTTATGGCAATAAAAACTATACGATAAAATCGGTATACCGCATTATTAGGCCATCATCAATAGAACCTTCTTTTGTTTTTAGTGATGTAAAGAGAGAAGGCGACCTAGACGCTTGGGGAAATTTTAATTATGGTTTGCTTATTAAAACAAAGAAAAATGCAGATATTTCTACTGTTTTAAAGAAAATGCAAAATGTTTATTTTGTAAATAGAACTGTAAAAGATGCCAAAGAAAGCGGTATGACTGTGGCTCAGTACGTAAAAGAAAACGGAGAAATAAAAGTCATTTTAGATCAATTAAAAACATCTCGATTACACGGAACAAAAAGTTCTGCCGGACAAAATTACCCTGAAGGTGTAGGGAATTTAAAACTGCTTTACATTATGGCTGGCTTATCTGTTTTGATTTTAGTTTTATCATTGGTTAACTACATCAATTTAGCAACAGCATCGGCTATAAAACGTGCAAAGGAAGTTGGAGTACGCAAAATTGTAGGTGCTTCAAAAAACCAGATTATTATTCAGTTTATTTTTGAAACTGCCATAATTGTAACATTATCTATTTTGTTTGCTTTGGCAATTGTAGAACTTTCATTACCGTATTACAACAATTTTTTAAACAAAACACTGACTATGAATGGCAGTGAATTCTACCTGCAGCTCATTTTTATTTTTGGATTAGTTATTGTTCTTGCGGGTATTTTCCCTGCCATTTATATCTCAAACTTTGAAACTCTAAAAGTTTTAAAAGGCAATTTCTCTCGTAGCAAAAGTGGTATCTGGATTCGTAATTCGATGCTTATTTTTCAATTCGGAATCGCGGCATTCTTTATCATTGGAGCGCTAATTGTTAATTCTCAGGTAAAATATATGATGGAGAAAGATTTGGGTTTTAGTGGTGATCAGGTCATTTCTATTCCTTATAATACTGTAGACAGACTCAAAAGGACTGATGATTATTTAGTTTCAAAACAAGAAATTAAAAAAATTCCGGGCGTTGTTGATGTTACTACATTTGCAGGAGCCTTTGGAGGTAATTCAGGTTCAAGTTCGGGATTTAAGCACAATGGGATTTTCGTACAGCCAAAAAACATTGAAATGGATTTTGGTTTCCTAGATATGATGAAAATAAAAATAGTTAAAGGTCGCGATTTATCTCCTCAATACGCTTCAGACACTATAAGCGGCATGCTTATGAATGAAACGTTGGTTAAAATGTTAAACTTGAAAGATCCGATTAATACCGTTGTAACTTCGGGATGGAGCATCAACAATGGCGACAATTTAAAGTTTAAAATTGTTGGAGTAGTGAAAGATTTCAATTTGACGGGATTACAAAATAAAGTTCCACCAATGGTTTTTATAAATCTTAAAACTTTAAAATGGAATAACTTTGGTAGTGTGCTTGTAAAGGTTTCTCCAAATAATTTAACAGAAACGTTAGATAAATTGAAATTATATTGGGAGAAAAATGTAAACCCAGACTATCCGTTTGATTACGAATTTGTTAACAAAGGATTTGCAAGGACTTATGAGCAGCAAGTGAAGCAAAAAAACCTATTTTTTATTCTAAATTTGGTTGTAATTATAATTGCTGTGTTCGGATTGTTTGCTTTGGCATCATTTTCGATGGAGAGAAGATTGAAAGAAATCGCCATTCGAAAAACATTAGGAGCTGAAACAGATATACTCTTAAAAGAATTATCGAAACAATATATTGTTTTCTGTTTTATAGGATTTGCAATCGGAATTGTTCCTGCTTATATATTATTACAGAAATGGCTTGAGGATTTCGCTTTTAGAATTGGAATATCGACCATTCCATTTGTAATTGCCCTGATTTCACTTTTGTTCCTAACATTAGTGATTGTTTTAACAAAAGCATTTCAGGTAACTAGAATAGATGTATTAAAGTATCTAAAATACGAATAAGCTTGTAGACCATTTTTTTTAAAGAAGCCCGACAGATTTCAGTAAAATCCGTCGGGCTTCTGTTTTTAGTCTTTCATTGTTACAGAATCATTGTAGATCAGCTTGTCCAGACTTTGGTCACGATCGTATACATCTGGGAAAAAATTAACTTCTCCATTGTCCTGAACCCAGCATGTAAAATAACCTATATAAACCGGAATTTTACGTTTAAGCATACATGTTGTTTCTTTTCCGCCATTCATA
The DNA here is from genome assembly GCF_027111275.1 of Flavobacterium luteolum. Classification (NCBI taxonomy): domain Bacteria; kingdom Pseudomonadati; phylum Bacteroidota; class Flavobacteriia; order Flavobacteriales; family Flavobacteriaceae; genus Flavobacterium; species Flavobacterium luteolum. Next base: position 2,430,870 of record NZ_CP114286.1, on the reverse strand, counting down.
GCACTCTCAATTTTGTCTGCTGGCCAATCTGGATCATCTTTTAAAATATGCAATGCAAGCTGTTTGGCTTCTTTTACATTTATACAACCGTGACTGAAAGTACGGTTTTCAAACTCAAACAAACTTTTTGCGGGTGTATCGTGCATATAAATATCGTTCGGATTCGGGAACATAAATTTTACTAATCCTAGAGAATTTTTAGGACCAGGTTTTTGTCTTACTTTACCTCCATTCCATTCCATATTATGTTCTTCCAGATAGTTTTTATCATTTGCAATCTGAAGTTTTAGTTCATTTTGAATAATGCTGTTTGGCACGTACCAATACGGACTAAAAACAATTCGGTCCATATTTCCGCTAAAAATCACTGTTTCACTAAGTCTGTTACCAACAAAAATGTCCGAAACTAGATCATATTTTCCGTCTTTAACATAAAACAGCCTGAATGAAGGAATATTAACCATAACATATTCTTCTGCTTTAGCCAACTTGGTTGGAATCCATCTGCATCTTTCCATATTTAGCATAATGGTTCTGATTCTCTTACCAATTGGCTCATTCATCTGATTGACTATATCTCTGGTTAAGGCATAATTTGTTTTTAGATTATATCTTTTTTTATAATTTAAAACTCCCGCCATCAATTCTTCATCATAAATATCACTTCCTGAATCTTTTTTTAAATCTCCTACAACATACAAGCGATTTCTAATTTGTTTTATGGCAATAGCTGTATCGTCTGGCCTTAGATCTTTAAAATTAGCACTGTCAATAGAAATTTTCTGCCATAGATTATCGGTTTCAATTTTACGATATTTTTTCAGCGCGTCTTTCAATCTGTAGTATTGGCTAAACAAAAGATTATCATCTTTATCCAATCGATCAGAATCTACCATTAATGAATCTAGAATGTGAGTGTACGAAATAGATTTTGCAGGCAGATACCATCCTATTTTTTTCAATGTTGCGGGATCAACACCAGAATACACATTGCTGGCATAAAACACATACATACTTGTCAGCAGTAATTCGGTATCGAGCTGAGATGGTTTGTTTGAAGAGCTTTCGTTAAAAGCCTCATCTATTTGTTCTTTATAGGGCATTTTTTCTTCAATTCCCTGATCTTTCAAAACATTTACTTTTTGGTACAGTAAAGATCCGAATTCGGTTATACTTTTGTCATCGTACCAAATAGATTTGTACGCTTTGGCCTTATAAATACCTTCAACATCTTTCTGGTATTTTTTAAGCTTAGGGTATTTTTTAAAAAAGGCATTAATAGAAGCCGCGTCAAGACTAATGACCGCAACAACTTTTCGATTTGTCAAATCAGCCTTGCTTTTAGCATTGTTGGAAAACGAATTAAATGAAAATGCAAAAAAACTGACTGTAACAATAATTAAAGAAGAAGTAAAATTTCGCATATTTTTAAAGTTTTAAGTGGTAAATAACTTTAAAAAAAATACCGAAAACCCAATAAATTACTCAAAAAAACCTTAGTTTTCACATATTTTTTTTTATGTCTGGTAATCATCGATTTGGGTAATCAAATATAGCGAAGTTTTGTGAGAATTTTATTTATTTGAAAGAAAACTTATAGAAAATAATTCGTTTAAAACGAAAAAACTTTTCGGCCTTTATTAAAACGATCGATCTTACTCAAATTATGATTTCTGGTAAAAATGAATACGGCATAATTTTGAATAATCTCAATATCAATAATTACAATTCAAAAACGCTTAATTTCCGAACTTAATCTGTTATCTTTGCACCCTGAAATCAGTTTAAATAAATATAATCTTATAAGATTGATTTTGGACAATAAAAAAATAGCCCATTACAATGAAACTAGATAGAAAAGAAATTCTAAAAGCCTTAGAGACAATCACTATTGCTGGAGAAGGAAAAAATATGGTTGAAAGCGGCGCTGTAACCAATGTCATTACATTTGGAGATGAAGCTGTTGTAGACCTTGTATTGCATACACCTGCTATGCACATCAAAAAAAGAGCAGAAGATGATATTAAAAAAACAATTCATGATTTAATATCTCCCGATGCAAAAGTAAAAGTAAACATTAAAGTAGAAGCAGCAGAGAAACCGGAAATTAAAGGTCGTGCTATTCCTGGAATTAAAAATATTATTGCAGTTGCTTCTGGTAAAGGAGGAGTAGGAAAATCTACTGTAACTGCAAACTTAGCTGTTACACTTGCAAAAATGGGCTTTAAAGTTGGTGTTTTGGATGCCGATATCTACGGTCCTTCTATGCCAATCATGTTTGACGTTGAAAACGAAAAACCTGTTTCTATAGCTGTTGACGGAAAATCTAAAATGAAGCCAATTGAAAGCTACGAAATCAAAATGCTTTCAATAGGATTTTTCACAGCACCAAGCCAAGCCGTAATCTGGAGAGGTCCAATGGCGGCAAAAGCATTAAATCAAATGATTTTTGATGCCGATTGGGGAGAATTAGATTTCATGCTTCTAGATTTGCCTCCTGGAACTGGAGATATCCACCTGTCTATCATGCAGTCGCTCCCAATTACTGGAGCTGTTGTAGTAAGTACTCCGCAAGCGGTAGCACTTGCCGATGCAAAAAAAGGGGTGGCAATGTTTATGCAAGACAACATCAACGTTCCTGTTTTAGGAATTATAGAAAATATGGCGTATTTTACACCAGAGGAATTGCCAGAAAACAAATATTATATCTTTGGACAAGAAGGCGCTAAAAACCTTGCCGAAGACTTAGGAGTTCCATTTTTAGGAGAAGTTCCAATTGTACAATCTATTCGCGAAGCAGGAGATTACGGTCGTCCGGCAGCATTGCAGACTGGTTCTCCAATAGAAACAGTTTTTGAAGAAATTACTAGAAACGTTGTACAAGAAACAGTAAACAGAAATGAAAGCTTACCAGCAACAGAAGCCATCAAAATTACAACAATGGCAGGTTGCTCGGCAGTTAAAAAATAATTAGATAATTGAGATAAAACTAATGAGATAATTTGAAAATTAGACAATTAGATAATTTTGCTCAAAGTGAATTTTCTAATTATCTAATTGACACATTTTCTAATTGATAAAATTATGACAACAGAAGAATTAACAAGTAATGTTTTATTGGCCTTAGATGAGATAAGACCATTCTTAAAATCTGACGGCGGAGATATTTCATTAATCTCTATCGAAGATGACAAACATGTAAAAGTTCGTTTGGAAGGTGCTTGCATTAGCTGCAGTGTTAATCAAATGACACTAAAAGCAGGTGTTGAAACAACAATAAAAAAATATGCTCCACAAATTGAAACTGTGGTAAATGTAATGTAACAAATAGTTCCTTTTTCTTCAAAATTAAACACTCGTGGTTTAACAAGAATAATAGGTGTTTTATTGTTTAATTGAAAAAACAATAAAATAACATCAAAAAAAAGGCTCTTTTTGCCACATTCATAAAAAACAATGCAAAGTTTTAAGAGTTTCTGTTAAGGAATTGTTACATTTTTAACTTAAATTTGTCAACATAACCCTTAAATCTTAAACTTATGAGAAACTTTTACGCTCTTTTTTTATTATTTTTTATAAGCGCTGTAAATGCACAACAGGGCCAAACACTATTTGCTGAAAAAGCTTGGGTAAATGAATCCGAAGAATGGTCAGATTTCCAATATTCAGGACAAATCATTTTTTCTACAAATGGCAAAACTGAAGAAGGCGCTTTAAGAATTGGTAATTATGATTTCTTATATGATCTTTGCGACGGAAAAGCAAAGTTTTCAAATAAAGCAACATATAGCTCAGCCGATTTTTCGCATCCGCGAAAGCTTAGCGCGCAAACAGATAAACAAGGAATTTTAAACTCTACATACGAAGGGACCTTAATTTTCCAAGCTGATAAAGATTATTACTCTGTTATTTCTCTAGTAACAATACTAGAAAAAGGAGGTAATATTATTGGTGTAAAAATGCGCCTTAAAGACGGTAATAGAAAAGAATACGCTTTTAGCTTAAAAGAGAAAAGTTAAAATTAATAAAGGGTTTGAACACGTTTTCAAATTCTGCAGTAAATTCCAATAATCAAAAATGGATGTATTAATTAAAATTAAAGATCGAGAAGGAGTTATACACGAATTACAAGCTCCAACCGATATGGCAATGAATATAATGGAGTTATGCAAAGCATACGAACTTCCTGTTGAAGGAACCTGCGGAGGAATGGCCATGTGCGCTTCTTGCCAGTGTTATGTTCTTAATGATGTTGCATTACCAGAAATGGGAGATGATGAAGAAGCTATGCTTTCGGAAGCATTTTATGTGAAGTCTAATAGTCGTTTAGGTTGTCAGATTCCAATAACTGAAGATTTAGAAGGATTGGAGTTAGAATTAGCTCCTGAATACTAGAAAATAAATTCCAAAATTTTAAAATTCCAAATTCCAAAATGCATTTTGTGCACTTGGAATTTGGAATTTTTTTTAATTGGAATTTAAAAAACCGCTTGGATCAAAAGGTTCAAATTCTCTTTCAGAAAACGCTTCTGTCAAAATACCAGACGAACAAAGCCACGAAATTGTTTCTTCAAGTGTATTTCCTGCTTTATAAATCATTTCACTATACCTTGGCAGAATGTAATATTGACTGTTTAAAAGAATGATTTCATCTCCATCAAAAGTATCTCCAACTCTAATCGATTTTAGCACTTCTTCTTTCGTTAAAACTTCTTTTCCTTCGTCCCAAAACCAATATTCGGTAATACGGTTTTTCCATTCTTCTAAAGTAAGAATTATTGTTTCAGGAAGATAAACTCTCACATAAGTACCTCCTAAAATCCCACTTCCGTATTCTTGAACATACTCTTTATAATCTTCATCAAAATTTATGTTTAATGTTTTTTCACAAGCCAGAATTTCTTCTTCATCTGCTGTAAATAAATCTATTTTTTGTGTATTGCAATTTGGAATAATCTTGTAGTTATCGAAATTCATTGTCTTTATTTTTCTAAATTAAATATATACCTTTTTTATATTGCAAGTAACTTTTTAAAAATTAAAAAACTTCGCTCAGATCTTATTCTTTATAATATTCACTTATTTTATAATTTTTAGTTTTTGTCTGCCATTTATTATTTATAAAGTTTCTTATAGTCACGGTTACAAATTCACTATTCATTGCATCTTCTTCTAATTCATGAACCTTATGCAATCCTTTATTTGGTACAACTTCATATTCTGTTGTCATGTGCCAGCAACAGCCAGATTTAGAATATGTAATTAATCTTTTTCTTTTATGATCTGTAACAAACATACCAAGATTTTCAACTACCAAATTCGTTAATTGACTACTTAAAACAAATTGTCGTTTAGTAGAATTATAAACATAAATATCATAAGAAGGTCCACCATATCCACTGTTGTTCCCGTTCCTCACAGCCAAATCTTCTGTTCCATCAAAATTAAAATCATCAAAAATCAATGGACTTTGCTCTCCATAAAGCTGAATAACATTTACTGTTGGTTTTTGTTTTTCATCAAGAAAAAAATACAAATCGTCTGAAGTCAACGTTTGAAAAAAACGATTTGATTTTTTATCCACTAATTTTATAACTGCTTTTCCTTCACAATTTTCAGCATTACAATTATCTACAGAAATCTCAGCAGAATATCTTTTTGAACCATTCATAACTTCAAATTTATTCTGCGCTGCGCAAATTCCTGAAATTAGAATTAATAAATATTTTATATTTTTCATTTTTAATCGGGTTACTGTGATTCTTTCGTGTAAAACTAGTCTAAACTCAATTAGAAATCTACTTGCAAAGGCTAAAAAATAATCAAAATAAGATATTTGAAATCAAAAAAACCGTAATTACATCACTGCAATTACGGTTTTCTCTTTATAACAATTTTATTTAATCTCTTGATTATACCAAACCAGCTTTAATTAAATATTCAGCGATTTGGATTGTGTTTGTTGCAGCTCCTTTTCTTAAGTTATCAGCAACAATCCACATGTTTAATGTATTTGGCTGGCTTTCGTCGCGACGAATTCTTCCAACAAAAACATCATTTTTACCTTCTGCATATAATGGCATTGGATATGTAAAGGTATCCAAATTATCTTGTACCGTTACTCCGTCAGTATTGTGTAAGATTTCACGAACTTCGTTTACATCAAAATCATTTGTAAACTCAACGTTTACAGCCTCACTGTGTCCACCAACAACTGGAACACGAACAGCAGTTGCAGTAACTCTGATAGTGTTATCACCTAAGATTTTTTGAGTTTCGCGAACTAATTTCATTTCTTCTTTAGTGTACCCGTTTTCTTCAAAACTGTCACAGTGTGGAATCGCATTTCTGTGAATTGGATATTTGTAAGCCATCTCACCTTGAACTCCAGCGTACTCGTTTTCTAATTGTTTCACTGCTTTTACACCAGTTCCTGTGATAGATTGGTAAGTAGAAACAATGATTCTTTTAATGTTGTATTTTTTGTGCAAAGGAGCCAAAGTCATTACCATTTGAATAGTAGAACAGTTTGGATTTGCAATAATTTTATCTTCTTTAGTTAAAACATCAGCATTGATTTCTGGAACTACCAATTTTTTAGTAGGATCCATTCTCCATGCAGAAGAGTTGTCGATAACAGTTGTTCCAGCAGCAGCAAATTTTGGAGCCCATTCTAATGAAGTATCTCCTCCAGCAGAGAAAACAGCAATATCAGCTTTCATATCAACAGCTGTCTGTAATCCTACTACTTTATATTTAGTTCCTTTGTATTCGATTTCTTTTCCTACTGATCTTTCTGATGCAACAGGAATTAATTCTGTAACAGGAAAATTTCTTTCTGCTAATACTTTAAGCATTACTTCGCCTACCATTCCAGTAGCGCCTACAACTGCAATTCTCATTTTTATATTTTTAAATAATCAATTAATCTAATTTGTATCGCAAAAGTAAGTATAATAAAAGTTATGGCAAGGTGATTCACAAAAAATAACAAATTGTTATAAAACAAACATTTTGTAAAAAAACCGCCTCTTTAGAAGGCGGTTAAGTTAGACTTAGTGTAGCGGTATTATATTTTTATTTATTTTTCAGTAAATCTCTAATCTGTGTCAATAATTCTTCTTGAGTTGGTCCAGCTGGAGGCGGTGGTGCAACATCTTTCTTTTTTGCATGATTCATTCCCTTAATTATCAAGAATAAAACAAAAGCCACAATTATAAAGTTAATTACTGCCGATATAAAGACTCCATACTTTACACCTCCAAAAGCAGTCAATTGTTCAATAGTCGATAAATGCGCAGCATCTAAAGCTGGTTTCAACAGCAATGGCGTAATTACATCTTCAATAAATGAGCTGACAATTTTACCAAAAGCAGCTCCAATGATCACCCCGACAGCCAGGTCAACCACGTTGCCTTTCATTGCAAATTCCTTAAATTCAGAAAAAAATCCCATATCGTATCTGTTTATATTTATAATTAAGTAATATCGAAAATACGCAATTTTATTGGAAATTCTTAATATTATCTAAAAAATACCCTCTTAACACGTTGCGAAATACTCGTCATTATCTCATACGGAATCGTTTTTAACGCTACAGCCATCTCTATTACAGTCGGGCTTTCGCCGAAAATAATTACTGAGTCGCCTTCTTTGCAATCGATATGGCTGACATTAACCATCAGCATATCCATACAGACACTGCCAACAATTTTTGCTTTCTGGTTTTTGATTGTTACATAGCCTATTTCATTACCCCATAACCTCGAAATTCCGTCTGCATAACCAATTGGAATTGTAGCAATTTTTGTTTCTCGATCAGCCATAAAACGGCGTCCATAACCTACGCTGTCACCAGCTGGAATGGTTCGAATTTGAGAAATTATGGATTTTAACGTTCCCACATTTTCCAGATATTTCTGTTCTGCAGGATCGTTTGAAACTCCATACAATCCAATACCCAAACGCACCATGCTGTATTGCGCATCAGGAAAATTACTGATTCCAGAAGTATTTAATGTATGACGAATTGGATTGATATTTAATGCTGTTATTAATTTTGAAGACAGTTTTTCGAATAAGGCAATCTGCTGTCGCACAAAATCAAAATGCTTCGGATCATCACTTGTTGCTAAATGAGATAAAATACTTTGAACACGAACAGTCGAATTTCCTTTTAAAGTCGCAATCAGTTCATCGATTGTATTGTTTTCAAAACCTAAACGATGCATTCCTGTGTCCATTTTGATATGAATTGGATAATCTTTTAAGTTCTTTTCGCGTGCAATTTTCAAAAAGGCATTTAACCCTTTTAAGCTATATATTTCAGGTTCTAACTGATATTGAATCATAGATGGAAAACTAGTCGATTCTGGATTCAAAACCATAATAGGAACTTTTATCCCTCCATTTTTCAACGTTATTCCTTCATCGGCAAAAGCCACTCCCAAATAATCTACTTTATGATGTTCTAAAAGTTTGGCAATTTCTAAACCGCCGTTTCCGTAACCAAATGCTTTTACCATAACCATCATTTTGACATTTGGCGCCAGTTTTGACTTGTAATAATTAAAGTTATGGCTAATAGCATCGAGATTAATTTCAAGAACTGTTTCGTGTGTTTTCTCTTCAAGAAGCGAAACAATCTCTTCAAACTGAAAAGATCTAGCTCCTTTTATTAGAATCGTTTCATTATTGAAATTCAGATTATCGATGTCAGCTATAAAATCGGCTGTATTTTGAAACATTGTACTGTTTGGAAATTTAGCCGCAAAAGAAGAAATCGTTGCGCCAATACCAATTATGCGGTTTATTTTATTGTCTGAAATTAACTGGGCAACTTTAGAATACAATTCTTCGTTTGCAAATCCGCTTTGGAAAATATCAGATAAAATAACAGTTTTTGAAGCGCCTTTTTTCTTTTGGCTTTCCAAGAAATCCAAAGCAATTTTAAGCGACTGGAAATCGGAACTGTAACTATCATCAATAATACTGCAATTGTTGATTCCGTTTTTTACTTCAAGTCGCATTCGAACTGGATAAAGCATCTCAATTCGGCTTTGAATAGTTTCTTGATTATAATTAAAATGTAGTAAAACCAATAAACAGGAAATAGCATTTTCTATAGAAGCCGAATCATTAAACGGAATTTCTAAATTGAAAATTTCATTTTTATATTGATATTGAATAAAAGTATGATCGTTTTTACATTCTCTTTTTTCAATAAAAACGTCTGCTTTTTTATCTGTAAAACTCCAAGAAAAAAGCTTTCGAGGATGAATCATATATTCTGCTGCAAACTGAGTCAGACATGATTCTACAACTTCAGTTTTTTGATATATAATTATTGGACAATCTTTAAACAAAAGTAATTTCTCATCAATCTTCTGCACTAAATTTAAAAACCCTTCATCGTGTGCACTTCCAATATTAGTAAGCACACCAATTGTAGGTTTAATTATTTTTTCAAGATGAATCATTTCGTTAACTGTCGAAATTCCAGCTTCGAAAATGCCTAAATTATGTTTTTCGTTAATACCAATAACCGAAAGCGGAACTCCAACTTGTGAGTTGTAGCTTTTTGGACTTCTAATAATATTATAATCAGGGCTCAATAAGAAATTAAGCCATTCTTTTACGATTGTTTTGCCATTGCTCCCTGTTAATCCGATAACTGGAAAATGGAAAAGATTTCTGTAATAAGCCGCAAATTCCTGAAGTGCTAGAAGTGCATTATCAACAACTAAAAAATTAGCTTTGTCTATGTAACCATCTGGAATATACTGAACAACAAAATTCTGAACTCCGTTTTCTATTAAATCTGGAATAAACAAATGCGCATCGTTGTTAACACCGGCTAGAGCAAAAAATAAAGTCTGTGATCCGTTTTGAAGTGAACGGCTGTCAATTGAAATATGATCGATTAAAACATCAGCATTTGTACCAATCCATTTGGCATTAAGTACTGAAACCAGGTTTTTTAAATTTAGGCTCATTTCGGAATTTCTTTTTTTCAAATTTAAAAAAAGGTTTGCCACGAAACTCCTAAATTTTCACTAATTATTCCATTTATATGAAAGTGTAGAAAAAGTAGATTTGCCACGAATTACACGAATTCACACGAATTAATTTTTTTTTTATAATCTGCTAAATCTGCGTGAAAAATTTCTTCCCCAGATTAAAAAAAGTATCACTAATTATAATCCTTTTAAATCCGATTATTCCGATAGCTATCGGGAGTGGAAAAAAAATAAATCGTGTGAATTCGTGTAATTCGTGGCAGAAAACATTTATTGATTATATTTGTTTTTAGACCACAAATTTGCAAGTTTTGAAAAAAGTACTTCCACTATTCTCCTATATCTTACATCCGATTTTTATATCGTTATACGCAACTTTGTTTTACTTATTTTACAAAGATGATGTTTTCAGCACAAACGAAAAGTATTTTGTCTTAATTCAGATTTTGGTTATTAACATTATTGTTCCTGTCTTATTTTATCTATTATTAAGATCGACTGGACACGTAAAATCAATAATGCTAAGTCAGACATCAGAACGAACTATTCCTCTTATTTTACAGTGTTTTTTATATATTTTATTAGTAAAAAGAAGCATTGTAATTACACGTTATCCAGAGCTTCACTTCTTTTTTCTTGCCGCATTGTTCAGTACTATTTTGGCATTGGTATGTGTGCTCTTCAAGACAAAAGCAAGCTTGCATATGGTCGCAATATCAGGTTTAACGATTTTTGTTATCGGATTAAACATTCATCTTCAGCTGCATAATCCGTATTGGCCAGCTTTACTTATTTTATTATCAGGAATTGTAGCTTCATCTCGTTTAGAAATGAATGCACATACTTCTAGAGAAATATTAATTGGATTGTTTGTTGGAATAATGCCACAACTTTTATTTTTATACTTGTGGTTATAAAATATAAAAAATCAGTCCTGCATTTAAGGTTTTCATATTGATTTTTTCTCCATTCAAAGTTGTTGCCGACTTAAATAACGGACTTAAGCCGTAATATATATAAACGTTCCAGGTATTGTATCCAGCGGCCAAATAAGGTCCGTACTGAAATTTATTGATATCTCCGTTGTTTTTGATTTTATATGTTTTTTCGCCATCGTCAAGAGTAGAGGCGCTCGAGAAAACATAACTCAGTTTAACTCCACCATAGATACGCCAGAATTTAGTACTTTCATACGTCGAATTACGCCATCTAAATTCTATTGGAAGATCTACAGAATATTGTCTGTAACGATTGGATACAAATTGCCCATAATCGTTAACTCCATATATTATTGATCCCGAACCATCTTCAGAAATAGTCAGATTCTGATAATAATTCTGATAACTCAACCCTAATCCAGCAGCAATAGCAACGGTTCTTGATTTATTCACCGGCATATCGCGTAAAAAACCTCCTGAAAGTCCAAGAGAAAATTTATTCTGTTTGAAATCGATTGGAATATCAGTAAACATATTATAGGTAACCGAAAAATAAAACTGATCTTCTCGATATAAAGAATCTATTTTTACAACTGGTTTTATCTCAGGCTTAACGTCTTCTTGCGCAAAAGAATTTAAAAAAGTGAGTAAAAATAAGCAGCTAAAAATAATTCGCATATCGTGTTTTTGATTTTAAAGAGGTAATTATAAATAAACGTTTTTCGATGTCCATTTATTTCACATACAAATATAATATAATGCTTTCTGCAGTAACGATAAGAAGTAAAAATATTCTCATTTTGACTCCGAATAAAATTAATTGCTGCATTATTTTCAATAGATCAACTCGATGAAAGAAAAAATTAATCAATTTTGTTTTTATCTTTTATACCTTTGCAGTGCATGAAGAAAAAGCAGCTCATATTAAGTTTATCGTTTGCTGTAACAATATTGTTCTCGATATTGTTTCAGTCGATACACAGTTATGAGCATATTGTAAAGCAGCTTTCAGAAAAACAGTGCCATCACAATTACAATGATCCGAGCGGAGAAATAACGCATCAGCATCATGATTATGAGGTTTGTTTTGTTTGTAATTTCGCCTTCGGAAGTTACATTGTTCCAGAAACTTTTCAATTTCAATTTCATTCTTTTGAAAAAGAATTTGCTTATTTCTTACCCGTTACAGAGAAAATTTTCTCTATTTCATCCCCTTCGTATTTCTTACGCGGACCTCCTGCGTTTATAGTTTCTTAAGTTATCGATTTTTCGAAAAAAAATCACATTTCTTTTCATTTAAATTCAAAACAACATTGAGTTTCCTAATCCTAATCTTCTGAATTGGGATCAGAATGCTTTAATGTCGCGTTTGGTTTTTATTCGAAGAAAAAAACTCAATTTAACTATAGCATCATTTTCAAATGAAAAAAATTATAATTGCCCTTATTTTAGGGTTCTCGAGCATGCTTTCTGCTCAAAATTCGGTTTCAGGTATTGTAACCGATAAACAAAATCAGCCATTGCCTGGAGTTTCTGTTTATGCTCCCGAATTACATAAAGGAACTACAACAGACGCAAAGGGAAAATACGAATTGAATAATCTTCCAAACGGAAGCCTTCGCATTGCTTTTACTTATGTTGGATATGCCAATCAAAATAAAACGATTTCTAAACTACTGAAACAAAACACACTAGATATTATTCTTGAAGAATCTATTCTAGAAATGGACGAAGTAGTAGTTTCTACACCTTTCAACAAACTGCAATCGCAAAACGTAATGAAAATAGAGCATGAAAGCATTAAAACATTACAGCAAAAAGGAACCTCAACTTTGATTGAAGGTTTGGCGACAATTCCAGGAGTTTCACAGATTTCAACAGGAACTTCTATTGGAAAACCAGTAATTCGCGGACTTAGCGGTAATCGTGTTTTAGTTTATTCTCAAGGAGTTCGTATCGAAAATCAGCAATTTGGAGATGAGCATGGTTTGGGCTTAAATGATGCCGGAATAGAAAGTGTTGAAGTTATTAAAGGGCCAGCTTCATTATTGTATGGTTCTGATGCTTTGGGAGGTGTTTTATATTTCAATCCTGAAAAATTTGCTGATGCTGGTGATTTTAAAGCTAATTTCAGTCAAAAATATTTTACGAATACACAAGGAAGCAACTCTTCTATTGGATTAAAAACGTCTACTGATAACTGGAAATTCTTAGCAAGAGGAAGCTACAATACACATTCTGATTATAAAATTTCTGGCGGTGATCGTGTGACAAATTCTCGTTACAACGAAACGGACTTTAAAACTGGAATTGGCTACAGCAATTCGACTTTTTCAAGTGTTTTAAGATACAACTATAACAAATTGGATATCGGGATTCCTGAAGATGGAATTGCCGAACAGTCTTCTAGCAAAGACACACAGTTTCCGAGACAAGGAATTTTTAATCATTTATTGAGTTTGAATAATGTTATTTTCTTCGAAAACTCTAAACTAGATGTTGACTTAGGATATATCGCAAATGATCGAAGTGAGTTTGAAGACAGCAATGAAGCTTCGCTTCACATGAAATTGAATACGTTCAATTATAATGCGAAATACCATTTCCCTAAATTCGGTAAAATCGAAACTATTATAGGGGTTCAGGGAATGCATCAGTCCAATAAAAATTCTGGAGAAGAATATTTAATTCCAGATGCCACAACCAATGATTTTGGAGTTTTCGGAACAGCCAATTACGAATGGGACAATAGCGTTATTCAAGCTGGATTGCGTTTTGACAACCGAAATATTACTTCAATAGCACACGGAACTGAAGGTGAAGAAGGTTATTTTCAGGCCTTAGACCGATCTTTTGATAGCTTTAATGCTTCTTTAGGTTATAAAACAAAACTGGCAGAACCTTTAACGCTTCGTTTGAATGTTGCCACAGGATTTAGAGCTCCAAACTTGGCTGAATTGACTTCAAATGGTGTTCACGAAGGAACAAATCGTTACGAAATTGGGAATGCTAATTTGAAAACAGAGCAAAACGTTCAGACCGATTTGAACTTAGAATACAAAAACACGCACTTTGAATTTTTCGTAAACGGATTTTACAATCATGTAAACAATTATATCTATACTTCGCCAACTGGGGAAGTTCGAGATGATAATGATGTTTTTGCTTATGTTCAAGATAATGCACAATTGTATGGTGGTGAAGTTGGTTTGCATTTTCATCCTCACCCTTTAGACTGGCTGCATTTTGAAACTAGTTTTGAAACGGTTACAGGTAAAAAAGAAAACAAAGATTATCTGCCTTTGATTCCGGCAAACAATTGGAATAATACGCTTAGAACTGAATTTAATATCAAAAATTGGTTAAGCGAAGGTTTTGCTTCTCTAAATGTTTCTTCAACTTTCAACCAAGATAATGTAAGCGGTTTCGAAACGGCTTCTAAAGGTTATACTTTGGTAAATTTAGGTTTTGGTGGAACTGTTAAACTAGGAAAAACGGCTTTCGATATTAATTTAAACGGAAACAATTTATTCGACAAAAAATATATTGCACATCTTTCTAGATTAAAGACAGACGGTATTCCGAACATTGGAAGAAATATCGTTTTGGGGATTAATTTCAACTTATAATTTTAAATTTTAACCGCAAAGAACGCAAAGGAAAACGCAAAGTTCACAAAGTTTTATTTGCTTTGCGAACTTTGCGAAAAACTCCTAGTGTTCTTTGCGGTTAAACATTTATCAATTCTCACAAAAAGTGCTATTTTTGTTATAACAGATAAAAACTAACTATGAAAAAAACATTTTTATTAATGGCAATTACAACTGCAGGAATATCATTTGGACAAGGCAAAATACAATATCCGCAAACAAAAAAAGGAGAAACTGTTGATGTTTATTTTGACACCAAAGTAAGCGATCCCTACCGTTGGTTAGAAGATGATAAATCTGCCGAAACTGGTGCTTGGGTAAAAGCTGAAAACGAAGTTACTTATGCTTATTTAGATAAAATTCCGTTTCGCGAAGAACTTAAAAAGCGAATGGAAAAACTTTGGAACTACGAAAAAATTGGAGCTCCTTCTAAAGAAGGAAAATTCGCTTATTACTCTAAAAACAACGGACTTCAGAATCAATCTGTTGTTTACAGAAAAGATGAAAATGGCAAAGAAGAAGTTTTCTTAGATCCAAATACTTTTTCTAAAGACGGAACAACTTCTCTAGGCGGACTTGATTTTTCTGAAGACGGAAGCAAAGCAGCTTACGCAATCTCTGAAGGAGGAAGCGATTGGAGAAAAGTAATTATCATAGACGCACTTTCTAAGAAAATTGTAGAAGATACTTTGGTTGATGTGAAATTTAGTGGTGTTTCATGGTATAAAAATGAAGGTTTCTACTATTCTAGTTATGACAAACCAAAAGGAAGTGAATTATCTGCTAAAACAGATCAGCACAAATTGTATTTCCATAAACTAGGAACTTCTCAAAAAGATGATAAAGTAATTTTTGGTGCAGATCAAAAAAGAAGATATGTTGGTGGATATGTTACTGAAGACAACCGTTATTTGGTAATCACGGCAGCTAATTCGACTTACGGAAACGAATTGTACATTAAAGACCTTACAAAACCGAACAGCCCGATTGTTACTATCGTAGACAACTTTAACAGCGATAGCAATGTAATAGAAAACGCAGGAAGCAAATTGTTTATTGAAACAGATTATAACGCACCAAACAAACGTGTTGTAACGGTTGATGCAGCAAATCCGAAGCCTGAAAACTGGAAAGATTTTATTAAAGAAACCAAAGATATATTATCGCCATCAACTGGTGCTGGTTATTTCTTTGCTAATTATACTAAAGATGCGGTTTCATTTGTGCAACAATATGATTACAGCGGAAAATTAGTTCGCGAAATTAAACTTCCAGCTGTTGGAACTGCAGGCGGATTTAGCGGTAAAAAAGAAGATAAAATTTTGTACTACAGTTTTACAAATTATACAACTCCTGGAAGTATCTATTCTTTTGAACCAAAATCTGGCAAATCTGAAGTATATGCAAAACCAAAAGTTGATTTCAAGAGTGAAGATTACGAGTCTAAACAAGTTTTCTATACTTCAAAAGATGGTACAAAAGTTCCGATGATTATTACGTATAAAAAAGGAACAAAATTAGACGGTAAAAATCCAACAATCCTTTATGGTTACGGCGGATTCAATATTAGTTTAACACCAAGTTTTAGTATTGCGAATGCTGTTTGGTTAGAAAATGGTGGAGTTTACGCAGTGGCTAACCTTAGAGGTGGTGGTGAATACGGAAAAAAATGGCATGATGCAGGAACCAAAATGCAGAAACAAAATGTGTTTGATGATTTTATTGCGGCTGCAGAATATTTAATTGCCCAAAAATATACTTCTTCTGATTATTTGGCTATTCGCGGAGGATCTAACGGAGGTTTGTTGGTTGGCGCAACGATGACACAGCGTCCAGATTTAATGAAAGTAGCATTGCCAGCGGTTGGAGTTATGGATATGCTTCGTTACAATGCTTTTACAGCAGGTGCTGGATGGGCTTTTGATTACGGAACTGCTCAAGACAGCAAAGAAATGTTTGAATATTTAAAAGGATATTCACCTGTTCATAACGTTAAACAAGGGACTCATTATCCTGCAACAATGGTAACGACTGGAGATCATGACGATCGTGTAGTTCCAGCACACAGTTTCAAATTTGCTGCTGAGTTACAGGAAAAACAAACAGGAGAAAACCCGGTTTTGATTAGAATTGACGTTAAAGCAGGTCATGGAGCAGGGAAATCTGTTGCTGCTACAATTCAAGAAAATGTAGATATTCAAGCTTTCACACTTTACAATATGGGTTTTAAAGCTTTGCCGAAAAAATAAAACTTTAAGCTAAATTTTTTATTAGCCACGACTCGAGCGATAGCGAATAGGCGAAGCAATTCACGAATTACTTTTTGTGAGCTCGTGGTTAATTTATTTTATGCCACAGATTAAAAGGATTAGATAGATTAAAAAATCTGTGAAAATCTTTTTAATCTGTGGCTTTTATTTTTTTTCACGCAAATTCTGCAGATTTAGCAGATTGAATTAAAAAAATCTGCGAGCATTTGCTAAAATTATTTTAAATCTGCGTGAAATTAGTTCGCGTAATTCAATACAGATTTTTTAAACATTCAGATCAAAAAATTCGTGAATTCGTGGCTAATTTTCTTTTAAATTTGAGAAACTAAAAACTTAATCAATGGAAATTATAAAATGGGGAATTATAGGGTGCGGAAATGTAACCGAAGTAAAAAGCGGGCCAGCTTTTCAGAAAGCTCCAAATTCGGCTTTAGTTGCAGTTATGCGAAGAGATGCGGCTCTTGCCGAAGATTACGCCAAACGCCATAATGTTCCGAAATGGTATTCTAACGCGGAAGATTTAATAAATGATCCCGAAGTTGACGCCGTTTATATCGCTACTCCTCCATCTTCTCATAAAGAATACACCATTTTATGCGCCAAAGCAGGAAAACCAGTTTATGTGGAAAAGCCAATGGCTTTGACATTTGAAGAATGTAACGAAATGATCAGCGTCTGTAAAGAACATAACGTTCCTTTGTTTGTTGCTTATTACAGAAGAGCCTTGCCTCGTTTTTTAAAAATAAAAGAAATAATCGATCAGGGAAAATTAGGAACTATCAGACACGTCAATTGTGTTTTGTACCATCCTTTTGAAGCACGTTACGATGACGAAATTAACCTCCCATGGACCGTTTTACCACATATTTCAGGAGGCGGAATCTTTGTGGATTTGGCTTGCCACACTTTAGATTTCCTAGATTTTGTTTTAGGTCCAATAAAATCAGTTCGCGGACATGCAACTTCTCAATTAAAAGCATATCCGGCAGAAGACGCAGTTTCAATGTCCTTTTTATTCGAAAACGGAATTCATGGTTCAGGAATTTGGAATTTTGCAAGTTTTGAACGTTATGACAACACTGAAATTGTAGGAGATAAAGGAAAAATCTCTTTTTCTACTTTCGGAAACGATCCAATTCATATTCAATATGCAAATGGAGAAAAAGAAAGTATTACGATAGAAAATCCTCTTCATATTCAACAGCCATTTATTGAAACTGTTATTACTGAATTATTAGGCAAAGAAGGCGCTTCTCCATCTAAAGGAACTTCTGGCGCAAGAACCACTTGGGTTATTGATCAAGTTTTGAAAGAGTTTAGAGAGAATTCGAAATTATAATTATCAATTAAAATACAATTTTGTCATCCTGACAAAAAATGCGTCCAAAAAAAGAGGATATTCTTTCGAATATCCTCTTTTTTTAAACTATAAACTATAAAAAAAATTGGAAAATTATAGGCTGTATTTGATACCTAATGTTAATCCTAATCCTGAGATTCCAACATAAGAACTTAACTCATCCATTGGTTTATCTTTATTAACACCATTTGGATTTGTTAGAGCATTGTTTGAATTTACATCTAAACCATCTCTGTAATTAGTGTGAATTTGAGCTGTAGTTCTAGTAGCTAAAGCATCATTTCCGTTTACTGTAAAGTCAGTTGTTTCTTTTGTTTTACCATGTACAGTAAAGTTACGGTACTCTAATTCAGCGAAAGCAGAAAGGTGTGACGTAAGTTTGTAAGTTGTACCAACAGCAGCTGTAAATCCGATAGTTGGGTTTGGTTTTACTTTATCAACGCTATGAACATTTCCAAAAACTGGAGCACCAGTACCTGGATTAACTCCTACTGGAGCAACAGCATCTGTTTTAATTTCTAAATCTCCGTGAATTGGAACTAAAACCCCAACTTTAGTATAAGGCTCAAATCCGTTAGATTCTCCTAAAAACATAACAATTGCAGGAGCTAAATCAAAAGCTGTAATTTGACCAACTGATTTAAAGTTGTAAATTCCTGTAGTTGCAGATGTAGGGATATATGGCTGATCTGAAGTAGTCTGTGCCATAGTTTTATCATTACTAGAGTAATAATTAACTCCTAATTCAACTCCAATACGTGTAGAAAAACGGTAACCAGCAGTTATGCCAGTTCTAAAACCTTGTCCAAAAGAACCTGTAATACTTTTTTCAGAAACTAATTTTCCTCCTACATAAGTTCTGTCTAATGCAGCATTTCCTCCAACAGTTGGAAACTCAGTTGAAGCTGTTTGGTTAAAATAAGATCCCCCCAATTTAAAATACCAGCTTTCTGGTTTGTCCGCTTTTTCTGTTTGCGCCATTGTGGCCATAGAGCAAACTAATAATCCTAATAAAAATAGGTTCTTTTTCATAATTTTGATTTATTGATTAGTACAAACATAGAATATTTTAACACATTCTTACCGTTTGCAAAGTTAGACTTGGAACGAAAACGTTGTAATTTTGGGCAATATTACTAAAAAACTATTATGCATGCATATTTTTAACATAAAAAATTAACATGCGTCTAAAATTTAACTGTTAAATTTTTAGTTCAGTTTAAAATTAATCTGCATTTTCTCCAATTCTTGCAGTAATTCAGTTGAGATTCTAACCTTTAAACGACGGCTAGGCATCGTTAATTTTGTTACCACTTTTATTTCTTCAACTTCATTTACCTCTTGAATCTTTGTATCTTCCATTGCACTATCTTCATTTTCATTTTCGGTTTGAAAAACAGCGTCATCTGCTTCAAAATCTGTTGGAGTTTCTACCTCAACCAAACGTTTTATTTTTTCCAGCTCCATGATTTCAAAAGTTACAGAATTCTCTCCCTTATTTTCAGCAAACAAATGACTCAATTTATGAATGAACTCTGGATGCAAATCTTTTATATTTAATAAAACGATTAGCTTTTTGGCGAAAGCTTCCAAAATATCCTGCAATTGGCGAATCTCGACAAACTGCATTCTCGGATCTGTTTTTTTACCCGTATCATGATTTACCCAGCCATCTTTTATCATTATTTTCAAAAAGGCAAAATTATTCTGAATCAAGAAATGGCGGAATTTCAAATATTCTTCCCCAAAAATCTTAAACTCATAACTTTCATCATAACCTTCTAAATTGAAAGCTGCCCAGCCCTTTCCGTTTTTAGCAACACGGTGCTGAACGTTATTGATAATTCCAGCAAACATTAGGTTCTTTCCAACATACTCATTCATACTTTTCAGCGATTCCAAACGAGAATTACAGAAGTATTTCATTTCAAACCTAAAATCGTCAAGCGGATGTCCAGAAATATAAATCCCAACAACCTCTTTTTCTTTTGCCAGTTTTTCCATAGTGCTCCAGTCTTCGCATGGTGGCACAACAGGTTCTGCAATTTGCACTTCACTAGTTTCTCCAAATAAACTTACTTGAGAAGAGTTTTCATTTTCCTGAAATTTCGATCCGTAACGCATGGCTTTTTCGTAGAAAGTAATTCCGTCTCCATCGTCGTGGAAATATTGCGCTCTGGTTGTTCCTTCAAATGAATCGAAACCTCCGGCAAGTGCTAAATTCTCAATCGCTTTTTTATTGGCTGCACGCAAATCAATTCGCTTTGCCAAATCAAAAATTGATTTATATCTTCCGTCTTTTCTGTTTTCAACAATGGTTTCTACAGCTCCAGAACCAACACCTTTAATCGCTCCCATTCCGAAACGAACTGCGTAGTCATCGTTTACGGTAAATTTATAGTACGATTCGTTTACGTCTGGCCCAAGAACCTGCAATCCCATACGTTTACATTCTTCCATGAAGAAAGAAACCTGTTTGATATCGTTCATGTTGTTCGAAAGTACCGCTGCCATATATTCTGCAGGGTAATGCGCTTTCAAATAAGCCGTTTGGTAGGCAATCCAAGCATAACAAGTCGAGTGCGATTTGTTGAAGGCGTAACTCGCAAAGGCTTCCCAGTCTTTCCAAATTTTCTCTAGAACCTTTGCATCGTGACCTTTTGCTGCCGCTTGCTCAACGAACTTCGGCTTCATTTTATCCAGTACGTCTTTTTGTTTCTTACCCATCGCTTTACGCAAGACGTCGGCCTCACCCTTTGTAAATCCTGCCAAAGACTGAGATAAAAGCATTACCTGCTCTTGGTATACTGTAATTCCGTACGTCTCTGATAAATATTCGGCACAGGCATCTAAATCGTATTTGATTTCCTCGTCGCCATTTTTTCTTCGAACGAAAGACGGAATATACTCCAAAGGTCCCGGACGATACAAGGCGTTCATGGCAATTAAATCTCCAAAAACCGTTGGCTTCAGATCTTTCATGTATTTCTGCATCCCAGGCGACTCGTATTGGAAGATTCCAACGGTTTCACCTCTTTGGAAAAGCGCGTACGTTTCCTCATCATCAATCGGAAAGGTATCGGGATCAAGATCAATATTGGTTCTATATTTTACCAGTTTTACGGTATCTTTTATCAGTGTAAGGGTCTTCAGACCCAAGAAGTCCATTTTCAGCAATCCGGCACTTTCTGCAACCGAGTTATCGAACTGTGTTACATATAAATCAGAATCTTTTGCTGTTGTTACGGGAACGTAATTCGTAATATCCGACGGCGTAATGATTACCCCGCAGGCGTGAATTCCCGTGTTACGCATCGATCCTTCAAGGATTTTTGCCTGCTGAATGGTTTCTCCTGCCAAATCATCTTCATTGGCAATCGCAATTAATTCTTTTACGTTATCAAATTCGTCAGAACGAAGGGCTTTTTTGACTTCTTCTTCACTTTCAGAAATAAAACGTGCCAAATTCCATTTTGACGGCATCATTCCTGGAATCAGTTTTGCAATTCTATCGGCTTCAAACAGTGGTAAATCCAGTACACGCGCCGTATCACGAATCGCCGATTTGGTTGCCATTTTACCGTAAGTGATAATCTGAGCAACCTGTTTTTGACCGTATTTATTGATTACGTATTCCATTACACGTCCACGACCCTCGTCATCAAAGTCGATATCAATATCGGGCATCGATACACGGTCAGGATTTAGGAAACGCTCAAAAAGCAAGTCGTATTTAATTGGGTCAATATTGGTAATTCCCAGACAATACGCAACGGCAGAACCCGCTGCAGATCCACGACCAGGCCCTACTGATACGTCCATTTTTCTCGCCTCAGCGATGAAATCCTGTACAATCAAAAAGTAACCCGGATATCCTGAGTTTGAAATCGTCATTAACTCAAAATCCAAACGTTCCTGAATCGATTCGGTAATTTCGCCATAACGTCTTTTGGCACCTTCCATCGTAAGGTGTCGCAAATATTTATTTTCCCCTCTTACACCACCATCTTCTTCATCTTCGGGAACCATAAATTCGTCAGGGATTTCGAATTTCGGAAGTAATACATCTCGATACAATGAATATCCTTCAACCTTATCAATAATTTCCTGAATATTGATAATCGCTTCCGGCAAATCAGCAAAAAGCTTTTTCATCTCGTCTTGCGACTTGAAGTAGTATTCCTGATTTGGAAGTCCGTAACGGTAACCACGTCCACGTCCAATAGGTGTTGCCTGCTTTTCACCATCTTTTACACAAAGTAAAATATCGTGAGCATTGGCATCTTCTTTATTTAAATAATAGGTATTGTTAGTCGCAATTAATTTGACGTTGTGTTTTTGAGAAAACTCAATCAGGGTTTTGTTTACACGATTTTCATCTTCCTGATTGTGGCGCATTACTTCAAGATAGAAATCTTCGCCAAATTGTTCTTTCCACCAAATTAAAGCTTCTTCAGCTTGATTTTCACCAATGTTCAAGATTTTACTCGGAATCTCTCCGTATAAATTCCCAGACAAAACCATGATATCACCTTTGTATTGCTCGACAATTTTGCGGTCAATTCTCGGAACATAATAAAATCCATCAGTATACGCAATCGAAGCCATTTTGGCCAAGTTGTGATATCCTGCTTTGTTTTTAGCCATCAAAACAACCTGATAACCGTTGTCTTTTTTGCTTTTATCTAAGTGATTTTCACAAATATTAAATTCGCAACCTACAATTGGTTTTACTTCGGTTTCTGTTGGTTCTTCTCCAGCTTCAACCAAAGCTTTATTTTTTCCAGATGCGGCTTTGTTGTGATTCATAACAGCGCTCACAAAATGGAAAGCTCCCATCATGTTTCCTGTATCCGTCATTGCAACGGCAGGCATTCCGTTTTTAGCGGAAGCGGCAACTATATTCCCAATTCCGATAGTAGATTGAAGTACCGAAAACTGTGTGTGATTGTGCAAGTGTGCAAATTTTGCTGCTTTGAAATCAGCTTTATCTTCTTCTGAAACAACGGTCTGCTGACCTTCTCCAGCTAAAGCTTTAAGCTGTTCCCTGATTTTATCAGAAGCTGCTTTTAAATTAATGTGTTTTAAACCAATTAACTTAAATGGCTCCGCATTTCTTTCCTGAAATTCTTTGAAATATTCCTTCGGAACATCTAATTCTTCTTTTGTAAAAACCTCTCTTCTAACCAATTCCAAAAAACAACGCGTAGTTGCCTCAACGTCGGCAGTTGCGTTGTGCGCTTCCGCGAAAGGCTGATCGAAAAGATAGCTGTGTAATTCGGTCAAAGTTGGAAGTTTGAATTTTCCTCCACGACCTCCAGGAAGCTGCAATAACGAAGCGGTAACTTCGGTACAAGTATCCAAAACAGGCATTGAAGCCATTTGAGACTCCACTCCCATTCTATGAAATTCGGCTCCCATAATATTAACGTCGAAACCTAAATTCTGTCCAACGATAAATTTGGTTTTGCTTAAGGCAATATTGAATTTCTCTAAAACTTCGGCCAAAGTGATTCCATCGGCTTCAGCCAATTCAGTTGAGATTCCGTGAATACGCTCGGCATCATACGGAATATTAAATCCTTCAGGTTTTACCAAATAATCCTGATGCTCGATAAGCTGTCCCATTTCGTCATGAAGCTGCCAAGCAATTTGTATACAGCGAGGCCAGTTATCAGAATCGGTTATTGGGGCATCCCAGCGTTTTGGTAATCCGGTTGTTTCGGTATCGAATATTAAATACATAGAGTTGTAAAAGTCAAATTTTGATGTCCAAAATTTCAAATCTTACATATTGCAAAACATTGACAACATGAAACATAACAAAATGTGAAATGAAAAATCGGAGGAATTCAAATTTACGCTTTTTTTACAGAAATAAAGAAGCTAAAGTTGTTAACAAAAACGTTAATTAAAACTCGCCGATTGCAATTTGTAAAAAAATTAAACACATAGAAACATAGATTTAAATTTTCTAAAAAGATAATTAAAAAAATCTAGATTTTCACACATAGCTATGTGTATTTAAAATGAGTGAAATGCCTTTGTAGACAAAGAAAAACTATGTTTCTATGTGTTTAAAATAATTACACTCAAAAGTTTTTAATCCAAAAAAAAAATCGATTATTCATTTTGGATACTCATTACACCAAATTGAACACTTTTAAACTGAAGTGTATCCTGAACTTTGCTTCATCAAATTATAACAATTAAAAAAACAATAATCATGAAAACAATTTTTATCACAGGCGCATCATCAGGTTTAGGAAAAGCAACAGCAAAATTATTCCACGAACAAGGCTGGAATGTAATCGCAACAATGAGAAATCCTGAAAAAGAAACAGAACTCTCTCAATTAAAAAACGTAACGCTTTTACCTTTAGACGTTACCAATTACGACCAGATACAAACTACAGTTAAAAAAGCGTTAGAATTAAGCGACATTGATATCGTATTTAACAATGCTGGATATGGATTGATTGGCCCTTTGGAAAGCTTAACAGATGATCAAATCACAAAACAATTGGACACTAATTTATTGGGAGTAATCAGAGTTACAAATGCATTCATTCCATATTTCAGAGAAAGAAAAAATGGTTCATTCATTTCAACAACATCTATTGGAGGTTTGATTGCTTTTCCTTTAGGATCAATCTATCACGCCACAAAATGGGGATTAGAAGGCTGGAGCGAAAGTATGGCTTACGAATTAAATCCGTTTGGAATAAAAATTAAAACAGTTTCTCCTGGAGCAATCAAAACCGAATTCCTTCATGGTTCACTTGACACAAGCACTCTTCCAGAATATGAAACAATGACTAATAAAATGTTTGGAAACGTTGACGTTATGTTTGAAATGGCATCAACTCCGGAGCAAATTGCCGACGTAGTTTATGAAGCTGCTACAGATGGAAAAAACCAATTAAGATATGTTGCTGGCGAAGATGCAAAAGCGCTTTACAAACAAAGATTGGAAGTTGGGGACGAAGTCTTTCGTTCTGAATTCGGAAAACAATTTTTTGGAGAATAATTATTTCTAATAACCCTACCCACAAAATATTGAACATTCTTTTATTAAGCTCCAGAGGAGCAAAATATTTATAGAAATTTAATTATGAAGGTGCAAAATAGCTCCAGCGGAGCGACATATTTATTGCAATACAGATGTCGCTCCCCTGGAGCTTTGCTTTCAACAACAAATACGATTTCTATAAATATTTCGCTTCTTCGAAGCTGATTTTTCAAAATCAAAGAGAATCTTCAATACTTTTCGAAAAGCCCAATTAATTTTCAAATTTTCATACTTTTATATCATGGAAAAGAAAAACAATAATCCAGAAAAAATCTCTTCTATATCGCAGTTTCATGACCTGCTTCAACTTCCAAAACCACTTCATCCGATGGTGAGTTTGGTAGACAATACACAGTTGGTTATAAATGAAAATTTAGCGAATCATGCCTTTATGCTTGATTTTTATAAGATCTCTTATAAGTTTTCTACCAAAGGAAAAATGGGCTACGGTCAAGGCTATTATGATTTCAACGAAGGCGGACTCCTATTTGCTTCTCCAACTCAGTTAATTTTTACTGAAAATGAAGAAGGCGTTGAATATGGCGGTTATACCCTTTTATTTCATCCTGATTTTATTCGAAATTATCCTTTGGGAAAAAGCATCAAAAAATATGGCTTCTTTTCTTATGACACCAATGAAGCTCTGCACCTTTCAGACAGTGAAAAAACAATTATTATTGGATTATTACAAAGCATCGACAACGAACTCAATACCGCAATTGACGAAATGAGTCAAGACGTGATTGTATCTTACATTGATGTTTTGCTGAATTACAGCAATCGTTTTTACAAGCGCCAATTCATTACCAGAAAAACCATCAGTAACGATTTATTATTAAAAGTCGAAGAAACTCTGGATAGCTATATTAGTAATGCAGAAACCTTAAAAAGAGGATTGCCAACAGTAGAATTTCTGGCTTCACAGATTAATGTTTCAAGTCATTATCTCAGCGATATGCTTCGTAATTTAACTGGGTTAAATGCGCAACAGCATATTCATTCAAAATTAATAGAAAAATCAAAAGATTTCTTGATTACTACCAATCTTTCGGTAGCAGAAATTGCTTATCAGTTAGGTTTTGAATATCCGCAATCGTTTAGTAAATTATTCAAAAAGAAAACCAGTCTTACTCCATTAGAATTTAAAAATTCGTTGAATTAATTTTAAAAATTATTGTCTTCAAAAAATCAATTTCGGCCTTAAAAAATCATAAAATTTCATAAAAATACACCTCTTGGATGTCGTAGTATTTTTGTGTTTTATTGAATCTAAATAACACCAAAAAAACTCCTTTAAAAGCTTTAAAAAACCTAAAAACTATACTTTTTACAAAGAAATCAAAACTAACAATTATTACTATTTTTATTCATTTTGTTAGATTTTTTCAAACAAATTCTTATATTTTATATTGATTTTGAGATAAATTTGCAAACTATTAAAACAAAAAACAAACAAGAAAAATTAAAGCCGAAAAAGAAAAGCTAAATCAGTTTCTTAATCATTTTTCTTTCAAATTTTAGTTTGCAAAAGCCATTTGGCAATTTGTAATTTAGTTTGGGTATCGTATATAATGAAATATTGAAATTGACGCTTTTTTATCTTTTTTTACTTTTGTTTTGCTATTATAATGAACAGGAAATTGCTGTGGTTATAGAAATTACAATTAAAAAAAATAAAAAATGAGTAAGACATTATTTGACAAAGTATGGGATTCACATGTTGTGCGTAAAATTGAAGATGGACCAGATGTGTTTTTTATTGACCGCCATTTCATTCATGAAGTTACGAGTCCTGTTGCTTTTTTAGGATTAAAATCAAGAGGCGTTAACGTATTATATCCGGAACGTACTTTTGCAACTGCCGACCACAATACACCAACCATAAACCAACATTTACCAGTTCAAGATCCGCTTTCTGCTAATCAGCTTCAAGCTCTTGAAGACAACGCTAACGAATACGGAATTTCGCACTGGGGATTAGGTCACCAAAAAAATGGAATTGTACACGTAGTAGGTCCTGAAAACGGAATTACTTTGCCAGGTGCTACTATTGTATGCGGGGATTCGCATACGTCTACTCACGGTGCTTTTGGAGCTATCGCTTTTGGTATCGGAACATCTGAGGTTGAGATGGTGCTTTCTACTCAATGTATTATGCAGCCAAAACCAAAGAAAATGCGTATTAACGTAAACGGTAAATTAAGCAAAGGTGTTGGTCCAAAAGACGTTGCGCTTTATATTATCGCTCAATTAACTACTTCTGGAGGTACAGGTTATTTTGTTGAATATGCTGGTGATGTTTTTGAAAACATGACTATGGAAGGCCGTATGACAGTTTGTAATTTAAGTATCGAAATGGGTGCTCGTGGAGGAATGATTGCTCCTGACCAAACTACTTTTGATTTCCTTGAAGGAAGACTTTATGCTCCAAAAGGAGAAGCTTGGACTAAAGCTGTTGAATACTGGAAAACGCTAAAAACTGATGCTGATGCTGTATTTGATGCTGAATTAAACATCAAAGCTGAAGACATTGAACCAATGATTACTTATGGTACTAACCCAGGAATGGGAATTGGTATCACAAAACATATCCCAAGTGCAAAAGAAGTTGAAGGTGGTGAGGAAACTTACAAAAAATCTTTGGCTTACATGGGCTTCCACGAAGACGATGTAATGATTGGGAAACAAATTGATTACGTTTTCTTAGGAAGTTGTACAAACGGACGTATTGAAGATTTTAGAGCTTTTGCTGAAATCGTAAAAGGAAGAAAAAAAGCAGATAATGTTACAGCTTGGTTAGTTCCTGGTTCTCACGTTGTTGAAGCGCAGATTAAAGAAGAAGGTATTTTAGATATTTTGACTGAAGCTGGTTTCGTATTACGTCAGCCGGGTTGTTCTGCTTGTTTAGCAATGAACGATGATAAAGTTCCGGCTGGAAAATATGCAGTAAGTACTTCAAACAGAAACTTTGAAGGCCGTCAAGGTCCTGGATCAAGAACGCTTTTAGCAAGTCCAATTATGGCTGCTGCAGCTGCTGTTACAGGAAAACTAACAGATCCGAGAGAGCTTTTTTAAAGATTTAAGAATGAAGATTAACGATTTTTGATTTCAGATTTCGATACGCTTCATTAAAAAATCTTCTAAAATTTCAATTTACATTTTACAAAAAACATTAACGATTACAATTTTAAGACACAACAACAAATCTAAAATCAGAAATCGTTAATCTAAAATCAAAAATCAAATGGCATACGATAAATTTAATATACTTACCAGCAGTGCAGTGCCACTGCCAATTGAGAACGTAGATACAGATCAAATCATTCCTGCTCGTTTCTTAAAAGCTACAAAACGTGAAGGTTTTGGAGACAACCTTTTTAGAGATTGGAGATATAACGGAGACGACACTCCAAAAGCTGATTTCGTTTTAAATAACCCAACTTACAGTGGAAAAATTCTTGTTGGAGGAAAAAACTTCGGTTCAGGATCTTCTAGAGAGCACGCTGCTTGGGCAGTTTACGATTACGGATTCCGTGCTGTAGTTTCTAGTTTCTTTGCAGATATCTTCAAAGGAAACTGTTTAAATATTGGTGTTTTGCCAGTACAAATCAGCCCTGAATTTTTAGCAAATATTTTCAAAGCTATCGAAGCTGATCCAAATACAGAATTAGAAATCAATCTTCCAAACCAAACGATTACTTTATTATCAACTGGTGAGCAAGAATCATTTGCTATTAATGGTTACAAAAAAAATAACATGATTAATGGTTTTGACGATATTGATTATTTACAAAACATGAAGGAAGATATTAAGGCTTTCGCCGATAAACTTCCGTACTAATAGAAATATCATTCAGTCTATTAGACCCGGCAGGCTTTAAAAACCAGTCGGGTCTTTCTAAATTAATAATACAAACCTGCTATCATTTCGAAATTAAAAGAAATATAGATTATCAATATGGAAAAAAGAAAAATTGAAATAATGGATACGACACTTCGTGATGGTGAACAAACATCTGGAGTTTCATTTTCTGCTGCAGAAAAACTGACCATTGCGCAATTGTTGCTGGAGGAATTAAATATTGATAGAATCGAGATTGCTTCTGCCCGCGTGAGCGAAGGAGAGTTTCAAGCCGTAAAAGGCATTACTTCATGGGCTGAAGAACGTGGTTACATTGACAGAATCGAAGTTCTGACATTTGTTGACGGAGGCGTTTCAATTGACTGGATGAAAAAAGCTGGTGCCAAAGTACAGAATTTATTGACCAAAGGTTCAATGAATCACTTAACGCATCAATTAAAGAAAACTCCAGAACAGCATTTTTCTGAAATCGCTCAAATCATTGCTTTAGCTAAAGAAAACAATATAGAAACCAATGTTTATCTGGAAGACTGGAGCAACGGAATGCGAAATTCTCCTGATTATGTATTTCAATTTTTGGATTTCTTAGCAACACAACCAATCAAAAGAGTTTTACTTCCAGATACTTTAGGAGTTTTAATTCCTTCTCTGACTTTTGAATTTATTTCGAAAATCAGAGCAAAATATCCGCAAATTCACTTTGATTTCCATGCACACAATGACTACGACTTAAGCATTGCTAATGTCATGGAAGCCGTAAAAGCGGGAATCAACGGACTTCACGTAACGGTAAACGGAATGGGAGAACGTGCTGGAAATGCACCTCTTGAAAGTACTGTTGCTGTAATTAATGACTATTTGCCACAAGTAAACATCAACGTAAAAGAAACTTCTCTGTATTCTGTAAGTAAACTTGTTGAGACTTTTACAGGTTATAGAATTCCTGCCAATAAGCCTATTGTAGGAGATAATGTTTTCACACAAACAGCTGGAATTCATGCTGACGGAGACAATAAAAACAATCTTTATTTTAATGATCTTCTTCCAGAACGTTTTGGAAGAAAAAGAAAATACGCTCTAGGAAAAACTTCTGGAAAAGCCAATATTGAAAAAAATCTTCAGGAATTAGGATTAAAATTAAACAACGAAGATTTGAAATTGGTTACCCAAAGAATTATCGAATTGGGGGACAAAAAAGAAACCGTAACCAAAGAAGATCTTCCATACATTATTTCGGATGTTCTGGACAGTCATACTTACGAAGAAAAAATAACTATAAATTCTTATATGCTAGTTCATTCTAAAGGAATGCGCCCATCTACGACTTTATCTTTAAATTTAAACGGAGAAATAATCGAAGAAAACGCACAAGGAGACGGTCAGTTCGATGCCTTTATGAATGCTTTATCAAAGATTTACAAAAGCAAGAAACTTACGCTTCCAAAATTAATCGATTATGCCGTGAGAATCCCACCGGGAAGTAGTTCTGATGCGTTGTGCGAAACCATTATTACATGGACAAACAACGGAAAAGAATTCAAAACCCGAGGATTAGATTCAGATCAAACCGTTGCAGCGATTATTGCAACGCAAAAAATGCTTAATATAATTACCTAAGGCGCTAAGAGACTAAGGTTCTGAGGTTCTAAGATTTTTCTTTAACCTAAGCCCTTAGCAACTCAGACCCTTAGAACCTTTAAAAAAAACTAAGCCACTAAGAAGAAAAACTTAGAAGCTTAGCAACTCAGAACCTTAGAACCTTTTAAAAAATATAGAATGAAATTAAACATAGCCCTTTTAGCCGGCGACGGAATCGGACCAGAAGTAATAAATGAAGCAGTAAAAGTATCTGATGCTGTTGCAAAAAAGTTCGGACATGAAATTACTTGGAAACCAGCTTTAACTGGAGCAGCTGCAATTGATGCAGTAGGTGAACCTTATCCGGATTCAACACACGAAGTTTGTAAAAATGCCGATGCCGTTCTTTTTGGAGCAATCGGACACCCTAAATATGATAATGATCCTTCTGCACCTGTAAGGCCAGAACAAGGTTTACTAAAAATGCGTAAAGCTTTAGGTTTGTTCGCAAATGTAAGACCAACTTTTACTTTCCCATCATTATTAGATAAATCTCCTTTAAAAAGAGAAAGAATTGAAGGAACTGATTTAGTTTTCTTAAGAGAATTGACAGGTGGAATTTACTTTGGTGAAAAAGGAAGAAAAGATGACGGAGATACAGCTTATGATAACTGCGTTTACACAAGAGCCGAAGTACAGCGTTTAGCTAAAAAAGGTTTTGAATTAGCTATGACACGTTCTAAAAAATTATGTTGCGTGGATAAAGCAAACGTTTTGGAAACTTCACGTTTGTGGAGAGAAACTGTTCAGGCAATGGAAAAAGATTATCCAGAAGTTGAAGTTAGCTACGAATTTGTTGATGCAGTTGCAATGCGTTTAGTTCAATGGCCAAATTCTTATGACGTATTAATTACTGAAAACTTATTTGGAGACATCTTAACAGACGAAGCTTCAGTAATTTCAGGTTCAATGGGATTAATGCCTTCTGCATCTATGGGAGCTGAAGTATCTTTATTCGAACCTATTCACGGATCTTATCCACAAGCTACCGGATTAAACATTGCTAACCCAATGGCTACTATTTTGTCTGCTGCCATGATGTTCGAAAATTTCGGATTGATGGAAGAAGGAAAAGCGATGAGAGATGCTGTAAATAAAGCTTTAGAAGCTGGAGTAGTTACAGAAGATTTAGCTAATGGAGGCAAAGCATACGGCACTAAAGAAGTTGGTGACTGGTTAGCTGCGAATGTATAACAGTTTATTTTGTTTCAGGTTTCAAGTTTCAGGTTGTTGGAACGTGAAACTTGAAACAAATAAAACTTGAAACAAAAAAAGGGATCAACGAAAGTTGATCCCTTTTATATTTTAGAAAAAAAATATTAATATCCTCCTCTGTTTCCGCGGTCATTTCCACCACGGTTGTTTCCGTAACCACCGCGGTCATTTCCACCACGATTGTTATTAAAACTTCTTCTTTCGCCTTCTGGTTTTGGCTCAGATTTGTTCACAACGATTGTACGTCCTGCAACAACAGCACCGTTCAATTCGTCGATAGCTTTTTGAGCCTCATTATCATTTGGCATTTCAACAAAACCAAAGCCTTTACTTCTTCCAGTAAATTTATCAGTAATAATTTTAACAGAGTCAACTGTTCCATAAGCCTCAAAAGACTCTCTTAAATCTGCTTCCTCAATACTGAATGGAAGGCTTCCAACAAAAATATTCATAGATATTTATTTATAATAATAAGCAAATGTAATCTTATTTCTATCTAATCCACTATGTTATGAGTTTATTTAAGTTTTTATTTTGATTTAACCAGAAATACTTCGATCAGAACTTAATTATTTGCAGCAACAATGCTATGTTCTGCTGTTACAGGAATTTTATAGAAGACTCCTTCTGAAAAATGAATTGTTTGTTTTTCAGCATCAGCATCAGCATTAACCGCCGTAAATTTAAACGTGCCCGAAATGGTATTGTCGATTGAATTATATTCTGTAATGATAATTTCTCCATTTCCTTTGCCAGTTCCAGTACTAAATTCTGCTTCTTGTCCTTTATATGTTTTCTTATAAACAGCTTTCGTATCATCATCCACACCTAAAACATACGTTTTCTTAGCTGGTTCAGGAATCTGAAATCTTATCTGATCGGAATCTAAAGAACCTTCAATAGTAAAAATCCCATCGGCCTCTATACTGGCTTGAAAAACTTGTGCTCTCCAAAAAACATTATCTTTTAAGGCTTGAAAAGCTTTATTATTAGACGTCACATCCTCTGATGTGCAGGATACAACTAGTAGTAAAAGTGATAAAAAACAAAAGTATTTTTTCATATTTAAAATGAATTTGCTGCAAAAGTATCGTATTAAGAGCTAAACCCTAAAATTTAAAAAGTCAAAAAAATGCTAAAAAAACAACTCAGATACATTTAATCCTTTTAAAAACGTGTTTTTCATAAAAAAATTATATCTTTGCGCCCTTAATTAACAGAGGTCGAGTACCTCAAAATTTAATCACTAGATTATGTCAGTAAAAATTAGATTACAAAGACACGGTAAAAAAGGAAAACCTTTTTACTGGGTAGTAGCTGCAGATGCACGCTCAAAAAGAGATGGTAGATACTTAGAGAAAATCGGTACTTACAATCCAAACACTAACCCAGCAACTGTTGAGTTAAACCTTGACAGCGCAGTTAAATGGTTACACAACGGTGCTCAACCAACTGATACTGCAAGAGCTATCCTTTCTTACAAAGGTGCTTTATTGAAACACCACCTTGATGGAGGAGTTCGTAAAGGTGCTTTAACACAAGAGCAAGCAGATGCTAAATTAACTGCTTGGTTAGAATCAAAAGCTGGAAAAGTTGATGCTAAAAAAGATGGTTTATCTAAAGCAAAAGCTGATGCTAAAGCAAAAGCTTTAAAAGCTGAGCAAGAAATCAACGCTAAACGTGTTGCTGATGCTGCTGCTGCACAAGCTGAAGCTGCTGCCGCTGAACAAGCTGCTGAGGCTACTGAAGAAGTTGCTGAAGTTGAAGCTGAAGAAGCTCCTGCTGCTGAAGAGAATAACGAAACAACTGAAGCATAATTTTTACTTGGCGATAATGCGTAAAGAAGATTGTTTTTATTTAGGTAAAATCGCTAAAAAATTTAGTTTCAAAGGTGAAGTCTTAGTCTATTTAGACACGGATGAACCTGAGTTATACGAAAATCTGGAATCAGTGTTTGTTGAACACAACAAACACTTGGTTCCTTTTTTTATTGAAAAAAGCTCTTTACATAAAAACGACTTTTTAAGAGTTAGTTTTGAAGATGTTAATACCGAAGAAGATGCAGACGCCTTAATCGGAAACGGTGTTTTCCTTCCTTTATCTATGCTGCCAAAACTTACTGGCAACAAATTCTACTATCATGAAGTTATTGGTTTTGAAATTGAAGACAAACGTCTTGGTATTTTCGGCAAAATAACTTCGATAAATGATTCTACTGCTCAGCCACTTTTCGAAGTTTTAAATGGCGAAGTTGAAATGCTAATCCCAATGATTGACCATTTCTTGGTTAAAATTGATCGCGAAAACAAAAAAGTAATCATGGATCTTCCTGAAGGTCTTGTGGAGATGTATCTTTAATTTAGTGTTCAGTATCAGTTTTTAAGTGTTCAGTCTCTTATCTGAATTCAAAATCTTAATAATAAATTAGAATTTACTATGTTTCAGTTTAAGCAATTTTCTGTTAAACAAGACAAAACCGCTATGAAAGTAGGCACAGATGGTGTTTTACTTGGCGCTTGGGCTCCTATTCATCATAATCCGTTTAGTATTTTAGATGTTGGCGCTGGAACTGGAATTATTGCTTTAATGCTCGCTCAACGAACTCATGCAGAACAAATTGATGCGCTTGAAATTGATGAAGACGCTTACGAACAAGCGGTAGAAAATTTTGAAAGTTCCCCTTGGGGTGATCGCTTATTCTGCTTTCACGCTGGTTTAGATGAATTTATTGAAGAACCGGAAGATGAATATGATTTAATTGTTTCTAATCCGCCTTTTTATGCAGAAGATTATAAAACAGAAAGTGAGCAACGTGATTTAGCTCGTTTTCAAGACGCAATGCCATTTGAAGAATTGGTTGAAGCTGCCGATTTATTACTTTCAGAAAACGGAATATTTGCTTTAATTATTCCCTTCAAAGAAGAAGAAAAATTTATTGCCCTAGCAAAAGAATCAGAACTTTATCCAATAAAAATCACTAGAGTTAAAGGAACTCCAAAATCGGAAATTAAGCGTAGTTTATTAGCTTTTAGCCGTAATGAAGTTCCTGAAATTGAAATCGACGAACTTATTATCGAAATCGACAGACACGTTTATACTCCTGAATATATTGAATTGACTAAAGATTTTTATTTAAAGATGTAAAAAATATCTTTAAATAAATTATTCTTTTTGCAGACACAATCCTCTTTGAAAATCTATTCCATTCGGGTTTTCTTCATTAAAATATACTATATTATAAGTAACGCATTCATCGTCTGTATAAATTATTTCTGCTACACTTTTATCCCCAATTTTAACATTCTCAGCTCCTAAATTTTTAATACAAACTTTTTCAAGTTTACAATCACTAAGCCATTTGACACTCCAAACGGTTTGCAATTTACCATCAAAATAACCTTCTTCAATAGAATCTTTTCGAATAGCGTATTCATCTGGAAAAGCTGGAGCCGCAAACTTTCCATTCTTAAATCTAATGCAATCTAATTTTTGAGAATAAGCAGCAGTTCCCAATAATATTAAACAAAAAACGATGATTATTTTCATGATATTTTTTTACTGTTATTTTTAATTATTTACCATTTTTAGCAAAAAGAATTGCTCTTTCAAGAACTTCGTCCTTACCTTGCTGAATACCTAAAATTGTTGGTTTAACTTCGATATCTGGAATAATACCAATTCTTTGTGTTTCTTTTCCGTTTGGATAAAAAATTCCAAAACCTGTAAATATGGTTGAATAACCTTTTATAATTTCAAATCTGCATGTTCCACCATCTGCACCCGAAGTCTGACTGCCAATAATTGTGGCATTTGGAGCTGCTTGCAGACACATTACTAAATGCTCACCATGGCTTTGCGTTTTTTCATTTTGCAAAATAATCACTTTGCCTTTATAATAATCAGCATTTGTTTTTCCTGTTTTTTGATCTTCTCTCCAAACATATCTCCCTGGATATGTCAAGTCTGCATCTATAAATTTTGCAAATGCTTTTTCTCCTGGATATAAATATTGTGCTATGTCTTCTTCAATATTTGGTTCTTGGGGGTATTTTCTGGCGTCAAAAACAATTGCTCTTGTATTTTCAAATTGCTTCATTACACTAGGAAGTTCATCTGCTTTTATTCTCTCAACATCAACGTACCCAATACTATCATCCAATAATTTCCATTTCTCTGCATTTTTAGCATTTGTGATTCTTAGTTTTGAATAGGTATAACGTTTAACTTTTTTAACAGAAGTAGTGTTGTCTCGAATAAATTCGATTTCGATTGATTCTGTTTTTCCGTTGAAAACAGTCCAATAAATATTTTTTAAAATTGCAGGCATATTAGAGCCTTCCGCATATTTCAAATTTTCCTTGATTAAATCTCCTACTGCTTTTCCATCAACTTTTGTAACGACATCTCCTATTCTAAAATCATCAATTTTAGCTAATGAATCATTTTTTAAAGCAACAACAACCGCTTTATTATCTATAAAAACTACATCAGCAGTAATAAATTTATCTCCAAAATAATCATACATCTGCCTCATTTGAGTGGAAGCGTGCGTATCGTTTAGTTTTATTGAAATTTCACGCATCGCTAATGCAAAATCCATTTCAGATTCAGGATTGCTAAATCGAGGCATCATTTCTATTAAAACACTATCCCAACTTTGGTCCATTTTATATTTATACGGAAAAAAGTATTCCATTTGATTCCAATAACGAAAGAGTGCCAAAAGACGCAGATTCTTATCCGTCCATTTAAATTCCTTGTACTTAACCTCATTTATTACTTCTATATAGGGCTTAGAAGTATAATAGAATTGCTGATTCTTATTCCTATTTTCTTCAATAAACTTTAATTTTTTTGAAAGTGATTTCGAGAACAACTCCTTATTATTAAACCACGACAAGTCGAAGTTTTTATCAAAATATTCTTTTTTTACATCGAGTTTTAGAGTTTCTTGTTTTTTAATTTCTCCCAAAGAAACAATCCAATTTTCTAGCACTGAAGAAAATGCTTCAGAGGTCTGAGCTTCCTCGATTTTTGGCAAAATTTGAAATAGCTGTTCATCCCAATTTTTACTTCCATCGGTAACATTTGGATGATAATATTTTAGAAACCCCCAAACTTTGCAGGTTGTGGCTAACTTTTGAGTTTCTGTAATTGGTTTTGAAAAAGAGTATTGAAATAAGAATAAAAATGTAATGAGTACTATTTTTTTCATTGACAACTTGGGGTGGTTTAGGTTAGTTAAAATTAGTATTAAACTTGTTCAAAAATGTTCTTAAATTGATACAGAATTCTTTCGATTAAACGCAGATCTTCGGTTACAATTTCTGCGCTTCCTTTCATTTCCTGTTGAAAGGCAATCTGTTTATTATAGGATGTTTTCAGTCCGTCTGGAAGAGCCACGTCTATAAGCAGGTTTCCATCTTTATCGGGAACCAGTGAAATGTTTTCGATTTCGCCTTTTAAAACCCCAAACTCTCTGTCAGGGAAATTAGCCAGACGGATATTGACGCGCTGCCCCACTTTAATTTTTCCTGAATTTAGAGCCGGCGCTTTTACTTTTCCTATAAAACTGTTTTTAGCATCCGGAATTATTGAAAATACATTATCTCCAACATTGATAGTCTGATTTTCATTCCAGACCTGCAGAAAAGTCACCTTGCCACTGATGGAAGATTTTAGCGCATAAGCCAGCTCCCAGTCCCTTATCACTTTTTTCAGCTGATAGAAAGACTGTGACACGCTGCGTCCGAGATTAACTTCTTCTTTGGTGCTGTTTATCTGCAGATTCTGGCTCGATTTTGTATTGTCAATAAGAGAAGATTTCAGCTGAGAAATTGATGACAGCAGGCTTCTGTAATTCTTCTGCGCTTGAAGAAAACCCAATTTTTTCGCTTCCATTTCCTGAGCAGATATAATTCCTTTATTGAATAAAGTTTCAAATCGGGCCACTTCATTTTTCTGGAGATCCAGCTCCCTTTCATTTATCACTTTCTGCTGCTGCAGAATTTCTATCCTTTCGCTTATCTGGATTTTCTCAGACTGCTGCGCTCTGCTTTCCACCTGAAAAGGATGCAGGTCTTTGTTTAGTTCCTGAGCCTGATAATCCTTCTGGAATGCTGCAAATGCGCTTTCTATTTCGCCTAACTGTGTGTTTTTTAACAGTCCAAAAGGAAATTCTTTCTTTGAGCCGTTTATATCATAACCGTCAACAATCTTTTTCAGCAGGAAAACATCTTTGTAATTGGCTGTATTTTCAATAATTGCCAAAATGCTATTTTTTTCAACCAGCATTTTATTCCTGATCAGAATTGCTTCAATGCGCCCAGAAGATTTTGACACTATTTTTTCCGGAGGGATATTGGTTGTAATGACGATTTCGGTTTTCACGACATCCGGATATTTGACAAACCAGGAAACAAAAAACAGCATGATAATAATGGCAAATATTAAAACAGTTCCCCATCGTATCATCCAATGCGGCACTCTGGTCAGGATATCCTGAACCTCTTCGCTTCTTAATTCAAATGTATCGTTGTTTTCTGCCATAATTAATTTCCTAACTGCAATTGATTTCTAACCAATTCAAAATAACTACCTCTCTGTCCAACCAGCTCAGCATGATTTCCGATTTCAATAATTCTGCCTTTATCCAAAACCACAATCTGATCTGCATTCATTACAGTGCTTAATCGGTGCGCAATTACAATCACGGTTTTGTTCTTAAAGAAGATATCAAGCTTCTGCATAATTTCTTTTTCATTGTTGGCATCCAAAGCTGACGTTGCCTCATCAAAAAACAGAATTTCAGGATTTTTATATACTGCCCTAGCAATCAGCATCCGTTGTTTCTGTCCGGTGCTCATTCCTACGCCTTCTGCGCCGATTTTGGTGTTATAGCCCAATGGCAATTCGCTTATATACTGTCTGATATTTGCCACATCTGCAGCATAAACCAGACGCTCCTTATCAATTTTATCTACTCCAAATGCAATATTATTGGCTATGGTGTCGCTAAAAATAAATCCTTCCTGCATTACAGCCCCAATGCTTGATCTCCAGGCATGCTGCGATATGTTTTTAAGTTGTGAATTTCCAATTAGGATCTCTCCTTTTTCGGGTTCATAGAATTTAAGAAGCAACTTCATGAGCGTTGTTTTTCCGCTTCCGCTGGTTCCGACAATTGCCGTTACCTTATTGGCTGGAATTTTTAAGGTTAAATTATTTAGAACAGGAATATCTGAACCTAGATATCTGTAGGAGACATTTTTTAATTCGATATCTGAATCATAAGGGACATCATGAGACTGATGCTCTTCCTGCTGCGTTTCATCTTCTTTTTCGTGAATCTCAGACAACCTTGCCAATGAAATTTTAGCATCCTGAAGCTCTCTCACAAATTGGATAAGCTGCGCAATTGGGCCGTTTAAACTGCCTACAATCGAACTAATTGCCAGCATCATCCCCAGCGTGATGGAACCGTCGATAACTAATTTCGCAGATAAAAAAGTAATGAAGATATTCTTTAATTCATTTATTACCGACGACCCGATAGTTTGCGATTGTTCTAAAACCAGTCCTTTTATCGAAACCCTAAAAAGTCTCGCTTGGACATATTCCCAACCCCATCGTTTCTGTTTTTCGGCATTATGAAGCTTAATTTCCTGCATTCCGTTAATGAGCTCCATAACTTTTCCCTGCTCATTGGAAACTTCCGCAAAACGTTTGTAATCTAAAACCTCCCTCCGTTTTAAAAACATGCTTATCCAGCCAAAATAAAGAAGACTTCCAGCAAAAAACACCAAGAATATCTTTACATTGAAATAAGCCAGAACTCCTCCCAGCACAAACATGTTGATAATAGAAAAAAGCACATTTAAAGACGATGTGGTCAGTATTTTTTCGATTCTGTGATGGTCATTTATACGCTGCATGATGTCACCTGTCATTCGCACATCAAAAAAAGAAATCGGAAGATTCATTAGCTTGATAAAGAAATCTGAAATCAGTGAAATATTAATGCGAGTGGAGAGATGAAGCAGTATCCAGCTTCTTATGAGCTCTAGACCTGTTCTTCCAGCAAAGAGAAACAGCTGGGCAAAGAGAATCAGATAAATAAAATGGATATTCTGGTTCTGGATTCCGACATCTACAATACTCTGGGTTAAAAAAGGAAATATTAGCTGCAGCAAACTCCCGGCCAACAGCCCAATGCTTAGTTGAAAAAGATAAGATTTGTATCGGATCACGTATTGGGACAAGATTCCAAAACCCAATCCTTTACGATCTTCTTTATCAAAATCTGATTGAAAAAATTTAGGTGTTGCTTCGATCAGCAACGCAATTCCCTCCTTCGTCTCATTGCCGGCATTGCTGCCAATCCACAATTTTAAAAAATCTTCCGTATTGTATTCAATCAGCCCAAATGCAGGATCAGAAACATAGTAAGTCTCTTTTTTAATTCTATAAAGCACAACGTAATGGTTTTTATTCCAATGCAGAATGCAGGGCAGAGGAGCTTCTTCCAGCCTTTCCAAGCTCAGTTTCACCCCCAAAGTCCGAAAACCGATTTTCTCGGCGGCATCACTCAGAAACAGGAGATTGCTTCCCTCGCGGGTCGTCTCGCTAAAGTCTCTAAGATCCTGAATATGGATTGTCTTACCGTAATGTTTGGCTATAATTTTTAGACATGTGGGGCCACAGTCTTTAAAATCTGCCTGCTTATAATGAGGGAATTTTTTCAATCTTATATTTAGGTTAATTTTGGCAATATTATACAAAAATTCTTAAAAAAATATTTATACAGAACTATTTTTATCAAAAAAAGCTTTGTTTTAACAACAAAGCTTTTTTTGATATTTTTATATCCTAGTTACTATAACAATTAATTGCTTTTACAATATCCCTCACCGCCATCTGGAATAACGCAATGAAAACCACTTTTACATGGGGGGTGTCCCGCACCACAAGCAATTCCGCCTTTAATTGATCTTTGTTGTTCTCTAGTTAGCTCTTGAGCTCCTTCTAATTTTAGAATTTTCTTTAACATGCTTTTTTGTTTTTTAGTTTGTTTGCACTCCAATCATTTTAAGACATTTGAAGTTTCTGTCTGTCTCTATAGATAAACTATCAGCTCTTGTAAACAAGGAGAAATAAATTCACTTCTCTAATACTTTAAATACGATAAATATTCGTAATTTAATTTCCTCTAGGAATATGGCACTTGATTAGCCCTAACCAAATAAAACTAATCAGGTGGCCAATTATCCTGAGAATCCCGACACCAATCATCAATGTTGGGATAATTTGCTCAATGTTCCACGATCGAGCGCCTACGAATTAAAAAAAACATGACTAAATTTTAAAAAGGCTTTATTTTATATTATTATAATTAGTTAATAATTTTTGACTTAACAACAAAGACGGCTTGTGTCACATATACCCGATGACGTATTTAAAGGGCATGTTTCGCCTAGCGGTATTAAAAAACATCCAGCCTCTAAAGCATAAACCCAACATTCTGGAATTCCACCTTTCATGGTTTTCTGTTCATTTTTATTTATGTAATGAGCACCTTTTAGGTTTAAAATCTTCTTTAGCATAATTAATTCCTTTTGATATAGCAATAGTTTTTTAAAATTGCTATATACCATTATAAATTAGCAAGTAGCATATTTCTCAACAGCATTATCATGGCAATTGAGTTCTTGTAGATACTCACTTCCCAAAATGTTTTTCTGTTCCTTTTTTGTCAGCTTTCTTGTTTCTTTACTTTTTAAAATCTTTTCTAACATAACTGGCTATTTACATTTTTTGGTTTAAGCCTCAAATCTTAAATAACTTGATGCTCAAAAAATCTTCTTTAACAGCTTCCAACATAACTATTTGGTATGCAGTTCCAGTAAGCTGGCACTGTTCCAAATTCTGTACATCTTTTAGCTTTAAATCCATCTTCACAAATAGGAGCATGATCTCCATTTATTGTTTTCAGCTCATTCGCAGTCAATTCTACTGCACTTTTCAACTTCAAAATGTTCTTTAACATAACTGCAGGTTTTTTTAATCGGGGGTTATTCTCTTCTATTTCAACAGTTGAAGCTTCTGTATCTTACGCTATTTTCTCTAAAACTTGAACTTCATCTACGTAATCATTTAAGAAATATTTCAACTCATTCAATTCATATTCATTTGGAAATAGCCTTTCGTTTACAATTTTAATAGGTGTGTAATTAAAATTGTTCATAGAGCACCAATCGTATTGCTTCTGAATTTCCTGATTTATCATCATACTTACAGAATCAACATTCCATTTTTTAAGCCATTTCTTGTGCAACATTCTTTTGATGTACCAATCTGAAATCGCTTCTACCGTTTTTCCAGGTGTTGTTCTATTAATAGTTAAAAGTCTTTCAACAACTGCTTTATAAGGATTGTCGTTGTTTTCTGGATTAATATTAAAAAGAACATTCAAATATATTTTATCTGGAAATTTCAGCACCAAATCAAAAGCTTCTTGAAAAGTTTTGTAACAATGTCCGCAGCTTGGACTAAGAATTACAGAAAGTCTAACTCCTGCATTTTTATTACCAAATGTCAAGCCTCTTAAATCTTCAAATCCTTTTGTGTATTTTACTTTTTTAGACAAGAAGTTCAATAGAGCATAATTTCTTTTAAATTTCTTAAGTTCTTTAAGAGAGTTCTCGTTATCAAGCATTTTTCTAATCATTACTTTAACTGTTGCCCAAATTGGCACTAAAAGCAATAAAGAGAATACATACGGAAAAACTTCATTAAAACTAAAACTCAATGTAAAAAGATCTGATGAAAACCAAATAATGCTTTGAGCCAATATTAAAAATGATATTGCTAAACACATTACACACCATTTTTGAATTTCAAATTTTTGAATCCAAATCGAACAAACTATTATTGGAATGGCCAACAAACTTAAAAGTCCAACAAAAATAGCAGAGCTTAAAGGCTGAACTAATATTGCGATGATGCTTGCACTAAAGAAAAGTAATGGCAAATCTGAGAAACTTAACCATCTGTTTGCAATATCATCGTTGAAACTTATTACTGAGTGACAAGAAGAATTAGGACTTAAATTACAGAATTTTGAAATTACTGTGTTTTTAACTCCCCATTTTTCTTGAACAATAAATATGCTTACAATTAAACCAAGAACTGATGTTACCAAGAATGATGCACTAAACCAGTTAAAACCATTATAATAAAAAGACAACCCTGCTACAAGTACAAAAGGCAAAAAATATTTGAGCCAATTATATTCGAACTTTAAATTGTCTCTTGCTACTACATTGTTAGGTTCAATGGCAACAATTACACCGTTCCAGTCTAAAAGAAATTTATCATAAGATAATTTTTGGCTTCCTTTTTTTGTGGTTGTGATTCTAACTCCACTTTTAATCTTTTCAACCAATATCAATTCATCTTTAAAATATGCCAAAAAGTTTGAAGGCAAATCTTCAATCTGCTCTTTCGAAACTCTTACAGCTGCATTCTCTACCGAAAGCAAATCAAACGAGTCTGTAATGGCAAACAAACTCGGATAATTTGGATGAGACAAAAACAGGTCCTTGAACTCATTTTTGATGTCTGAGTATCGATTGATTTGTAGAAATTTTTGGACCAGTTTTAACATCGTTTTTGATTGTTTTTAAATCATAATTACACTGCAAAGATTGGGGTTTTTATTGATAAAAATCACATAAACACATACATTTTATTAATTATACCACATACAATTTATAAATTATACCAAGTATAGTTCAATACATAATTACCTTGTTATCAAATAGTTGTGTTGTTATTTTTTTAACAAAAAGCTCAGAAAGCTCATTTTCGATTAACGGTTTTGCTTTTTATCTAGTTTTGGATAAGTAATAATCTAAACATCATAAAACATGAAAATAAGGCCAAAAAAAACATACGGTTTTCAAGAAAAAAAATCGTAAAAAGGAGGTTCAAAAAAACGACTTTAATAGTAAAAAAAGCCTCAAATCGGAAGCGAAAAACTCCCTTAAAAAACAAAAAGCAACATCTTAATTTGAAAGTTTTATCTCGCAAATAAAACTAGATTTTTTTATTGCTTTTGACCTATAAAACTCCAAAAAAAGAATTAGCATAAACCAAATTTTTTAGCGCTTTTTTGTCGCATTTGACAAAACTGCAAAAAAACAAATATGAAAGATTAATAGCACAAAGTAATAAACTAAAAAATTCAAAAACATGAAGAATAAAATATTCACATTAGCAGATTTCGAAGTAGAAAAAATAGACAAGAAAACTCAAAAAATTATTAGAGGAGGTGGCAACGATTCTATTGATCCGCCTGTTGTAAGCTATCCTATAAAAACTAATGGTGGAGGAAACGGCTGATAGAAATCTTAAAATAGCAAAAATTCCAAAAAAAGTAATCCAAAAAAAAAAGATATGAAAAATAAAATATTGACATTCAAAGATTTCGAAACAGAAAAAATAGACAGGAAAACTCAAAGAATTATTAGAGGAGGTGATGACGAACCTATTGATCCGCCTGTTGTAAGCTATCCTATAAAAACTAATGGCGGAGGAAACGGCTGATTTGCATTTACAGATTTCAATTATAAAAAATAACTAAAAATTAAGACATGAAAACTAAAATATTGACATTCAAAGATTTTGAACTAGAAAAAATAGACAAAAAAACTCAAAGAATTATTAGAGGAGGTGAAAACGAATCTATTGACCCGCCTGTTGTAAGTTATCCTATAAAAACCAATGGCGGAGGAAACGGCTGATCTTATTTTCAAGTATGTAGTATAAAAAACAACTAAAAAAATTTAAATCATGAAAACTAAAATATTGACATTCAAAGATTTTGAACTAGAAAAAATAGACAAAAAAACTCAAAGAATTATTAGAG
Organism: Flavobacterium luteolum; assembly: GCF_027111275.1. Lineage (NCBI taxonomy): Bacteria > Pseudomonadati > Bacteroidota > Flavobacteriia > Flavobacteriales > Flavobacteriaceae > Flavobacterium > Flavobacterium luteolum. The sequence goes on along the minus strand of NZ_CP114286.1, from coordinate 2,385,918 downwards.
GAGGTGAAAACGAATCTATTGACCCGCCTGTTGTAAGCTATCCTATAAAAACCAATGGTGGAGGAAATGGTTAATAATTCAAGCTTAAATATTGTTCGCAAATTGAGCTGGAGACACTCCAGTTCTTTTGCGAAACGATTTTGCAAATGAAACGGCATTTTTAAAACCAACACTTTCTGCAATTGCCTGAGTCGAATATTTACGATACAAATGATTTGTAATCATCTGATTAATAACATAATTAATCTTTAACTCATTTGAATATTCTCCAAAAGATTTTCCGAATCTTTTATTGACAACATAGGATAAATAAGTTGTATTGGTTTTAATTTTTTTGGCAACATACGAAAGCGTAAAATCTGCATTTAGATATTCCAGTTTCTCTTCTAGCGCCAATAATTTTTCTACGATTTTATTTTCTTTAGCCTCATCAATACTAAGATTTGCATTTTCTTTTTTAAGCTGTGTATCTTCTAGTTCTAGAGACTCTTCCAAAACTATGTTTTTCTCTAATGGTGCTTTTTCAATTTCTGCTTTTTCAGATTCTTTTTTCTCAAGATTAGCTTTAAACTCTTCAATTAAAGCGTTCATTTTTTTCTGAGCTCTATTCTTATCTCTAATATTTTTAATCAAGAAAAATACAATCCCAACAACCAAAATAACATAGAAGACTTTTAGGGCTTTATTCCATAAAACTTCATATTTATACTTCTCTTGAATGCTCAACATCTCATCACTCAGATTTGCAGTGCCCAATTTATAATTAACTTCTAAAGCTTCTTCCCGCAGTTGCCCCTCATATTTTTCATAAGAATCTAAATAAATTTTAGAATGCTTAAAAGCCAATTCAGGCTCGTTTAGAATATTATAAATTTTGGCCTGGACATAATTGGATTGAAAATAGCTCACATCTATTTTCTTCTCCTTAAGATAAAGCGAATCAACTTTTTTCAGGAATATCAGGGCTTTATCGTATTTCTTTTGAGCATAATAAAGATCTCCCAAATTATAATTTGCAGTCTTATAATAGTCCTCGTCATTATTTTGTTTCGCATACATTGCAATATCAAAATAAGACCTTTCGGCATTTTTAAAATCTTTTTTCAACAAATAGATGTTTCCTAGACTTAAAGTAGCCGTCATTTTGTTATCCATATAATTTTGAGAATAGGTTATCGCCCTTTTGTAAAAGTATTCGGCCGAATCAAGTAAAAAGGCTTTACTTCGATTCTTCATATAATAACCTTCGTAAACATTCCCTAGATTGGTATAAATGTTACTTCTACTATTCTGAAATTGGTCTTTATCATAAAGACTTTCATTCTTATCTAAAAAATCACTGTTTTGTTTAAGATTTTTAACGGCAAGTTCATAATTACCCACAGCTTCATTAACCAAGGCGATGTTACTTTTAAACTTTACAATCTGGATAACATCATTAGTTTTGATAGAGAGTTTAATTCCTTCCTGATAATTAGTAAGAGCATTACTAAAGTTTCGTCTCTTCCATTCTATCAATCCTCTATAATTATATAGGTAGGCTCTAAGGTTTATTTTTTGAACAGATTCTGGCAGTTTATTATAATAAGCTAATGCCTTGGTAAACCATTCATCACTTTTAGCCCTATTATTTTTTAATTGATAAAGATATGATCCTGCACCATAGGCAAATGCTATGTGTTCATTGTTGTTGGATTTCTTTAATTCTTCTGCATATTCAAGACCCTGGTCGAAGTTACCATTCATGCTGAAACGAATTTTATCCTGTAATTCTAAGTACCTTTGTTCCGTGAACTCCTCTTTGATTTGAGCAGTCCCACTGGAAAATATCAATAGTAAAAAAAATAAAGAGATGATCAGCCTCATTAAGTTAGTTTTTGGTATTCAAAAATAGTCTATAAATTATCAATAAACTACAATTAATTTGCCAAATTCCTATTAATTTTATTTTTACTACAAAATAATATAACAATTTAACCAGTATTTGTTATATTTTTATTATGTAAATTTGCTTTGCTAAAAATTAAAAAACATGAAACCAGACCTATTTCAATCTCCAGATTATTTTAACCTAGACGATTTATTATCAGACGAACATAAATTGGTTCGCGAATCTGCTCGTGCTTGGGTTAAAAAAGAAGTTTCTCCTATTATTGAAGAATATGCTCAAAAAGCAGAATTTCCTAAACAAATTATTAAAGGTCTAGGCGAAATTGGCGGTTTCGGACCTTATATTCCTGTAGAATATGGCGGTGCTGGATTAGACCAAATTTCTTATGGTTTAATTATGCAGGAAATAGAAAGAGGTGATTCTGGTGTAAGATCTACCTCATCTGTCCAATCTTCTTTGGTAATGTATCCTATTTGGAAATATGGAAACGAAGAACAAAGAATGAAATACCTTCCAAAACTTGCTACGGGAGAATATATAGGCTGTTTTGGTTTAACCGAACCAGATCATGGGTCTGATCCTGGAAGTATGATTACCAATTTTAAAGATATGGGCGATCATTATCTTTTAAATGGTGCCAAAATGTGGATTTCAAATGCTCCATTTGCTGATATCGCTATTGTTTGGGCAAAAAACGAAGAAGGACGAATTCATGGTTTAATTGTTGAGCGTGGTATGAAAGGATTTACAACTCCAGAGACGCATAACAAATGGTCGCTTCGTGCGTCTGCAACAGGGGAATTAATTTTTGATAATGTAAAAGTTCCTAAAGAAAACCTTTTACCAAACAAATCTGGTTTAGGTGCTCCGCTTGGCTGTTTAGATTCTGCTCGTTATGGAATTGCTTGGGGAGCAATTGGTGCTGCAATGGATTGTTATGATACCGCTTTAAGATATTCAAAAGAAAGAATTCAGTTTGGAAAACCAATTGGAGGAACACAGTTACAGCAGAAAAAACTGGCAGAAATGATTACCGAAATCACAAAAGCACAATTATTAACATGGCGATTAGGAGTTTTAAGAAATGAAGGTAGAGCAACTACCGCACAGATTTCTATGGCAAAACGTAATAATGTAAATATGGCCATTACTATTGCACGCGAGGCCAGACAAATGCTTGGAGGTATGGGAATCACAGGCGAGTACTCAATTATGCGTCATATGATGAACCTTGAAAGTGTGATTACTTATGAAGGAACTCACGATATACATTTATTGATAACTGGAATGGATGTAACCGGAATTCCAGCATTTAAATAATTGATAATTATTAAAATATATACAAAATCAATCTAAAAAGCTTCTTCTTCACGAAGAAGCTTTTTATCTTTGCATCAAAATTTTTTCAAAAATGAATATCGAAACGATAAACAAAAGCATACAACCACAAAAAGACCAACTATTAAATCATTCTTTATACAATAAGATTCAAAATATAGACGACCTGCACAGTTTTCTTGAAACTCACGTTTTTGCTGTTTGGGATTTTATGTCATTATTAAAAGCGTTACAAGCCAAACTTACCTGTACAACAACGCCTTGGTTTGCTACAAAAAATCCAGAAACTAGATATTTAATTAATGAAATTGTTCTCGCAGAAGAAACAGATTTAAGTATTGACGGAAGAAGACAAAGTCACTACGAAATGTATCTTGAAGCTATGGAAGCCTGCGGTGCAGATACAACAGGAGTTTTAAACTTCTTATCAGAAGTAAATTCTCTTCACAATATATTTGTTGCTATCAAGCAAAGTAATTTACATCCAAATGTAAAAGCCTTTTTAGATTTTACATTTAGAGTTATTGAAGAAGGAAAACCACACGAAATTGCCGCTGCATTTACTTTTGGAAGAGAAGATTTGATTCCGAGTATGTTTACGGAAATCTTAAAGAACTTTCAAAAAAATCTGCCAGAGAGCGATCTAGCAAAACTGTTATATTATTTTGAAAGACATATCGAACTAGATGCCGACGAACACGGACCAATGGCAATGACAATGATTACTGAATTATGTGAGGAAGATGCTCAAAAATGGAAAGAAGTTGAAGAGGTTTCAATTCTTGCCTTAGAAAAACGTATCGGACTTTGGAACGCTATTGAAGAAGAAATTGTGATGAAAACTGAAATGGTTTAAAACCTAAGCCAAATATTTAACGTAACTATTTGTTTAAAATGTTCTCAACTCAAATTTGCCAAAATTATGAAAACGCATTTCAAACAAATAGTTATCGTTATCCTCTCCATATTCCTATTGAGTTGCAGTTCTGAGCAAGCAGGTTCCGAAAATGCTTCAGTACCGCCAACTACCTTGCCCCCAGCAACAGAAATTCCAACAACTCCAATTGCTTCATCGATAAATTATCTCGCTTTAGGCGACAGTTATACTATTGGACAAAGTGTCTGCGAAACCTGCCGTTATCCAGAACAGCTTAAATCCAGCCTCAAAACAATTTATCCCGAAACAACTTTTTCATTAAAAATAATTGCCCAAACTGGCTGGGCAACAAGAGACTTAATTGCGGCAATAAATACTCAAAATCCCGATTCAAATTATGATCTCGTTACGCTTTTAATTGGCGTAAATAATCAATACCAACATCAGGATTTCTCAGTTTATGAAAAAGATTTTCCGCTGTTATTAGATAAAGCAATTACATTGGCAAAAGGCGACAAAAAAAATGTGATTGTACTTTCAATTCCAGATTATGTTTATACTCCATTTGCAACAAATTATACGGACGAAAACCGCATGAAAATCTCCAACGAAATAAATCAATACAACACTTTTGCTGAGAATTATTGCATTTCAAAAAATGTAGTTTTCGTTTCCATAACCGACATTACAAAACAAGGCTTAAACACCCCAAGCTTAGTTGCTTCAGATGGTCTTCATCCTTCTGAAACTGCTTATAAAATGTTTGTTGAAAGAATGTTCCCAAAGGTAAAAATGGTTTTGCAGGATTAATTGTAAAGACGCGATTAATCGCGTCTCTACCGTTATCACGATTTTGGGTTATTTTTATTTTTATTTACCGTAAAATTTATCCTCATTCCAATTCATCGGATTGTCCTCTATATAATTTTGAATGTTTTCAAAAGATCTTTCATTTCTGATGATATGATCATAAAAACGCGATTGCCAACTAAAATCACAATGTAATTTTCTCATTTCAAAAGAACATCTGCCTTTATACCATCTTATAATTCTTGAAATATTGTCTTGTAGCATCGGGTTTTTATCTTTGGCAAAACCACCTATTTTATTTGTCATTTCGGGTAGAGACGCGATTAATCGCGTCTCTACGGAAACCGACGCATTTTTATCAATAATCAAAATCCCATGTACGTGATTAGGCATGATAACAAAATTACCCAATTCCACATACGGAAAATGTTCAGTAATTTCCAACCAAAATTTTTCTGCCAAAATACCCAATTCAGACGCAATAAATTTCGTATCAACGATTTCTCCAAAATAATGCTCTCTGTTTTGAGTACAAATCGTAATAAAATAAGCACCATTTTCACCATAATCCCAATTTTGCAATCGAGCCGATGAAATACGATATTTATTTTGAAATTTTTGAGACATTTTTATCAGAAGAGAGTTTTTATTTTCGAAAAATTCAATAAAAAAACCTCGAAACATGAATTTCGAGGTTTGGTATTATTTTTAGTTAAAAACTCGCAGAAAGGAAGGGATTCGAACCCTCGATACAGTTACCCATATACTAGCTTTCCAGGCTAGCTCCTTAAACCACTCGGACACCTTTCTATTTTGGTCTGCAAATAACACAAAAAAAATCGAGTTTAAAAAGTAAAATTAAGATTCGTTTATACTTTTTCTAAATTCCTCCATAAACAATTTTACTGCTTTCTTTTGATAACTGCCAATTGTCAGCATAAACGAATCTCGCTTGGTTACTACACCTGTAATCTGAATAGCTTTAAGACTATGCTCCCAGCCTTTCAAAGCTTTTTCGGCTACAATGGTTGCCCAATCACTGTTTTCTACCATTTGCAATAGCGCATGAATCGAATTTAACTCGATCGAAATTTTCGGATTCATATTGTGTTTTGCAAACAGCAATTCAACGTATTCTCGCGAATTGGAACCTTTTCCTGGAAGAATTAATGGCACTTCATCTAATCTCTTAAACGGTATTTTTTCTAGTTCCGCCAAAGAGTTCGATTTTGAAACCGCCATAACCATGTTTGAGGTAAACAAAGGCACTTTCTGGATTGGAGGTCCAATCTCATGCGATGAAATTACCAGAACCAAATCCAATTCATTATTAATGAGTTTTTGTTCTAAAGCTTCTGTTGTGCCATATTCTACAACAATTCTTAAATTCAGATATCTCTTGGCAAATGCATTTACAACAGGCAGAATCAATAATCCGAAAATATAGGTTACACCTATTCGGAGTTCTCCGCCAATCATTTCGTTTAAATCTTCAATGGCCTGTTTTCCATTTTCGACGTTTTCGACCACTTTTTTAGCATGAATCAAGAAAACTGCACCAGCTTCTGTCAATTGCACTTTCTTACCAATTCTCTTAAACAATGGCATTCCCAATTCTTCTTCGAGTTTCTTTATTTGCTGTGAAAGTCCCGATTGCGTCACAAAACACAATTCTGCCGCTTTGGTAAAGTGCAAAACCTCAGCCGTTTTAATAAAATATTGCAGTTGATAGATTTCCATGTTGATAAGTTTTACTACTTATTATCAGTAAAATTATTAATTTTTCTAATGAAATCATAATCCCGACCTTTGTATTAAATATTTAGGACTATGTTTAAAGCGTTAAAATCAAAAAATTTCAAATTGTTCTTTTATGGACAATCTGTTTCAGTAATTGGAACCTGGATGCAGAAAACCGCCGTAAGCTGGATGGTTTACAGCATAACTGGATCTGTTTTTCTACTGGGATTAGCGACTTTTTTAAGCATGATTCCGTCTTTATTTCTGGCACCTCTTGCAGGAAGCATTATTGGCCGTTATGACAGACACCGTGCCATGATGGTTTTGCAATCTTTGGCGATGCTTCAAGCTGGAGCTTTGGCTTTGCTTATTTATCTTAAAATTTACAATATCAATTTTATTCTAGCATTGAGTTTAATTCAGGGAATTATTAATGCTTTTGATATGACTTGCCGTCAAACCATGATGATTGATATTGTCGATAATAAAGAAGATCTTCCAAATGCTGTGGCTCTTAACTCCACTTTAAACAATTTTGCTAGAATCGCCGGACCGGCACTTGCGGGAATTATTCTGCATCAATATGGAGAAGATATTTGTTTTATCGGAAACTTTATTAGTTATGTGCCCGTCCTAATTTCGTTGATGATGATGAAAATCACACCACACATTAAAGCCGAAAACAAATTAAATATGCTGGACGATCTTATAGAAGGCCTTGATTATGTGAAAAAAGAAAGCGAAATGGCAAGAATGCTTTTGATGCTGACTTGCAGCAGTTTGTTTGTAATTTCTTTTAACACCTTAATGCCCGTTTTCGCCAAAGATATTTTTAGCGGAAATGCCGAAACTTTTAGCTGGTTTGAGAGTGCTGCCGGAATTGGTTCTGTTATATCAGCAATTTATTTGGCCAATTTAAAATCGTCTGAAAATATGGGAAAACTAATGATTGCAGCCAGCTTATTGTTAGGTTTCAGTATTATTATTCTAGCAGTTTCAAGTAGTATTACAGTTGCATTGATCTGTATGACTTTAAGCGGTATCGGAATGATGGGACAAACCTCATCGATTAACATTTATATTCAGACTCATAGTATTGTTAGTATGCGTTCTAGAAGTATTAGTTATTACATGATGGCGTATCAAGGAATGATTCCTGTTGGAAGTTTAATTATCGGTTATGTTTCTCATTCGCTTGGCGTAAGAACTACCGTTGCCATTCAGGGAATTATTTGTATTCTTTCTGTTATTGTTTATGTGTATTACAAGAAACAAAAAGCTTCAGAGGATTTGGAGACTTGTCCGGTTGAGTATAGAAATTCCAAATTTTAATCTCGAAGCATCGAGACTAAATTCCAATTACCTCCAAAGTTTTACAGGATTGAAAAAACAAGGCTGATCAACTTTGTCAAAGTTTAAAACTTTTACAAAGTTCTTTACGACGAAACATTGGAATTTGGGATTTAAAATATTGCAATTTAAATTCTAAGATATTTCCCCGCGAAGTGCAGTCTCAAAAATATCTTTAAATTCATTTTGCGGAATATTATGCCCTAACAGATACATTAATTTAGTAATTGCAGCTTCTGTAGTAATATCTTTTCCAGAAATAACTCCAAGCGATTTCAAAGCAGTACTGGTTTCGTATTGCCCCATATTGACACTTCCGCCAGAACATTGTGTTACGTTTACGATATGCATTCCAGATTTGATGGCTTTTTCTATTAGATTTAAAAACCAGTCCTCTGTTGGAGCATTTCCTGAGCCGTAAGTTTCTAGAATAATTCCTCGCAATCCTTTGGTAGAAAGGATCGAAGCCAGAACTACTTCGCTCATTCCAGGAAACATTTTGATGATGGCAACATGATTGTCCAAATTCTTATGAACGATCAGTTTTGCGTCTTTATTTACAGGAAGAAATAAATGTCTGTTTAGTTTTAAATGAACACCAGATTCTACCAATTCAGGATAATTTGGCGCTGTAAAAGCCCTAAAATGTTCAGCATTTACTTTAGAGGTTCGGTTTCCGCGGTATAACTTGTATTCAAAATACAGACAAACCTCATTAATAACTGGCTTTCCGTCTTCTAAAAGTGAAGCAATCTGTATTGCTGTAATCAGGTTTTCTTTTGCATCGGTACGCAAATCTCCAATTGGCAATTGTGAACCTGTAAACACAACTGGTTTTGCTAAATTCTCGAGCATAAAACTCAATGCCGAAGCCGAATACGACATAGTATCTGATCCGTGAAGGACAACAAATCCGTCGTAAACGTTGTAATTTTCCTCGATAATGGTGGCAATTCTTGTCCACATTTCGGGATTCATATTCGAAGAATCAATTGGATCTTCAAATGAAATCGATTCGATTTCGCAGTCCAATTGTTTAATTTCCGGGATTTTCTGAATTAATTTACCAAAATTGAAGGCTTTCAACGCTCCAGTTTCAAAATCTTTGCTCATACCGATGGTTCCTCCGGTATAAACTAATAGTATTCTTGCTTTAGATGACATCTTGGTATTTCAATTTATTGACAACAGGATTAGCGTACATAGCCAAAAATCCTTGTCTTGTCACAGGATTATCGCTTCCGATACGCATTTCTAAACGACGTTCAAAAAGCTGTTTTTCGCTTTCTTTATACTTGTGAGCAAACTTGTCTGTTTCGTTTAAAATATCGTAAGCAATAAAGTTTGTTGGCCATAATTGGTAGTTTTTCAAAATAACGTCATCAATCGTTTGTGCCAAAGCCTGAACTTGCTTGTTTGCATTGTCATTTTCAGCCACAATCTGATCGATTTCTGTATCTAAAACATCGCCAACAGAAATATGTATTCTTTTCTTAGTTCCCATGATACCGCTTATAATGGTCATGAAATCTTCATTTTTGTCTTTTACGTAAACTTCGTTGTTTGCTTCTGCCATTAATTGCGGCATTTTCAAAACATCGGTAGGATCATATTCATAAGAAATAGAAACTGGAACAATTTTTAATTTCTTGAAATAATCCATTAAGTTTTCTTCATCAGAACCCATTCCAATCATTTTTAAAACACCTGGATTGGTTTCGTCATTTCCGTCTTTTGTTCTTCCTTCTCTTTGTGCAATCCAAACCGAACGATTTTCGCGAAGCAGTAATTGTCCTATATATTCAGACAATAATTTAGAACTTTGCAACATTTCTCGAGGTGTTAATCCTCTTAAAACCAAAAAGTTTCTATTCAATTTCGCTAAAGTTGCCAAGAAAGCTTTCTTCACTAAATTATCTCCAATTGCAGAAGCTGTCATTACCAAGCCATGTTCGAACAAACAAACATTCAATAATGTTGTATCTAGAAGAATATCTCTATGATTTGAGATAAACAGATAAGATGTATTGGGTTCCAGTTTTTCAAAACCTGAAGTTGTAAGGCCTTCAGAGCTTTTTTCTAAAACTTTCTGGATTGTATTGTAAATAAAATTGCATTGAAAATCACGAATAGAATGTGTTTTCTTTAATTGTTCCTTCCAAACCTCATCTTCCACATCCGGAAAAGTAAAGTTCATCATGGTTTTCATCATAGGATGATTTACCACACCATGAAGTGCTTCATTTATTTCGGAATCATAAAACGGTCGAATGGCATCAAATCTCTGCATTATTTATTTGGGTTTAAGTGGGCAAAAGAACAAAAAAAAAATTAAAGTTTTGTAAGGCTTAAGTTAAATACCAAAAACGTCCTTTGAATTTTGAGTTGTAATTGTTGCAATTTCTTCGGCAGAAACACTATAAATATCGCTTAATTTGGCAATAACATTGACTAAATAGCTACTTTCATTTCTTTTTCCTCTATAAGGAATCGGGGCTAAATACGGCGAATCTGTTTCTAAAACGATGTGTTTTAAATCGATTTGATTTAAAAACTGGTCTATTTTTCCGTTCTTGAAAGTAACAACACCGCCAATTCCTAATTTCATATTGTAAGAAATTGCACGCTCTGCTTGTTCTAAAGTTCCGGAAAAACAATGAAAAATCCCAAATAAATCTTCAGATTTTTCTTCTTCTAAGACTTCAAAGATTTCATCAAATGCTTCTCTGCAATGAATTACGATTGGCAATTTGTATTGTTTTGCCAGCTGAATTTGTCTTTTAAACGCAATTTGCTGTTCTTTTAAATGCGTTTTATCCCAATATAAATCGATCCCGATTTCGCCAACTGCATAGAATTTTCTTTTGGCCAGTTCGTTTTCAACATGCGCCAATTCTTCCAGATAATTATCTTTCACGTAAGTGGGGTGCAAACCCATCATTAAGAATATATTTTCAGGATAATTTTTCTCCAAATCGTACATAGATTGAGTCGCGGCAGCATCGATTGCGGGAATAAAGAAACGGGTAATTCCGGCATCAATAGCGCGCTGAATCATTTCGTCACGATCCTGATCAAATTCTTCAGAATACAAATGGGTATGGGTATCGGTAATAATGGGTGTTGAATTCAAGTCTATAATTTTAAAGTAGCAAAATTACGACAATATTAAAAGAATAGCAATTCTGCACGATTGGTACGCGGATGAAACGGATTCACTTCGTGAAAACGCTGATAAAAATGGATTTTCTGTATTTGATTAAAAAGAAAAACCTTTGTAAAAGTTTAAACTTTGACAAAGGTCTGAATAATAATAACCAATTTTTTTATCATGCTGAGGAACGAAGGATCTCACAAGAAGCTTCGAGGAGAAAACCCCCATTTTTTCTCTCGATCAGCTAGTGCGATCCCTCGTTCTTCAGAACGATAATTGGAGTTATTTTCCTGTTTCTATATATAGCAAAGCGCGTTCCAAAACTTCATCTTTGCCTTGTTGAATACCTAAAATTGTTGGTTTTATTTCAATATCAGGTACAATTCCTACACGCTGCGTTTCTCTTCCGTCTGGGTAGTAAACGCCAATTCCGGAGAATAGTGTGTGAAATCCTTGAAAATCAAACTGACTTACATTACCGTCTGCACCTGCAGTCTGGCTTCCTATAATTGTGGTATTTCCTGCTGTCTGAAAACACATTGCCGTCCATTCTGACTGGCTGATTGATTTCTCATTAAGCAAAACAATTACTTTTCCTTTGTAATTATCTTTATTTTCAGAACCACTTTTTGTTTCTCCTTCCCATATAAATTTACCTGGATAACCATAATACGAACGCGTATAAATGGCAAATTCTTTTTCCTGAGAATTCAAAAAAGCTGATATTTCTCTAAAAGTACCTAGCGGATAATTTCTCATATCGAAAACAATCGCTTTGGTGTCTTTTAAAACTTCAATCATAGCAGGAATGTTTTTGGGCTTAATAATTCCCATATCTACATATCCAATATTATTATCAAGAAGTTTAAACTTTTCCTTCTTTTTCTGTGCCCCTTTTTTAAATTCATTTCTATGTGATTCATGATAATCAAACCAAATCATTTCTTTTGTTTCGTATTTCCCATCTTTCAAAAACTCTACTTTAACATTATCTGCACTATTCATCAAAACAATCTTTGCAAGTTTATCTAAATATGCAGCTTCATTTGAAGCACAAATTAAATCTCTGTTTTCTGAAATAAGATCTTTAATAGTTTTGTCGTTTATTTTAGTGATAACATCTCCAATTTTAATGTTGTAAGCTTCGGCCACACTGTCTCCTAAAATTTCTGTTACTACTATTTTTTCATCAATTATTTTTCCATCAGCGGGAAAAAATCTTCCTTTTCCTTCACCCAGCGTTGGCCCGTACATAAAAAACTCTGTATGGCTGTCATCCATTTTTGAAACCATTTTTTTCATGGCTGTATAAAAATCTTTTTGATTTTCTGATTTGATAACCGCAGGCAATGTCTCTGTTAAAGTTTTATCCCATTTTTGATTCATCAAATATTTATACGGAAAAAAATATTCGACAATATTCCAATACATAAAAATCATTCGGAGTTTAGAATTTTTATCTTCAAAGTTTGGATGATCATAACGTTCGTTTATCAAAGAAACATTTTTGACATGTTCTTTTCCTTCTACATAAAATTGTTTCCCCTGAAATCTATTTTCTTCAATAAATTTTAATTTCTTTGAAAGCTTTTTTGAAAACAGTTTGTCGCTGTTAATCCAACTTAAATCAAAATTTTTATCAAAGAACTTTACGTCTTTTGGTATTGCAATTGGCGCTATTTCTTTTACGGGCCCCAAATCATCGATCCAATTTTCCATAATTAATGAAAACTCTTCTTTGGTTTGCGCTTTTTCTATTTTAGGCAATTTTTCCAAAAGCTCATTATCCCAATTCAATTCTCCACCAGCAACTTTGGGGTGATAATATTTTAAAAATCCCCAGACTTTACAGGTTGCATAAAGCTTTTCGGTCTCCGTAATTTTAGTAGCGCTAAAAATGCTATGAGAAAAAACAATAAAAAGCAACAATGTAAACTTCTTCATTAAAAGGGTAGGTTTAGGTTAAATGTTTTGGGCGAATTCCTTTAAAAAGAAAATCGAATTTAGAACTAAAATTCCAAATTCGATTGAGGTTTTCCGTAAACGGATAAAATTTTTCTTAATAATTGTATTTTAGTCCAATTCTTCCGAAAGCTGTTCTACTTGATCATAGTCTTCATAATCCTGAGAAATAGTCTGTAAAATGTCTTTACATTCTTTATATTTTCCTTGTTTTAGCTTAGATAGAGCCAGATTCCATTTTGCTTTTTCTTTATAAACAGAATTTCCTGCTTCCAATTCTTTAAAAATAGTTTCTGCCTTTACATATTTGTCAACCTGCAATAAGGATACTGCGTAGAAATATTTAATTTCATCTGAATTATTCTCTTTCAAAATCATTTCAAAAATCGGAATAGCGGCTTGATATCTTTTTCCGTTGAAATTATTCTCTGCTTGTTTTAAAATAGCCTCAGACACACCTCTTTCTGTAAAATAAGCGCTTTCCGGATGATTGTAATCTTCAAAATTAGGATAGTGTTTATAATCAAAGAAAAATAGTCCGAACATAATAATCACAGATGCTGCTGCCGCAAAATACCACGGTTTAAGCGAAACCACTTTGTTTTGTTTCTTATGGAAATATTTATCTGAAATTTTAGTGAGGTTTTCTTTAAAGATTTCTCTCTCTTCTTCTTGTCCAAATTTATTTCCCAATTGAAAATGCATTTCTTTGAAACTTTCAAATTCTGAAGCCAATTCTGGATCTTCAGATAGTTGTTTCTCCAAATTGTGTTTTTCATCAACGGTCAGTTCGCCTTGAAGATATTGATCAAATAATATATAGCGTTCTTCGTTCATGATTAATTGTTTTTTAAAGAGTTAAAATTTTTCGCTTCTTGAATCCACTGTGTCAGCTGGCCTACGCATAAAGATTTCTTTTTACGCACATAGCCATAAGTCACATTGAGTTTCTCGGCCACTTCTTCCATCGATTTTAAAGAAAAACTGAGTTTCAAAACTTCTTGGCATTTCTCTCCTAGTTTCTGAAACATGGTTTCGAAAAGTTTCTGTTTTTCATCAAATTCTTCGGCTTGTGCAACCAATTCGTGAGCAGATTCATTGATAGATACTACATTCTCATAAATTGTTACCCCTTTATTGGCAGAATTTTTCAATTCGTTTAGCCATCGTCTTTTGCACAATAAGAAAAAATAAGCATCAAAAGGACAGGTTAAAAAAAGTTTACCAGCTTTAGCCTGATTAAAAAGCAGAATCATGATTTCCTGAACTACATCCTGCGCCTGATCTTTATCGCCGGAGTTATTGGTGATAAACTGCACGACTTTGGGCGCAAATTTTCTATATATCATCTCGATAATCACTGAATCGTTTGCAGCAAGTCCGTCGATATATTTTTGATCAGGATGAATTTTATTTTGATCCATAAAAAAACATTTTACAGCTAATTTAAAAAAAAGAATCCTAAAAACTTTTAAAATAAGAGGTAACAATAATACAATCAATTGTATATAACGAAACAAAAGTCTTTTAAAAACCTTTAAAAAATTAAAAGAAATGGAAAGTTATCAATTTATAGACGAAAAAAACCTAGATCGGTTTTACGAAATAATCGCCGCCAAAACACGCAATGGTTTTGTAATTACAGAACAAAATGAGAAACTGCCTTATGTGGTTTTGTCTAAAGAAAAGAAAACCATAAATCATGCTTTTCATTTATTTCTCAGCATTATCACTTTCGGTTTTTGGACCATTGTCTGGATTTGTCTTATTCTGAAATTCTCTCGTAAAAAAAACATTTTAATCGCTGTCGACAAAGACGGAAATTTATTTGAAGACAAATGCATTTCTGCTTAAAACAAAAAATCAGGGGTAACAAATTTTATACTCCCTTGATATAGGGATATACAAGCCTCTTAAAAATATTTTTAGGAAAGAAGGGTAACAAAATCAAACCCGAATTGATTTAACTAAAAATTAATTAACCAAATCTGAAAATCCTCTGAAAAGATTCAGAACAGATTTATAAAAAACTAGAAATTATGAAAACAAATTTAAAAAAAATCGGACTTTTAATACTCGCTATGACAGCGTTTGCAAGTTGTGACAATACTGACGGAGACGATATTAAACTTTCTCCACCAACTTCGGCAGCATTTAAAAGCATTAGCGAAAAAGGAGTAAAAAGAAACACGCAAAATTTTACCATGACCGCAGGAAATGGTGTTGTCACTTTAACTTCGGCTAAAGGTGTAAAACTTAACATTAATGGAGACTGTCTAACCAAAAATGGAAATCCGGTAACGGGACAAGTCGATATAGAATACATTGAACTTTTTGACAAAGGAAATATGCTGGTAACCAACAAACCAACTATGGGAATTACAGCAGACGGAAAGAAAAATCTTTTGATTTCTGGAGGAGAATTCTTCATCAAAGCAACTCAGGGGGGAGTCGAATTACAAACTTCATGCAGTATGAACATGATTGTTCCAACGGCATTAACAAATGGTCTTGATAATTTAATGACTTTATGGACTGGAGTTATTGATGAAGATGGCGAATTGGCCTGGAGAGAGGCAAAAGCAAATGCTGACGGAACTGGCGGAAAAGGTGGCGTACAAGGCGAAGGAAACAATTATTATGTAACTTTTGGAAACTTTGGATGGACAAACGTAGACCGTTTTTACAGCGACCCTAGACCAAAAACAACTCTTTTGGTAGATGTACCAGATGGATACAATAATACAAACAGTGCTGTTTATCTTTCTTATGATGGAGAAGGCACAAATGCTCTTGCTAAGTTGGATACGTTTACTGCTGAAGGTTTATTTAGCGAGCATTATGGACAAATTCCGATTGGATTAGCATGCCACATCATTTTTGCTACTGAAGATAATGGTAACTGGCGTTATGCGATAAAAGGAGTGACAATTTCTGCCAATGCGGTTTACGAATTTAATTTATCCGAAACAACAGTCGGTACCGAAGCTCAACTGATTGCAGCAATTAATGCCATACAGTAGCTTACAAATGCTTTTTTTGAGAAAAAGTGGTGATTTGCTCATCACTTTTTTTTACATTTAATCTTGTTTGAGATTTCATTCAGAAATTTTTAAACCTCAAAACTATCTAGTTATGAAACCACAACTGTCTATTTTCTTTATTCTATTTTCTATTCTCGCAATAGGGCAAACCAAAGTGAAAGACACCATAACGCGAAGAGCCAATATAGGTTTTATACAAAACGGAAATCAGGTTTCTTTTAAACCCGAAACACCGCCTTTGATTCCGATTGCAGGTGCGCCAAAACCAAGTTATTCTTATTTATGGGAATTGGGAGACGGGCATTACAGTAAAGAAGCCGAACCTAAACATGTTTATAAAAGCAAGGGCACTTACACCACAAGACTTGCTGTAACCAATAATTACGATAACGGAAAACCTCCAGCAACTCGCCCTAAAAAAGTGGCCATCAACGACATTACAAATACGAATTATAAAGACATTGCTTCTATTGCCGATCAGAATGGTTTTGCGATTATTAAAAACTGTGATCCTATTCCAGAACAGGAAATGGTAGTCGTTGTGAGTTATCAAAATCTGGAGAATTATGTTTCTAGCGGAAAGCTTTATTTGTTTTATAATGAAAAGCAATTTAAACACAATAATTTCGAGTTAAGCGATTTCAGAACTTATGCGGGCGAACGTGAAGTAAAAGAAAACCTGGTCGTTGCGGTTGATGATTTAAATGATTCGAATAATTTTCTGGCTTCCGCCGAAGGGAATTTCAAAACCAAAAAATACCGAAATACCACAACCGAAGAAGATTTAGACGCTTCTCTTTTAAATGCCAATAAAACGTATCATAATGTTTCTATTTTAGAATTTGATGATGCAAATCCTGGAGAAACCCGAAATATTTTTTATACTTTCAAAACTACTCCCGAAATGATAAAAGATACCAGCGCAACAGTTACAATGCGTGGTATTTTTGTGCCGAATAGAAGTTATAAAAACCACAAAGTAAAAAATCTGGAAATGGAAATTGTGACTTCTCATGATCCAAACAAAATGGGGTCTAACGGAAGTTTTATGAATTACAGATTAGTGCGTTTTAAAAGAGTAAATTTTAAAACGCGTTTTCAGAATAATGGTGAAGGTCCTGCAAGAAAAATTCGTCTGGAAACCGATATCCCGGAGATGTTCGACAAAAAAACTTTTCAGATTGAAAGTATGTATCCAGAATGTCCAATTTGCCCAAAAGGAGAAGAACCAACGGTAAGCTGTCTCGATACGATCATCAAACAAAAACAAATTATTTTTACCTTCAAAAATATTTATCTGCCTGGAAGCGAACAGAAAAATGTAAAGGAAAAGGATTCTACAAAAGGTTTTGTAAAATACTCCATGAAATTTGGCGAAGATTTTCATAAAGTAAAAACCAAAAGCCGAACTGCAATTATATTTGATAAAAATGAACCTATAATTACCAATTATGCTACTACCCGATTCTTGCCCGGAATTTCGATTGGCGCAAAAGCTGGTTATAATTTTTATCCCGATTTAGATAAATCGACCAGTTATTTTGTGGGCGCGACACTTTCGCCTTTTAAATCGTATCGCTTTTATTGGCAGGTAGAATGGGAAAATGCTTTAAACAAATACAACAGTGACGTAAATGTCTCCGAAGAGTTTAATACAAATGCCAACGGAACAAGGCAATTGGTGCGAACCACAACTGCAACCGAAAATAAAAATATCAATTGGGAAATTCCAGTTTTGATTCGCTACAACATCAATAATTATATCGGAGTTGGAGCAGGAATTCAGGCAAATGTCAATGTTTATTCAGAACAAAATCAGACGATCACAATTGATACTTATGAAGGCGATAAGGGAAATTCTTTAATCAGTTCGACAACGAATTCAAATACCATAAAAAATAATTTTACAGATGTTAAAGTAGGTTTTTTATTTGATCTAACAGCTGGTTTTGCTAGAATCGGACCAAGTTTAGGTGCGCGTTATGTGATTAATTTTGAACAGAATTTTAATTATTTTCAGGTTTATGGAATTTGGAAGTTTTAGTTTTTTACCATATAAGTGATGTAAGTTCATATTAAAATAACTTGATAAAGTTTTAATATATTTATGAAAATGAGGTAAAGAATTGAAAACTTATATTAACTTAATGATCATCAAAATTATGCTCAACAATAATATGAACTTACATCACTTATATGGTTTTATCCTTCTTTTCCTGAGTCTGAATGTTTACGGACAAAATCAGGAAGATAAAATATATAATGCTGTGGATAGTTTTACCGCAAATCCTTCCACGGAAGCGTTACAAAATTTAAGAAGTATCGAAACTGATTTTTGGAAAAGTGCCAAACCTAAAACCAAAGAAGAATTACTGGCAATTGTAATTTTAAATTGCAATAAAGCGTATTATGAAAATCAGTTTGGGCAGACTTTAGATGCTATAAAAAGCTATGAAAAAGCGTGGATGATTTACCAGAAAAACAAATTAAAAAACTACGATATTACCGAATTCTGCCTGAAACCTTTAGGCAATTTGTACACGATTTTAGGCGATTATAAAAATGCCGAAAATACTATTAAACAATATTACTTTATTGCCAACGAAGAAAAGAATGAAAAGCAGAAAATTGCGGCCATCCTTAATTTATCAAACGTTTATCAAAATTCAGGAAAAGTCCATGAGGCTATTGAAATAATTGAAAAAACGCTTCGTTCAGAAAAAATAACCTCTTCTCAAAAAGGACTTTTATTAAACAATCTAGGCGCAAATTATCTCTTAAGAAATATCAATGAAGATTTTACTGAGGCTGAAAATGCTTTTTTGAAAGCCATTCCTTTATTAAAAAAAGATAAGGCACTTTCAGAAAATTTATATAACACTTACATTAATCTTTATAGAATAAAACTCGACTTTAATTTAAAAGATGCTACTTTATATTTTGTAAAAGCACAAGCCATTTTTGAAAAATTACCTCAACAGGAACCTAGAAAAAAAGCACAATTTTATCTAGAAAAATCCTTTTTATTATTGAAACAAAATAGTTTTGAAGAAGCGCAAAATGAACTTACGATTGTTTATAAAACATTATTGCCTAATTACCAAAGCCAGAAAAATATCCTTCCCGATAAAAATTCACTTTATGCCGAAACTGTTCTACTCGATGCTTTAGATTTACAGGCAGAACTTTATCTATCTCAAAATGAACCCAAAAATGCATTAAAAAGCTATGCTCTTTCTTTCTATATTGAAGAATTATTTCAGTCACTTTTAATCTACGAAGATTCTAAAATTATATCTCAAATTAGAAATCGAAACCGAACAGAAAAGTGTCTTGATATTTATAAATCTCTTTTTGACAGCGAAAAAAAACAAAGTTATATTGAAGATGCTTTTAAACTTGCAGAAAAGACAAAATCTGTAGTTTTAAAAGATCATTTGAAAAACGTTGAATTACTTTCTAGAGAAGAAAAATTGATTTTGCAGCAGATGCAAAACTGGAACACCATTATTTTGAAAGAACAGCAAAAACAAGATCTTGCAGATATTTCAAAAATAAATGAAGCCATCCAGAAACAGAATAAATTAATGTTGCTGCTAAAATCAAATGAAGAAAAAAATAACAAAAAAAATCAAACTTCGTTCGACTTGCAAAAGCTTTACGCCAAACTTGATAAAGATGATGCTGTACTGTACGAATATTTTATGGGTTATAAAGCAATTCATCTATTTGTCGTTCAAAACAACAAAATCCAATTAAAATCAATTTGTATTGGCCATATATGCAGTGAGCCGATAATAAGATTTATAAGTTTTTTTGATAATCCTGAGAATATTGTCAGCAATGTTGGAAGCTACCAAAAAACAGCATTTTTTACTCATAAAAAACTTCTTTTACCTCTAAAATCGGATTCTAAAAATCTCATTATTATTCCTGATGGGCTGTTGAACTTCTTACCTTTTGAAGCTTTAATAACAAAGGAATCTAAAACGACAAATTTTGCCAAAATGCATTATTTACTGAATGATTTTGATATTTCGTATAATAATTCTGCCGAATTGTATTTGAATGCAAATACGCTTTCAAGTGGCAAAAAAAATATTCTAGGTCTTTTTCCCGTTTTCGGGAAAACCAATTATGAACTTCCTTTTTCAAAAAATGAATTGCAATCTATAAAACACAATTTTGACGGACAGTTTTTTGAAAATGAAAATGCCACTTTTTCAAACTTTAAAAATAATGTTACGGGAAAATCAATTATTCATCTGAGTACACATGCCTCTTCGGGAGATTTTGAAATTCCGGCAAGCATTAAATTTTACGATCAGGAAATCCTGTTTTCTGAATTATACAATTTACAGCTCAATCCAGATTTGGTGGTTCTGAGCGCCTGCGAAACAGGAATTGGAAAATTGTATAAAGGCGAAGGCGCCATGAGTATTGCAAGAGGTTTTCAGTTTGCAGGAGCACAAAATCTCTTATTTTCTCTGTGGAATGTAAACGATTATACTACTTCTGTTTTTATGGATTATTTTTATAAAGATCTTAAACATAATTCTTCTTTTGTACACGCAACAGCAAATGCAAAAAGGAAATTTTTAAAAGATGAAAATATTCCCAATGCAAAAAAGTCTCCTTATTACTGGAGTGCTTTTGTCTATTACGGCACTCTTGAAAAACCTGAAACGCAAACCAATTATATCTTCTATATCATTAGTTTTTTGGCTGTAATTGGCTTATTTTTGAGTTTCAATCATTACAGGAATGGAAAATCTTCACGAAATTCTCAAAAAAGAGAATTATAAAAAAATAAAATTCAAAATCACTAAAACTCAGCATTTGCAGATAAAAGCCAAAATAAATGGCATTTCTGGCAATTTCATTTTAGACACGGGCGCATCCAACACTTGCGTGGGTTTTGAGTCTATTGAGCGTTTTGAACTTTCTGCAAAAAATTCTAAAACAAAAGCTTCTGGAGCAGGCGGAACTGGAATGACAACTCAGATTTCATCTAAAAACAAATTGCAATTGGGAAGCTGGAAAAACAAAGATTTCAATATTGTAATTTTTGATCTTTCGCATGTTAATGAAGCTTTAGAATCTTTTAAGGCCAAAGCCGTACATGGCATTATTGGCGCTGATGTTTTATTGGAGGGAAAAGCGATTATTGATTATTTTAACCATTATTTATATTTAAAGTAGTATAATTTGTTTTTTTGATATATTTGTTTCGCCATTTTAACAAATCTATCCTTATGAAAAAAACTCTACTTTGTTTTCTTTTTTTACTGCCTACTTTATTTTTTGCACAGATTAGCCCTCTCAGTGGATGTCAAACGTATCCAATATTTAATTTAACAACTCGCAATGCTGAATTAATCGGTAACTTAAATCCTAACGAAACTACCGTAAGTTACCATTTAAGTCTTAATGACGCTACTGCTAATACAAGTCCAATTCCAGATCCAACTTATTTTGTTTCGCCTCAATCGCAAATCGTTTATGCGAGAATAAACAATAAAGGTACTATTACAACAAATTTCTTTCAATTAATCTTCTATCCGACTGAGCAGATTGTGGCTTTAACAATAAATCCTGACTGTAATGAACCTCGAACAAGAATTCAATTAGTTTCAGTTCTGCCAGGCGCGAGTCAAAATTTTAGCTATTCGTTAGATTATGGACAGACGTATCTTCCTAACAGAGATTTTTATCTGGAGCCTGGCGATTACACTATTCTAATAAAAGATTCTTATAATTGTAAAACTGACATTCCTGTTTTTGTTCAGGTTAAACCTTATATACCTTTAAAAGCAAATGCAGTTGTAACAGAAGGCATTAACTGCGGCAACAAAGATATTGTTACAATTACAGGAAATGGAGGAACATCTGTATATACTTATTCTTTTGACGGCATTAATTATTCCAATTCAAATACTTCAAGCGACTTAAACGCGGGCGACTATACTGTGTATGTAAAAGATCAAAATGGCTGTATTGCTTCAACAAACGTTTCGGTCAATCAGTATAAATCTACTTTATCTTCGGTTCTTATTATAACCAATCCTACTTGTAATAACAAAGGTTCAATTAAAATTGTTACCGAAGGCGGAAAACCGCCATATCAGTATTCTATAAACGGTGCTCCTTATATAGCTAGTCAAGCATCTAGCTATACTTTAGCCAACGTAGAACCAGGCTCTTATTCTATAACAACAAAAGATGATGCAAACTGCACTAGTAATTTAATTTGTATCGTTAACGAATATCAGCCATTAGCGCTAGACGTCATCACAAAAGATGCAATTTGTCCTTACTCATCTGAAGGATCAATTCAAGTAAATGTAACAGGCGGTATTTTTCCGTACAAATATTTACTTAGAAATGCTGCTGGCACTGCATTAACAAACCAACAATCGTCTAATATTTTTGAATATTTAAGTGCCGGCGATTATACTGTTGATGTTACCGATAGTGCTAACTGCAGTATAAAAGCATCGATGATTCATATTAGTCAGCCTTCTTCATTAGATGTAACAGTAAGTATTGAAAATCAAACTGTAACGGTAAATGCTATTGGAGGAAATGGTAATTATTTGTATCAGATGGATTCTTTTGATCGAAAATCTAATAATGTGTTTACAAACGTAAGTTATGGAGATCATGAAGTTATGGTCATTGATGAAAAAGGATGTGCCACATTGCTGTATATAACGGTCAATCCGCCAGCGCCTTTAATAGATGGTAAAAAAGAAATGATTTTAGAGTTTAAATCTGGACAAACTTTGGGTGATCTTGTTATTGATGGTCAAAACATTAAATGGTACAGTAGACCAGGAACTTCTCCAACCGGAAAAACAAGTAAAGTTGCTATAGAACCCTCTTTACCATTGTCTACGGTTTTGGTTGATGGTGTAACGTATTATGCCTCGCAAACAATAAACGGAATCGAGAGTAAAGAACGTCTTGCTGTAACAGCCAAACTAAATGGCTCGCTTTCTACTCCAGATTTTGATTTGACTGACTTTCAGTTTTACCCTAATCCTGTGAAACATATTTTAACGATTAAAAACAAATCAATAATTGAAGACATTCAGATTTTCTCTGTTTCAGGACAATCTGTTTTATCAAAAAAAATAAATAAAACAAATTCTGAAATTGATTTGTCAAATCTTGCTAAAGGATTGTATATTTTAAATATAAAATCTGACGGAAAAGAAAAAGCTTTGAAATTTATTAAAGAATAAAACTTCACCACAAATAAAAAAAGCCTTCATAATTTAAATATGAAGGCTTTTTTTATTTTAAAACATTTCTGTTTATTATTCCATTTCTGTTTTCGGAACTGCATGTTTTTTCAATGAAAAATAAGCAACAACTGTACTCAATAACATTAAAACTCCCCCTAAAATAAAAGGTGCTCCTGCAAATTTAAACGGCGCATCATCATGTGTGAAGAAATAAAATGTATTGGCCATCATTGGCGGACCAATAATCGAAGAAGCACTCATTAAACTGGTCAAAGTTCCTTGAATTTCTCCTTGTTCGCTAGGTTCGACTTTACTTGCTACAACAGATTGCAATGCTGGTCCGGCAATTCCGCCAAGACAATACGGAATTAAAAATACAAACATCATCCAGCTTTCTGTTGCAAAAGCAAACAATAGCATTCCGATGGTATATAAAGCTAAACCAATGTAGATACTTTTCTCATTTCCTATTTTCGGATTGATGTATCGAACTAATCCTCCTTGTACCACTCCGACCAATAAACCAATTATCCCTAATGAAATTCCGATCATTCTTTCATCCCAATTGAATTGATAAATGGTAAAGAAACTCCAGTTGCTTTGTACGGCATGAGAACCTACATACAGAAGAAATATTGCAACGATTAAACCAATTAAGGTTGGGTGTTTTCTTAATCCTAAAATAGCTCCAATTGGGTTGGCACGTTTCCAATCAAAAGGTCTGCGGTTTTCTTTTTTAAGCGATTCCGGCAGAATGAAAAATCCGTAAAGGAAATTCAGCATACATAAAACTGCTGCGGCATAAAAAGGCACTCTTGATCCATATTGTCCTAAAAGTCCACCAATAACTGGTCCGATGATAAAACCTAATCCGAAAGCTGCACCTACTAAACCAAAGTTTTTAGCTCTGTTTTCAGGTGTACTAACATCGGCAATATAAGCTGAAGCGGTTGTAATACTGGCACCGGTAACTCCAGCAATAATTCTTCCGATAAAAAGCCAGATAATAGTTGGCGAAAATGCTAATAAAAGATAATCTAATGAAAATCCGAAAAGGGAAATCAAGATAATTGGCCTTCTTCCAAATTTATCACTCAAATTTCCAATAACGGGAGCAAATACAAACTGAGTTATCGCATACGCGAAAGTCAACCAGCCGCCAATTTTTGCGGCTTCACTGATATCTCCGTGAATTAATTCTTCGATTAATTTTGGTATTACAGGAATAATAATTCCCCATCCTGTAATGTCTATTAACATGGTTATAAAAATAAAACCAATAGCTGCTGACTTGTCTTTTTGTAGCATAGTTGTTTTTGTAAGGTGATGCAAATAAACAGATTTTTCGATTAACAATAAAAAAAATCCCAAATTCCAATTTAAAGGAACTTGGGATTTTTCATTGTGAAATTCCGAATTCGGGCTCGGAATTCCACTATCAAAAATTAAAACTATTAATGAGTATGTTTCGGATTAAAACCGTCTTCGCTTAATTCAGTATGCACATAATCGGCATGCATTTCTGCTTCGTAGTCGATTTTTTCTCCTTTAGAGAATTTTCTAATGATTTTCTCCATAATATCATAGATAACTGGTACCACAATTAACGTTAGGAATAATGAAGAAATCAAACCTCCAATAATTACCCACGCTAATCCGTTTTTCCATTCAGCTCCTGCTCCAGATGCCAATGCAATCGGGAACATACCAAATACCATCGCAATTGTCGTCATCAAAATCGGACGTAAACGAGCGTGGTTTGCTTGGATTAGAGCGTTTCTGATTGATTCTCCGGCTGCTCTTCGCTGATTCGTATAATCGACAAGCATGATCGCATTCTTACACACAAGACCAATCAACATGATTACCCCTAAGATGGTAAAAATATTCAAGGTATTGTTTGTTAATGCTAGGGCGAATAAAACTCCAATGAACGAAAGCGGAATAGCAAATAATACAACAAACGGGTGAACGAAACTGTCATATAATCCAACCATTACAAGGTAAACCAAAATAATAGCGGCTAATAATGCGATTCCTAAAGTACCAAATCCTTCTGATTGATTCTCTTGGTCACCACCCCAGATGTAATTAACTCCTGTAGGTTTTTGCAATTTATCTAATTTTGCCTGCCATTGCTGAACGATTGTTCCTGCTGGTACCCCAACATTCTGACCTTGTACGGTTACAGAAGCTGTTTTATCTCTACGCTCTAATTTACTTGGTCCAGAACCTTCAGTAATTGTAGCAAATTGGTTTAATTTAATTTGCTGACCTGCATTGTTGATGAAAATCAAGTTACTAACGTCTGTGATATTTTTTCTATCAAATTCGTTGTATTTAATGTTGATATCGTACTCGTATTCACCAGCTCTAAATTTACCGTCTGTATTACCACTGTAAGCAGTCTGCATAGTTAAACCAACTGTTTGAAGTGTTAGTCCTAAAGCAGCCATTTTATCTCTATCAACCTGAACGTTGATCTCTGGATTTCCGTCTTCAACTGTTAATTTAATCTCAGTTGTTCCAGGAATGGTACGTAATTCTGCTTCGGCAAGTTTAGCAAATTTCATTGCGCTTTCTACGTTTGGACCAGTTACGATCAAACCTAGAGTTGCATCCTCAGCAGTACCTAAGATACCTACTGGAACTGTTTTTACTTTTGCTCCAACTAAAACTTTTTCCAGTTTACGTTTTACTTTTGCAGCATAAACGTTGGCGTCGTCTGTACGATCTTTTTGATCAATCATTTTAACGTCAATCTCTGCTTTGTATGCAGTTGCCTGAGCAGCTCCTAAACCTTCACTGGTTTGACCAACTGTTGTAATCTGGCTGAAAACATATTTCTCTCCTTTTAAGAAAGCTTCTGCTTTTTGCGTCATAAAGTTGGTTTGCTCTAACGAAGCGTCTTTTGGCATTTCAATTTGTACTAAGAACTCACCACTATCAGATGATGCGAAGAACTCTCCTCCAATATATCCACCTCCCATTAACCAGAAGATCGTTCCAAAAAACATTACTACAACTGCAACTATTGTTTTAATATAGTGATCTAAACACCAGTTAAGCAAGTTTGATACCCAGTTTGTAAAACGAGTCAAATAGCTTTCGAAACCAAGGATAATTTTTCCGAAAAGATTTTTACCTTCAATATGCTCTAGTTTTCCAAAACGAGAAGATAACCATGGAATAATTGTAAATGAAGCCAACAACGAGAACATTGTAGAAATAATTACCGTAACACAGAACTGGGTAATAATGTTCGATACTAATCCTGTACTCATTGCAATTGGCAAGAACACTACCACAATTACTAATGTAATCGAAGTTACGGTTGCACCAATTTCGGCAGTTCCGTCATAAGCCGCTCGAATTCGGCTTTTACCCATCTCCATATGTCGGTAAATATTCTCTAGTACCACAATCGCGTCATCCACAAGAATACCTACAACAAGAGACAAACCAAGTAAAGACATTAAGTTAAGTGTGTAACCTAACAAATAAATTCCGATAAATGTCGCAATCAAAGATGCTGGAATAGATACCATTACGATTAACGAGTTTCGAATACTGTGCAAGAAGAACAACATTACAAATGCTACCAGAATAACTGCAATTAACAAGTCATGTACAACAGAATCTGCTGCTTCAAGCGTAAAGACAGTACTGTCTTTTGCAACCTCTAATTTCAATTGAGCCGATTTGTAATCGCTCTCTAAAGTTTTAATTGTCTTAATCAATTGCTCACTTACCGCAACGGCATTAGCATCTGATTGTTTTACAATTTGAAGAACAATTGCACTTTTTTGATCTACACGTGCAATTTTCTCTGCAATTTTTTGTGTATCCTGAACATCAGCGATATCGCCTAAACGAATTTGAATTCCGTTTTGAGAAGAAACTACTAAGTTTCTTAATTCGTCAACATTCTTATATTTACCCGCTAAACGGATTAAGATTTTTTGGTTACGAGTCTGGATGTTACCTGTAGGGAAATCCAAGTTTGAACTCAAGATAGTCTGCTGTACTTGTGGAACTGAAAGTCCGTAACCTTGCATTTTTACTGCATCAAGGTTTACCTGAATCTCACGCTCTTGACCACCAATAATGTTTACCTGAGCAACCCCTTGTACACGAGATAAAACTGGCGCAATCTTTTTATCGATCAAATCGTAGAAAGCTGCTTCATCCATTTTACCATTCGCACCAAGCGTCATAATTGGTAAATCACTCAAAGAGAATTTAGTCAATGACGGAGGATCTGCATCATCTGGAAGATCACTCAAAATCGCATTAATTTTACGCTGAGCATCATTCATCGAAATATCAACATTCGCATTTGAAGTCAATGTAATTGACACAATCGAAAGACTCTCATAAGATTTCGAATCGATTTTCTTGATATTTTCTAAAGACGCAATCGCATCTTCAATTTTTTTCGTTACTGTATTTTCAACCTCACTCGGAGAAGCTCCAGGATATACAGTTGAAACCGTAATAACGTTGGTTTCGAATTTTGGGATCAGCTCGTAGCCTAATTGGCTGTAACTGAACAATCCACCTAGTGTCAGAATTGTAAACAATACAATTACCAACGACGGACGTTTTATGGATATTTCGGCTAATTTCATATATTTTTTCTTTATGCTTTAAGCTGTAGGCAATAGGCTTTAAGCTTTGGAATTGCTTATAGCCTATAGCTTAATGCTTATAGCCAAATAATTATTTAATAATTTCTACTGTATTTCCGTCTTGTAGGTTGATTTGACCAGTCACAATTACAGTTTCTCCGTCATTTAAACCATTAATGATTTCAACTTTATCTCCTAAAATTCTTCCTGCCACTACTTTTCTTAATTTAGCAACACCGTTTTCTACAACAAAAATTTCGTTACTGCTCACACTACCAACAAAAGCATTTCTAGGAACAACTTTCAAGTTTTGTTTTTGACTCTTCGCACCAAAGTTTGCCGTTCCGTACATACCTGCTTTTAAGTCGTTGTTAGCATTGTTTGTAATTTCAATTTCTACAGGGAAATTTAAAGAAGCATCTGCTTTTGCAGCAATGAAAGTAATTTTTCCACTAAATGATTTATCAGGATAAACACTTGCTGTAATGTCTACAGTTTGTCCTAATTTTAAACTAGCAACTTGAGTTTCGTTTACTGTAACAGTTAATTTTAATTTAGAAACATTTACAATATCAAATAAAGCAGTTGCAGGCATTCCTGCTAAAATAGAACCTGGCTCGATATATTTTTTATTGATGTATCCGTTAATTGGAGCTTTTACTCTTGTATCTCCAACATTAATTTTAGCTTGAGTATAATTAGATTGAGCATTAGTTAAAGCTAATTTTGCTTGATCTAATTGCTGTTTTGTAACACCACCTGTTTTGAAAGCATTTTCATATCTAGCATAATCAGATTTTGCGTTTTGATATGCTGCTTCAGCTGCTTGAGCGTTTACATTGATAACGTCACCTCTTACTGTTAAAAGAGTTTGGCCTACTCTTACATAGTCACCTTCTTTAACTAACACACTAATTACTTTTCCAGATTTTTCAGCAGAGAAAGTCAATTCCTGAATTGGTGCGAAGTTTCCGTTTGCAGTAAAACCTAAGTTAACATCTTCTGTTTTTACTGTAGCCACTTTTACAGAAACTGCTGCGTTTTTTTCTGCTACAATTGCAGTTTTCGCTTCATTTTCTGCCTTGTTCTTATTTAGAATGTAGTTAATCCCGACAAAAGCCACGACTATGATTACGACTGTTATAATTATTTTCTTCATTGTAATAATTTGTTATTTAGTAAGAGATTTAAGTTCGCCTTTCGATTTGATTAGAGATATTTCGGCAATTTTATAATTTAAAACTGCTCTTGTAAAGTTATTTTGAGCTTCAAGTGATGCATTTTCTGCATCTAGCAAATCGGTTAAAGATGCTAATCCTTGAAGATAATTGTTTTTAGTATTGCTTAAAATATCTAGCGCTAAACGCATATTTTCTCTCTGATTCTCAATAGTCACAAGGTTATTATTAATCTGTGCCATTGCATTTTTATAATCTAAATCAAGAGATAATTTAGTGTCTTTGATGTCTTCTTGAAGTTCTCTGATTTGAACATCTGCCTGTCTAACTTTTGCACGAGTCCCGAAACCTGTAAAGATTGGTACGTGTAGGTTTAAGGCAACTGCTGAGAAATCTGACCAATACACTCCTTTTTCTGGTTTTGCAAACCAAGGCATTTCAGGTCCTTGTCCGATATAATTATATCCTGCAGACAATGAAAGTGTCGGATAGTAACCAGCTTCAACTGCCTTTTTATTAAACACTAAAAGTTCTTCTTGTTTTTTCAAAAGCAAATATTCTGTTCTGTTTTCAATATTTGGCTCTTGTGTTAAAGCAGCTGGCACAACTTGAAATTCTTCTTTAGGCATAACGATTTGAGTTTCGATAGGCATACCCATGTAAAACTTTAACGCATTTTCCTGTAATTCGATCTGATTTTTAACCTGCTGACGATCTGTATCGATGTTAGACATTTTTACGATAATACGATCTAAGTCAATTTTTTTAGCCAAACCGTTATTAAACTGTCCTTGAACAATATCACGAACTTTTTGCGTATTTACGTAGTTACTGTCTAATAAAATAAGCCTTTCTTTTTGTACATAAACTGAATAATAGTTATTTGCAACTCTTTCAATAACTTGTTCTTCTGTTAATTGATCATTTATTTGATAAAACTCACGAGTCGTTTTTGCAGCTCTTAAACCTGTAAAAACAGATTGATCAAATAATGCCTGAGTTAAAGAAATCCCTCCAGTTGAAGTCCATTTCTGTCCAAATGCAGCCTGAATTGTAGTTCCTGGCGCACCAAATGCAGCTCCATCAATAACTGTAGTTTGAATTACCGGATTATACGTTAAACTTCCGTTTGCACTAATTTGCGGTAAAGCTCTCGAACGTATTTCCTGAATCTGATACTCACTATTCTCTACCTGAAGCTTTGCTTTTTTCGCATCGGCTTTATTTTGAAGCGCATAATTGACAGCATCTTTCAGGGTTAAAGTGGTTTGTGCGTTGGCAGACAAGCCAATGGTGCACAAAAATATAAGAAGGATTCTTTTCATAAGTAGTTAAATATTTATTTTTTAAATTTTGAGATAGTATCGTCATCTTCCATCCTCTCTCAGAATAATGACGATTGAATATATTTGGATGAATTAATTATTTATTCTCTTTAGCTGCTTCTCTAATTCTTCAACTCCTTTTTGAGTAGCCATTGCGCGAGTATGATATTCTAATGCTTCCAGCTCAATTCTTTGTGCTTCGCTTTCAGAAACAGTATTTTCATTTATATGAAAAACCAGTGTGTAATAAAACTTCACATACACTTCTACATTTAAATCACTTCTGTAAAGACCTTCACGAATTCCCTTTTCAATGTTTTCTCTAAAAAGCTGAGTACATTGATCAATTTCGAATGAAAGAATATTTTGATAGATCTCAGGGTAATGTTTCTTTAACTGATAAATAGGAGACGTGTCAATGTTGTTTTTAAACATGTCACGGAACATTTCTCTGATTTCAAAATTTTCATGAATAGCATTAAAATTCTTTGCTATAATAGTATCCATGATTTCATGTACCTGGCCATGAACCAGCGACGTGCTCTCTTCAATTAAAACTTCTTTATTACAGAAATACTTGTAAATCGTTTTTTTAGAAATACACATTTCGCCCGCAATATCGTCCATTGTAACACTCTTAAAACCAAGCTTTAAAAATAACTCGCTTGCTTTTGCTATAATCTTCTCTTTCATTTTAAATTCTCGATTGCATCACAAATATACTTTGGAAACTAAAATTAAAAAAATAGTTTCCTGTTTATTTGTAATAATTTTACATCAATTTATTGATTTAGTAAGATTTATATGCTAAATTCTAAATTTGCTATAAGTTTTATGTCTTTCCCTAAGGCAGCACCTGAAGTATGATTGAAAGAATTGTAATCCAAACCAAAGTCCTCGCGTTTGATATTTCCCTTAATTTCAAAAGCGACTTTCTTCTCTCCGTTATAAATATTCTCTCCAAGAAATTCAGCATCCAATTCAACTACTCTTGTGATATCTTTTATCGTTAGATCTCCTTTGAAAAAATTGATATTCTGATTTACTTTTTGAAATGAAGTCGATTTGAAACTGATAATCGGATGCTCATCTTCTTCAAAAAAATCTTGAAGCTGTAAATAAGCGTCTATAGATTGGAAACTCTCTTTTTTGTTATTGATATCTAATGAGAATTCGACAGAAGCATCTTCAATCTCATTGTCTTCAATATTTACATAACCCCCAAATTTGTTTGTATCACCTCCCAAATAAGAAGTTCTAGATCTTCTCATTTCTAATAAAACATCTGATTGGCTTGAATCTAAAGTCCATTTTGTCTTCATAAATAACTGATTTAATTGATCTTACAAATCATTAAAACTCTTCATGGAAACTTTTACAGTGTTCTTAGTTTCCATATTAACGCTGCAAATATAGACAGGAAACTCTGAATACCAAAAAAGTTTCCAAGTTTTTTGGAAAAAATTTTAACACATTAAAAATGAGATGCATTAAAAGTGCATTTTAAATGATTGATACGCTTTTAACATTTCATCTCTAAAAATTCATATTTGAATTGTATCTTTGAGCCTCGAAATCAGAATTCATTATGCACGATATAAGTCAGTACCAAGATTTTTTTATCAATTATCTAGAGAGTCAAAACATACATAAAGAACCAACAAATCTTTACGAACCTATTGAATACATTTTAGGACTTGGAGGAAAACGCATTCGTCCAGTTTTAACTTTAATGGCTGCTGAAGTTTTTGATACTGATTATTCGATTGCGTTACCGGCAGCAATGGCGGTTGAAGTTTTTCATAACTTTTCGCTGGTGCATGATGATATTATGGACGACGCTCCTTTAAGAAGAGGACAAATTACGGTGCATGAAAAGTGGGATTTAAATACTGGAATTCTATCTGGAGATGCCATGCTTATTTTGGCGTATCAATATTTTGAACAATACGAGCCGATTGTTTTTAGAAACCTTGCCAAATTATTCAGCAAAACTGCGCTTGAAGTTTGTGAAGGACAGCAATGGGATGTAGATTTTGAAGTTCGCAAAGACGTTACGATTCCTCAATATCTTAAAATGATTGAATATAAAACAGCTGTTTTGGTTGCTGCTGCCATGAAAATGGGTGCAATTGTAGCTAAAACTTCTGAAAAAGAAGCAGATTTAATTTATGATTTCGGATTAAATTTAGGATTGGCGTTTCAGCTTCAAGATGATTATCTAGATGCTTTTGGTGATCCAGAAACTTTTGGAAAACAAGTTGGTGGTGATATTATAGAAAACAAAAAAACCTATTTATATCTAAAAGCCTTAGAATTTTCTTCTGATGAAAAAGCCTCAGAATTAGAAAAATTATTCACCTTGCAATTAGATGATAATTCAGAAAAAATAGAAACAGCCAAAACGATTTTTAACGAATCAGGAGCTTCAAAAGCTACACAAGAAGCTATTGAAATGTATACTTTAAAAGCCTTTGAAACCTTAGAAAAAATGGATGTTAATTCTAAAAAAAAGGATATTCTAAGAACATTTGGCGAGAATTTAATGGGACGTAAAGTTTAGTATTCAGGAAAAAATCTACAATCATAAATCAGCAATCTAAAATCTAAAATCACATGTTTGTAGCACCAATAAATACCGAATCATTATTAGCACAAGCGCAAGCAGAGACCTTATATCTGAATCTTATCGAACAGATTAATAAAGATTTTAATCTGGCCAATGAAGGAATCGATTTTCCGTTGAGCATTTCGCCAAATGAATTAAAGATTCAGCTTCACGAAAAAGTCTACAGAATGATTCAGTACAAATTTGCTGAGTATTTAAATTTGTTATACATCATTGATGTTCCCGAAAACGAAATCAAACAACTAGATGGTTCAGATTTGGTTATCCTAGCTGAACAAGTTGCTTTCTTGATTTTAAAAAGAGAATGGCAGAAGGTTTGGTTTAGGAATTATTATAAGTAAGGTTCTGAGGTTCTGAGATGCTAAGGTTTTTTCTCATTGGGACGAACGATACTTTCCAATCTTTCTAGTTCATTAATTAGTCCAAAACCTTCCGTATTTATTTTACTTCCTATAATCTGGAAACGAGCATTTTTAAAGCAAATCTTTGCTATACCAATAGTTTTTTCATTTTTCTTAAAAATAAAAATATCCTTATATTCGGCAATACAGGCACATGCATCATTTTTTAATGAATCTTTTTCACTAAATATATTTTCAATACGCTTTTCATCTTTAATCGATAAATTCGATTTTTTATAATTATGACTTAAAAGTATTTTTTCAAAATCTACTTTTGGAATATTATCAGGAAAAGTATGTATATAGATATTAATTAATTCCTTTTCTTTATCAGTTTTGTTCTCTTTTCTAACGAGCTTAAAAAAATTGTCATCAGAAATGTCCAAATAATAATGACTGATATGATCAGAATCAAAAAAAGGTCGCAATTCTCTTTTTGCAACCTTTGCATTTTCAAAGTTTTCTTTTTTAGAATTATTACAGCTTAAAACTAAAACTGCTGTAATTAAAAAAATAAATTTCTTCAAATTTCCGTATTTAAAAACTTAGAACCTCAGTATCTCAGTACCTTAGAACCTTAGAAATACACTCTCACAAAAGGCATAAATCCAGAACCATAAAGACTTTTATTAGGATTATACAAAACGTCGTAACGGGCACCGATAGTGACACTTCCTGTTCTATAACCTGCTCCTAAATATAAAGCGGTGTTCCAATAACTATCTGAATATGGCGGATAACGATTACCATAAATATCATATCCTGCTTCATATTGGCTATCAACTCTTACCTGTTCTAATTCAGCTGATAATTGGATTTCTGGAATTGGATTTACTAAACCAATAAGACTTCCTCCCCAAACGAAAGATTCGTAATAATTTTTTTGATATAAATAACCAAATTGAAGACCAGCACCAACGGCAACAATTTCGTTGACATTATAAATTGCACTCGGCATAACTGAAATATTGGTGTAACCAGATCCAAAACCCAATCCGAGTCCTCCACCAAATTGAACTTTCTCCCAAAAATGATTGCTATTGTCAATAACATATTTTTGCTGAGCAATACTGTAACTTGAAAATAAGACGGCCAAAATCACAAAAAAATATCTGCAATCGATTGAAAATTGAATTTTATTCATAGTTAACGTTTATTTTAACAAATTTTTACGTAAAAGTACGTAAAAAAAAGATTTAAATAAATGTGATTGTTGTACTTTTGCCTTTCTATATAACAAAAAAGTATATTCACTCATATTATGGATAGGTTTTCATTTTTAAACGCAGCGCATACTGAGTTTTTTGCACAATTATACGATCAATATTTAGTAAATCCAGATAGCGTTGAGCCTAGCTGGAGAAGTTTCTTTCAAGGTTTCGACTTTGGACAAACTGTTTATAATGACGAAAATCCTGTGCAAACGATCGTTGAGTACGTGACTAGCGATAACACAGATTATAGTCAGATTTCTGAAAAACTAAAGAAAGAATTCAACGTTCTTAAATTAATTGACGGATACCGTACGCGCGGGCATTTATTCACGAAAACAAATCCTGTTCGTGACCGTAGAACTTCATCTCCAACTTTGGATATTGAAAACTTCGGATTATCTACAGCTGACCTTTCAACTGTTTTTGATGCTGCACAAACAATCGGAATGGCACCTTCTTCTTTACAGGATATTGTAAACCGTTTAAAAGCAATTTACTGCCAGCATATCGGTATTGAGTATATGTATATCAGAAATCCTGGCGTTGTAAAATGGATTCAAGATAAATTAGCTGTAAATGTTAATCAGCCAACTTTCTCTACAGAAGAAAAGAAAACAATCTTAAATAAATTAAATCAAGCCGTTTCTTTCGAGAACTTCCTTCATACTAAATATGTTGGACAAAAACGTTTCTCTTTAGAAGGTGGAGAATCTATCATCCCTGCTCTTGATGCTTTGATCGAACAAGCTGCTGAAAAAGGTGTTGAACAATTCGTAATGGGAATGGCTCACCGTGGTCGTTTGAACGTTTTGGCAAACATCTTCGGAAAATCTACTCAGGATATTTTTGGTGAGTTTGACGGTAAAGATTACGATCAGGAATATTTTGATGGTGACGTAAAATACCATCTAGGTCTTACTGCCGACAAAAAAACAAGATCTGGAAAAAGCATCAACATCAATTTAGCACCAAACCCTTCTCACTTAGAAACTGTTGGAGCTGTAATTGAAGGTATTACAAGAGCAAAACAAGATAAATATTATAATGACGATTTCTCTAAAGTATTGCCAATTGCAGTACACGGAGATGCTGCTATTGCAGGTCAGGGTATTTTGTATGAAATCATTCAAATGTCTTTACTTGACGGATACAAAACTGGCGGTACAATTCATATTGTAATCAACAATCAGGTTGGTTTTACAACGAATTACTTAGATGCTCGTTCTTCTACATATTGTACAGACGTTGCCAAAGTAACGCTTTCTCCAGTATTACACGTAAATGCTGATGATGCAGAAGCTGTTGTACACGCTGTATCTTTTGCACTAGACTACAGAATGCAATTTGGACGTGATGTATTTATCGACTTATTAGGATACAGAAAATATGGACACAACGAAGGTGACGAACCTCGTTTCACACAACCTGTATTATACAAAATCATCGCAAAACATAAAAATCCAAGAGACATCTATGCAGAGAAATTATTGTCTGATGGCGTAATCGATGCATCTTATGTAAATGCTTTAGAAAAAGAATACAAATCTCAATTAGAAGAAAACTTAGAAGCTTCTCGTAAAAAAGATTTGACTATCATTACTCCATTCATGAAAAACGAATGGGAAGGATTTGTTCAGGTAACTGATACACAAATGCTTCAAAAAGTAGATACTACTTTTGATAAAAAAGGATTGGATTCTATCATCAACACCATCTCAACTTTACCATCTGACAAGAAGTTTATCAATAAGATTACTAAAATTGTTACCGATAGAAAAGCTGGATACGACAACAACACTCTTGATTGGGGAACTGCAGAAGCACTTGCTTACGGATCTCTTTTAACAGAAGGATTTGATGTTCGTATTTCTGGTCAGGACGTAGAGCGTGGAACTTTCTCTCACCGTCACGCGGTAGTTAAAGTTGAAGATTCTGAAGAAGAAGTAATTCTTTTAGATGCTATTGAAAACAAAAAAGGAAAGTTTGGAGTATTCAACTCTCTTTTATCTGAATATGGTGTTTTAGGTTTTGATTATGGATATGCATTGGCAAATCCAAAAGCCTTAACGATTTGGGAAGCACAATTTGGAGATTTCTCTAATGGAGCTCAAATTATGATTGACCAATATATTTCTTGTGGTGAAGACAAATGGAACAACCAAAATGGTATTGTGATGTTATTGCCTCACGGATATGAAGGCCAAGGTGCTGAACACTCTTCTGCAAGAATGGAACGTTATTTACAACTTTGTGCAAGACACAATATGTATGTTGCAGATTGTACAACGCCAGCAAACTTCTTCCACTTGTTAAGAAGACAAATGAAAACAAATTTCCGTAAACCTTTGGTAGTTTTCTCTCCAAAAAGTTTATTGCGTGACCCAAGATGTGTATCTACAGTTGATGAGTTAGCAAATGGAA
Organism: Flavobacterium luteolum; assembly: GCF_027111275.1. Lineage (NCBI taxonomy): Bacteria > Pseudomonadati > Bacteroidota > Flavobacteriia > Flavobacteriales > Flavobacteriaceae > Flavobacterium > Flavobacterium luteolum. Next base: position 2,348,703 of record NZ_CP114286.1, on the reverse strand, counting down.
GTTTTCAAGAAACAATTGATGACAATACAGTAGATAAAAAGAAAGTAAAAACATTAGTTTTTGTTACTGGTAAATTCTATTATGACATTGTTGCAGAAAGAGAAAATAACGGAAGAAATGACGTTGCGGTTGTTCGTATCGAACAATTATTCCCTTTCCCAATTGAGCAGATTAAAGAAATCATTGCAAAATATCCAAATGCAGACGATTATGTTTGGGCACAAGAAGAACCTAAAAACATGGGAGCTTATAGCTTTATGTTAATGAACTTTGATCTTGTAAAATGGAGATTGGCTTCATTAAAAGCATACGCTGCGCCAGCATCTGGAAGCTACACACGTGCAAAACGTCGTCATGCAGATGCAATTAGAATGGTATTCGATAAAAATTTATTTAGATAATAAAAAAATTGTTTCATGTTTCATGTTTCAATCCCGATAGCTATCGGGACTGAAACTTGAAACTAACTAAACTTTAAACAAAGAAATAAGATGATTTTAGAAATGAAAGTCCCATCACCAGGGGAGTCAATAAAAGAAGTTGAAATTGCAACTTGGTTAGTAAAAGACGGAGATTATGTAGAGAAAGATCAGGCTATTGCTGAAGTTGATTCAGACAAAGCTACTCTTGAATTGCCTGCTGAAATGAGCGGTGTGATTACACTAAAAGCTGAAGAAGGTGATACAGTTGCAGTAGGCGCTGTAGTTTGTTTAATTGATACAGATGCTGCAAAACCAGCAGGAGGCGAGTCTGCAGCTCCAGCAGCAGAAGCTCCGAAAGCTGAGGCTCCAAAGGCAGAAGTAAAAGCAGAAGCACCAAAAGCTGCTCCAGCTCAAGCTCCAGCTGCTACAAGCTATGCAGCAGGAACTCCATCTCCTGCAGCAAGAAAAATATTAGATGAAAAAAATATTGCTCCAGCAACAGTTTCGGGAACTGGAAAAGGAGGAAGAATCACTAAAGATGATGCTGTAAATGCAGTACCTTCTATGGGAACTCCAACTGGTGGAAGCCGTGGAACTGAGCGTACAAAATTATCTATGTTACGTCGTAAAGTAGCAGAAAGATTGGTTTCGGCTAAAAACGAAACAGCTATGCTTACCACTTTCAACGAGGTAAACATGACGCCAATTAACCAAATTCGTAATGAATACAAAGATGCGTTCAAAGCTAAACATGGTGGTTTAGGTTTAGGTTTCATGTCATTCTTTACAAAAGCAGTTACAAGAGCTTTACAATTATATCCAGATGTTAACTCTATGATGGACGGTGACTACAAAATTGCTTATGATTTTGCTGACATCTCAATCGCAGTTTCTGGACCAAAAGGATTAATGGTTCCTGTTGTTCGTAATGCTGAATTATTAACTTTCCGTGGAATTGAAGCTGAAATCAAAAGATTAGCTTTAAGAGCTCGTGATGGTCAAATTACAGTTGACGATATGACTGGAGGAACTTTCACAATCACAAATGGTGGTGTTTTCGGAAGTATGTTATCTACTCCAATTATCAACCCTCCTCAATCAGGAATTTTAGGAATGCACAACATCATCGAGCGTCCAATCGCTGTAAACGGGAAAGTTGAAATTCACCCAATGATGTATGTTGCTCTTTCTTACGACCACAGAATTATCGACGGACGTGAATCTGTTGGTTTCTTAGTTGCTGTTAAAGAAGCTTTAGAAAATCCAGTAGAATTATTGATGAATGGAGACGCTAAACGTGCTTTAGAGTTGTAATTTTAAGAATTTTCTACAATATAAAAAGCCTGTTCTTTCAATAGAACGGGCTTTTTTTTGCTTAATATTGGCTTAAGATTAGCTTAAGATGTTAATTTTTTGAATTAATGTAAATTTTAACCCTTAAAAAATATTTTATTTAGAATAAATAAAAACAATTTGCTTAGTTGGAAATCAGCAATTAAATTTGCGCTATCAAAATTAATTCTAAATAAAAATGAAATTAAAATTTACGATTTCGCTCTTAACTTTATGCTTTGTTCTTCTTACAGGAACATCTGTTTGGGCACAGGAGAAAGCGACAATAAAAGGTCAGATTAGTTCAGATAGCGGAACTGCAGATAATATATCTGTTGCTTTAAAAGGAACAAAAATTGGAACAAACACAGACAACAAAGGTAACTACGAAATAAAGAACCTTAAACCTGGAACTTATATCATTAGAGTCTCGGCAGTTGGATTTACATCTAAAGAAAAAAGCATTACGCTTAATAGTGGAGACGAATTAATTGAAAATTTCAGTATTACCTCAAACTCTGAGCAGTTAAGCGAAATTGTAATTAACGGAAACGGCAGAAAAAACCCGTTAGCTCGTAAAGAAAATCAACAAGTATCAAGATTACCGCTTAAAAATCTTGAAAACCCACAAGTTTATACTACAATTACTGGTGAACTTTTAAAAGAGCAAGTAGTGACGAATATTGATGATGCACTTAAAAATGCACCTGGATTATCTCCTCTTTGGGCTTCTACTGGACGCGGCGGCGACGGTGCAGGATATTTCTCTCTAAGAGGATTTGCCGTGCAACCAACAATGACAAATGGATTACCGGCTTTGAATAACGGAAGTATCGATCCTGCAAATATTGACAAAATTGAAGTTATTAAAGGACCTTCTGGAACCTTATTTGGAAGTAGTTTAATTTCTTACGGAGGTTTAATCAACTTAACTACTAAAAAGCCTTACGACCATTTTGGCGGAGAGGTGAGCTATACAGCAGGAAGCTATGGGTTAAACCGTGTAACTGCAGACATTAATACTCCTGTAGACGAAGAGCACAAAATTAATTTTAGAGTTAATACTGCTTACCATACAGAAAACAGCTTTCAAGATGCTGGTTTCAGAAAATCATTTTTCTTTGCTCCATCTTTATCTTACCAAGTGAGCGACAGACTTTCGTTCTTTATTAATACTGAATTCATGAACAACAAACAGACCAATCCTACTATGTTGTTTTTAGACAGAGGTGCCCCACTAAGAGTTCATAATATGGATGAATTGGGTTATGATAACAAACGTTCTTATACAAGTAACGAACTTGCAATTGAAACTCCTTCATACTCTCTTCAAGGGCAAATGAATTACAAAATCTCTGACCAATGGACTTCTCAAACAGTTTTATCTAGAGGGTCATCTAAATCTGAAGGCTATTATACTTATTTGTATGAAGGAACACAATATGCACCTGCAGAGGTAAATCAAGGGATTGTTTTGGGACGTTCAATGAATTACCAAGATACAACAACTTTAACAACAGATATTCAACAAAACTTTATTGGCGATTTTAAAATCGGAAGCTTAAGAAACAGAATTGTTGTTGGTTTAGATTACTTTAATAGAGGTCAAGTTGATAATGGTTCTGGATACGTATCAAATGGAAGAGTTTATATCGGAAACTTAGATGTAGCAACTGTAAACCAATACGTATTTAATATAACAGATCCTGCAAAATATATTACAAATGGTGACAGTGGTGTCCTAACAAAAGCTGGTTCTGACAAACTTTTAGCAGAAGCTAGTGCAAACAATAACAAAACAAAACAAGAAGTTATTAGTGCTTATGCCTCAGATGTAATCAATATTACTCCTGCGTTATCTGCAATGGCAAGTTTACGTGTAGACCGTTTTATGACTGCTGGCGACGTTACTACAAATGTTGATGATTTTAATCAAACTTCTTTTTCACCAAAATTTGGTCTAGTTTATCAGCCAATTATTGACAAAGTTTCGATTTTTGCCAACTACATGGATGGTTTTACGAATACAGCGCCAACAACTGATACCGGTTTAAATGGCGTAGTTATTCCAAGAACTTTCAAACCAGAACACGCTAACCAATTTGAAATTGGAACTAAATTAAATGTTCTTAAAGATAAAGTTTACGCAACATTTAGCTATTATGACATCAAAGTAACAGATCAGGTTTATACTGTTTATGGTTCTACACCTGAAGGAGTACCAACTCAAACTTCTTACCAAGATGGAGAACAAAGAAACAAAGGTTTTGAAGCAGAAATCGTTGCAAATCCAGTTACTGGTTTAAACATTGTTGCTGGTTATAGCTATGTAGACGCTATCTTAAATGCTGGAGATCCTTCGTTCGTAGGAAACAGACCTGAGAGTTCAGGGCCAAGAAACACAGCAAACTTTTGGGCAAGTTACAAATTCTCTGAAGGAGATTTACAAGGATTTGGTTTAGGTTTTGGTGGAAACTATGCTGACAAGAACTTAATCATGAACAGGAATGTTGTTGGACAGTTTACAATTCCATCTTACACTGTTTTAAATTCTTCTATTTTTTACGGAACAGAGAAATTTACATTGACATTAAAATTAGACAATATTGCTAATGCTGACACTTACGATGGTTGGTCAACAATTCATCCAAAAAATATGAGAAGCTTATCTGCAAACTTTTCATACAGATTCTAATAAATAACAAAAACACCTTCCTTCACCGGAAGGTGTTTTTAAATTCTAATTGATTATGATTACAATTGCCAGCCTTATCGTTTTCTTAGCTTTTTACACACTGTATTATACTTCGAAAAGAGCAGTGTTATCGTATGATTTAGGCTTTGAAAAATGGATGCAGAAAAATCCAAAGCAAACTAAAATCATCGGATTAATGCTCTTGCTTACAGCTTATGCAATGTGGCTTTTTACACAATCATTGGGTTGCGGAACTTTGATGTTTTTTATACAGCTCATGACCGTTGGAAGCTTAATCATTATTCTTACGCCTTTAAAAAAAATAAACAGTAAGTTACTTTTGGCTCTATTAATTTTTATTGCCGTAACTGAATTTTATTATAACTAAAATCTACTTTAATTATACCATGCCAGCAAATTCAAAATATCTAAATCCTTCTTTTTGGCCTCGTTTTTCCAAAATTACTGCTGCAATTTTAGGCGGATACTTTGTTTCTGTTACTTTTCATTTGGCTTTAGCCGCTTGGTTTAGCCGCAAAGATGTATTAATCACAATGGCTTTCAGCGGTTTTATTCTATGGGTAGCCTTAATGATTATTGCTTTCTTAGCCAAAAGTGGCTGGAAAATTTGGGGAGTTTATATTCTGTTGTCTTTACTTTTTTGTCTTTTCATTTATTTGGGTCAAACCTATAACCATACGGCACAATAATATTTATGAATAACCGTCATTACAATATCTATTTTCACACACATACTGTCAGCGGCATCGTTATCAGTGTAGTTCTTTTTGTAATTTTCTTTGCTGGGTCTTTTTCTTTTTTTAGAGATGAAATCATCAATTGGGAAAGAAGTGAATCTACAGCAATCACAAGAGAAATTCAATTAGATTATAATAACGCACTACAGTATTTGGACAAAAAATACGTTTTGCACGGAAGAAATATTACCATTTCTAAACCTTCAGTAGAAAATAGGGTTGCTGTATATATGGAAGGAACCAAAGACACATTGGCTCCAAAAAAACAACAGGCGGGCGAGTTTTTTTATTTAGACAACAAAAACTACAAAACCTATACGTATCAAGAATCTTATTCGTTAGGCGAACTCTTATATCGCCTACATTTTCTGGCGCAGATTCCTTATCCTGCAGGATATTATTTGGCGGGATTTACAGCTTTGTTCTTTCTTTTTGCAATCATAACAGGAGTTTTATTGCATTGGAACAAAATCGTGTCTAACTTTTACATGTTCCGTCCAAAAGAAAAATTAAAAACACTTTGGACAGATGCACATACTGCTTTAGGAATGATTGGCTTGCCTTTCCAATTTGTATATGCGGTTACAGGAGCATTTTTTATGATTAAGCTTTTAATTGTAGCACCGGCTGTAATGGCTTTGTACAAAGGAGATCAAGATAAATTATATAAGGAGTTAGAATACACTGACCCTGATTATAAGTTTGAAAATAAAAAACTGGCAAATCCATTTACTATTAATGAACTGGTTGCTAAAACCAAAAAAAACTGGGCTGATTTTGAAATCACTCGTGTTTTTATCCAAAATTATGGAGATGCCAATATGCATGTTTTGGTAGAAGGTGAGCTTTTGAGTCATAAAAAATTTACTGGAATAGGGAAAATAGTTTACCGTATTGCAGACGGAAAAGAAATTGCTAAAAAAGATCCTGTTTTACATACCAGCTATTTAGATGTTGTAAAAAATGTTTTGTACCGAATACATTTTGGCGATTATGGCGGATATGCATTGAAAATCGTAAGTTTCATTTTAGGAATTATAACTTGTTTTGTCATTATTTCTGGAGTTATGATTTGGCTTGTTGCCCGACAAAAAAACAATATGCCAGAAAAGAAAAGACGCTTCAATAATGCTGTTGTTCGCATTTATCTAGCGATTTGCTTAAGCATGTATCCAATTACAGCACTGGCTTTTATCGGAAGCAAAATTTTCTACCCTTTAAGTCAGTCTAATTTGTATGCGCTTTATTTTGGAGGATGGTTGGTGCTTACCATATTCTTTATCATTAAAAAGAATGACGCTTTTACCAATAAATTCTGCCTGATTTCAGGAAGTATTTTAGGATTCTTAATTCCAGTTACCAACGGAATCGTTTCTGGAGATTGGTTTTGGAATTCTTTTATGCAAAACAAATTTCAGATTTTCTTTATCGATGTTTTCTGGATTTTTCTGGCAGCAATTTCATTATATACCGCTTATCATTTAAAGCCTAAGAAAACAAATTAGCACATAAACACCTTATAAGCCTAATATAATTTCCTTCTTGTAATACATATTGCAATTGGTCATATAAACTATAAGTCTTACTTTTGCCCAATCAATATTTATTCTAAATAAAATGAGAGGGAAATTTGCAGTAGCATTAATTGGTCTTTGCTTTATATTATTTGCACAAACATCGGTTTTCGCGCAACAAAAAACAGTTATTAAAGGAACTATTACAACTGTAAATAATGAGCCTTTAGAAAATGTTTCAGTACAATTAAGAGGAACTAAAATCGGTGCTCTTACAGACAGTCAAGGTTTATACGAAATAAAAAATATTAGCGAGGGAAGCTATACGCTACGAGTTTCGGCACTTGGCCATACCTCAAAAGAAAAGAAAATTATTGTTAGCGGTGAACCCGAAATTATTGAAAACTTTAATATTTCTACTAATACAGAAGAGCTTGAAGAGGTTTTCATTAAAGGAAACATCAATAAATACAACAAATCTGAGAGTCCTTTTGTCTCAAAAATGCAGATTAAAAATCTCGAAAACTCACAAGTTTATAGTGTTGTTCCAAAAAGTTTAATGAGAGATCAATTGGTGATTAACCAAGATGATGCTTTAAAAAATGTACCGGGATTATATCAGCTTTGGGCTGCAACAGGAAAAGTTGGCGACGGAGGTTCTTATTTTGCTTCTCGCGGATTTGTAACGCAAAGTTTATTAAGAGACGGAATCGCCGGAAAAATCACAAACAGTGTTGATGCTGCCAACCTAGAAAGAATTGAAAGCATAAAAGGACCTTCAGCAACACTTTTTGGAAGCATCTTAACTTCTTATGGTGGATTAATTAATCGAGTTACCAAAAAACCTACAGAAACTTTTAGAGGTGATATTAGCTATCAATCTGGAAGTTATGGATTAAACCGATTATCAGCAGATTTTAATACTCCTTTAAATGACGATAAAACGGCGCTACTAAGAATAAATGCAGCTTACAACGATGCAAATACGTTTCAGGACTACGGAAAAAACAGAAGCTACTTTTTTGCTCCTTCTTTTTTATATAAAATAAATGACAAACTGAATATTTCTATTGATGCAGAATTGTCAACAGTTAATTCATCGTCACCAGCATTTACTTATATTCCGTACGGACAAACTCCAAAAAGCATCAATTTATACAATGCCAAAGATATTGCCAGAGATTGGAAAAGATCTTTTACAGGTGGCGAATTCATGATGAATACCAAAACTGCGAATGTTTTTGCGCAAGCTCATTATCAAATCAATGAAAACTGGAAATCTCAAACTATTTTCAGTTCAAGCGCCAATCAATCAGACGGACCTCAAGCTTGGTTTTATTTATTAGGAAACAACAAAATGTCTAGAAATGCCTGGAATATGGTTGGAAAAGACAATATTGTTGAATTTCAACAAAACTTTAATGGCCAGACTGAGCTTTTTGGAATGAAACATCAATTGCTTTTTGGAGGCGATATTTTGAGATCTGAAACCAACAGCAGTCTTGGATATCTTGGCGGAGACCCAAATAATCCGTTCAAAACAGATTATGATATTGTAGATTATTCTGCAGCAAATTCTAATTATTACAATTTCAACCCAAACAATATTGAGCCATTATTTGTAAACGGTTATCAATACAGAACCATTACTTCTTTGACAACGTACAGCTTATATGCTGCAGATGTCATCAATATTACAGATCAGTTAATTTTGTCAGTTGCTTTACGTTTTGATCATTATAAAAACAACGGAACTTACGATCCTTCAACCAATATTAATTCGGGTGCTTTTTCGCAAAATGCCTTTTCACCAAAATTGGGACTTGTTTACCAAATTATAAAAGACAAAGTTTCTGTTTTTGGAAACTATCAAAATAGCTTTAAAAACATTGGCTACTTATTTGCAAACGTAAACGGAAATCCAGAATTAAAGCAATTTGATCCTGAAAAAGCAAATCAGTTTGAAGCTGGTTTGAAATTAAATATCATACAAGATAAATTAAGTGCTAATTTAAGTTATTACAATATTGACGTAAAAAATATTGTTCGTGCTGGACAAGTGGTTAACACAAATGTTCAAGACGGAAACCAGACAAGCAAAGGTTTTGAAGTTGAAGTTACTGCAAACCCATTTTCTGGTTTAAACTTTATTTTTGGATATGCTAACAACGATAGCAAGCTAAACAATGCAAATGCAGATGTCAATGGTTTAAGACCTGAAACAGCTGGTCCTGAAAACTTAATTAATTACTGGGTTAGCTACAGCCTTCAGACTTCTAAATTAAGAGGCTTAGGTTTTGGTATTGGAGGAAATTACGGTAGTGAAACTTTTGTTTACAATAGAAACCCAACCGGTTCAGGAAATCCTGCAGATGTTGAAACTTTCGTCTTACCATCATATTCGATCGTAAACGCTACATTATATTATGATCAGCCAAAATACAGACTATCTTTAAAAGTAGATAACCTTACAGACGAACTTTATTTTAATGGTTATACAACTGTAAATGTGCAAGCTCCAAGAACTTTTATGGGAAGTATAACTTACAAATTTTAAGTTTAATTATAAAAATGGGATTCAAAACGAAAATACGTTTTCTGCATAAATGGCTCGGATTAATTTCTGGGCTTATTGTTTTTATTGTCTGTATTACAGGATGTATTTTCTGTTTTCATGATGAAATAAAAGACATAACAAGAAAAGAATGGCGTTTTGTAGAACCTCAAAATAAACCTTTTCTATTACCATCTCAATTGCAGGAAAAAGCAAAAGAAGCTGTTCCAGAAAACAAGGCCAGTATGGTTGCTTATTATGGAAAAAATAGATCGGCAATTGTTTATACGTATTCCGATACTGAAAATTTATATCTCTATTTTAATCCATACACAGGCCAATATTTAAAAACTGAAAATCCAAAAACTGATTTTTTCATTATTGTTGAATATATTCATTTGTATCTTCTTCTACCCGATTATATCGGAAAACACATTATTGGCGGAGCAACCATAATTTTTATTCTTTTATTGATTTCTGGAATTATACAATGGTGGCCAAAACGAAAAAGCGATATTAAAAGAAGTTTCACCATTAAATGGAATGCGAAATGGCGCCGTGTCAATTACGACTGGCATAATACAACCGGGTTTTATATTTCTATAATAGCTTTAATTTTAGCTATAACCGGACTTACTTTTACTTATGAATGGGTTGGTGACGGAATTTATAAATCTTTCAATTTGGGTGGAGACAAAGCAGCCGAGACAAAAACACCTGTGATTGATACCACCGCATTCAAAATAAATTCGGTTTCAGCAATTGACAAAGCGTTTGCTCAAACTCTAAAATTACAGCCAAAAGCAGAAATGTTCTTTGTAATGATTCCACAGCAAAAAGATGCTATTGTTAGTACAGGAGCTTATCCGCATGCATTGCGGTACGATCAGCAGAATAATTATTATTTTCATCCGTCAAGCGGAAAATTACTCCAAAGCCAGCCTTTTGATAAAAAAAGCCTAGGACTGCAAATTGTCGAAATGAATTATGGAATACACACAGGTCAAGTATTAGATCTTCCAGGGAAAATTATAGCTTTTATAGTAAGTCTAATTGCCGCCGCACTTCCTGTAAGCGGATTTATAATTTGGTTTGGAAGAAACCGAAAATCCAAAAAAGCAAAAGCATAAAAAAACCGTTCCGAAGAATCGGGACGTTTTTTTTATAGTTAGTCTTGAAATTATATTAATTTCTGTTTGCTAAAGCGTTTTTCTGTAAATTTTTAACCGAGCTTACTTTGTTATCTACATAAGCAACTTCGCTTAAACTGTTTTCATTAAAGAAAATCCAATTTCCAGTTTTAACTCCGTCTGCGTATTCTCCAACGGCTTTTTTATTTCCTTTTTCGTCATAAGATACCCAAACACCGTCTAATTTACCGTCTTTAAAAAAGCCTTCTTGCTGCACTTTACCATTTTCATAGTAATAGGTTGCTTTTACCTTGTTTCCAGCAGCTTCTAATTCAGGCTTTCCTTCTTGTGCAACTACAATTCCAGAGAACAATATTGCAGCTAAAATTACACTCTTTTTCATATCTTTAGGTATTTAATGTTAAGAAATCTTTATCAAATATAGTTAATTGTTTACATTAAAAAAACTTTTGCTTAACAATTTGGTAACATTGAATAAAAACTTAACATTGGAAAAATCAATAAAACAAAAAAACCAGCGCTTAAGCACTGGTTTTACTGGTATTTACGAAAAATTTGAATTTTACGATAACGTTGTAAATTTCGTAAAAAAATTAGTTCAATAATGCACTTAACTGTTTATCCAACTCAGGATCAGAAGGTCTAGGTGCATCCGATTTTACAATGTTGCCCTTCGGATCTACAAGGATAAATCTCGGAATTCCTGTTACACCATAGTTAACAACAAACTCAGATTCCCAGTCTTTATCAGCAAATAATTGAACTCCGCCTAATTTTTTATCAGTTACAAACTTTTTCCATTTTTCATTATCTTTTGCTTTATCAATAGAGATGCTTACAAATTCAATATTTTTTCCATGGTATTTTTCTTCAATCTTTTGGAGATACGGGATTTCGGCTCTACAAGGCGCACACCAAGTTGCCCAAAGATCAATGTAAACATACTTTCCTTTTAAATCTGCCAGTTTTGTTTTTCCTCCCTTAAAATTCTCATAGTCAAAATCTGGAGAAGCTTTCCCAACCATTTTACTTGCCTTATAGGCGCTTTCATAATTTCTAAGTGAAAATTCATGAAAATTTTTAAAACTACTTTGCATTGCGGTTACAAATTGCGGATCAAAAGTTCCTTTATTCAAACTTTCATTGTCTGCTTTTTCTTTAGCTTCCAATATTTTAGTAAACTCCGCTGGTTCTTTAGAAAAAGCTTCTTCAAGTTTTTCATTTCTTAAAGATTGTTGCGCCATAAAATTACTTTCATCAACACCTTTTCCTTTGTATACAATAGTTTCATCAAATTCTTTTGCATCCAATGTTAGATTAACTTCAGAATTTGGTTTTAAATATAGATTAGAAGACTCTGTTCCGTCAGAAAACACATAAAATCCCTGAGGCGCATCAAAAGTTGCAGCAAAAATTTCTTTTTTATCAATTGGAATTACTTGCCTGAAATTATCTCTTCCTTTAATAACCAAAGTATCGCTATTTCTATTGGCGATTTTAGCTGTAAACTTTACTGAATTTTTGCTTTGACCAATGACATTTAAAGCATTAAAAAGCACTAAACCTGCAACAAAAAGTTTTTTCATAGGTATTATGATTAGTTTTTTAGAGAATCAAAACTAAAGAAATTTAAGCTTCGGATTTTCACAATTAACAATTTATTTGAAATTATTCTGAATCAACTTATCACTTTACTATATTATCTTGAATTTTGTATTTACTTTTGCAGTCTAAAATTTTGATTATGTATAGAAGTCATAATTGTGGCGAATTAAACGCTTCAAATATTAATACCGAAGTTACACTTGCGGGCTGGGTTCAAAAATCGCGTGATAAAGGATTTATGAATTGGGTCGATTTACGCGACCGTTATGGAATTACACAACTTATTTTCGACGAAAGTCGTACCGATAAAACCGTTTTTGAATTGGCGAAAACTCTTGGACGTGAATTTGTAATTCAGGTAAAAGGAACTGTTATCGAGCGTGAAGCTAAAAACAAAAATATTCCAACGGGTGAAATCGAAATTTTAGTTTCTGAATTAACAATTTTAAACTCTGCATTAACTCCTCCATTTACAATTGAAGATGAAACTGACGGTGGAGAAGATATCAGAATGAAATACCGTTATTTGGACATCAGAAGAAATCCAGTAAAAAACAGTTTATTGTTCCGTCATAAAGTAGCAATGGAAGTTCGTAAATATCTATCTGATTTAGATTTCTGCGAAGTTGAAACGCCTTACTTAATCAAATCGACTCCAGAAGGAGCGAGAGATTTCGTTGTACCAAGCCGTATGAACGAAGGACAGTTTTATGCGCTGCCACAATCTCCACAAACTTTCAAACAATTATTGATGGTTGGTGGAATGGATAAATATTTCCAGATCGTGAAATGTTTCCGTGACGAAGATTTACGTGCAGACCGTCAGCCAGAGTTTACTCAGATTGACTGCGAAATGGCATTTGTGGAGCAAGAAGATATTTTAAATGTTTTTGAAGGATTGACAAGACATTTATTAAAAGAAATTAAAGGTATTGAAGTAGACAAATTCCCAAGAATTACCTACGACTATGCTATGAAAACATACGGAAACGACAAACCGGACATTCGTTTCGGAATGAAGTTTGGAGAATTAAACGAATTTGCACAACACAAAGAATTCCCTGTATTCAATGCAGCTGAATTAGTTGTCGGAATCGCTGTTCCTGGAGCTGGAAATTACACTCGTAAAGAAATCGATGGATTAATTGACTGGGTAAAACGCCCACAAGTTGGAGCGTCGGGAATGGTTTATGTAAAATGTAACGAAGACGGAACATACAAATCATCTGTAGATAAATTCTACGATAATGATGATTTGGCAAATTGGGCAAAAGCAACAGAAGCAAATCCTGGAGATATGATTTTTGTACTTTCGGGTCCTGCAAACAAAACACGTTCACAGCTTTCTGCTTTACGTATGGAATTAGCAACTCGTTTAGGATTACGTAATCCTGAAGAATTTGCTCCGTTATGGGTTGTAGATTTCCCATTATTGGAATTAGATGAAGAAAGCGGCCGTTATCATGCAATGCACCACCCATTTACTTCTCCAAAACCAGAAGACATGGCGTTATTGGAAACAGAACCAGGAAAAGTTCGTGCAAATGCATACGATATGGTTTTAAACGGAAACGAAATTGGCGGTGGTTCTATTCGTATCCACGATAAAGCTACGCAACAATTAATGTTCAAATATCTAGGATTTACCGAAGAAGAAGCAAAAGCACAATTTGGATTCTTAATGGATGCGTTCCAGTTTGGAGCGCCGCCACACGGTGGTTTAGCTTTTGGTTTGGATAGATTAGTTGCTATTTTAGGAGGTCAGGAAACGATTAGAGATTTTATTGCATTCCCTAAAAACAATTCAGGACGCGATGTTATGATCGATGCGCCTGCTGCAATTGATGATGCACAATTAAAAGAACTTCGAATTAAAGTCGATATTGCTTAATTGCAATAAATTAGTCATAAAAAATAGAAAAGCCACTGAAAATTCAGTGGCTTTTCTATTTTAACGAAATGTTAAGAAAAATCCTAGCCACTATTTTTTTTGAATTATCATATTCTTACAATTGAAACATTTTCATATTCCTACAATTAATGATTCGCAAATTAAGGCATTCCATAAGCAAATCGATGCAATAAAGCACGTAAAAAGACTGTAAATCAATAATTTTTACAAAAAATTAACACGTATATGTCTTTTGTATGATTTTATATATTACATTTGTTTTATTATAAATTATTATTACAATTACAATGCGTACAGGTACAGTAAAATTTTTCAATGAATCTAAAGGTTATGGATTCATTACAGACGAAGAAACAGGAAAGGACATCTTCGTTCACGCTTCAGGAATTAACGCGGAAGAATTACGCGAAGGTGACCGTGTAAGCTATGAAGAAGAAGAAGGAAGAAAAGGGAAAGTTGCTGCTAAAGTAGCAGTAATCTAAGAAAAATATAGCAATTTATTTTTTTTGCCTCTGAATGGTCTAAGAAGACGTCCCGAAGTATTCGGGACGTTTTTTTTTGGCCTTATTCTTAAAAAAATATTAAAATAACACAATGTTATTTATAATGAATAAAAATTAGACACAAACACGGTTTCGCACCCTACTTAAATCCTTTTTTAACTTGTGTTTTACAGACTTCCAAGTTATCTTTGTGGCTCATTTTTTAAGTATAAAACCTAAGTTTATGCAATCAGATCAATACAGTTACATTCCTATTTTAATGCAGTTTATTTTAGCTGTTGGTTTTGTGGTAGGAACAATCATCATTTCTGGGAAATTAGGACCAAAAAGATCCTCTGAAGTTAAAGATCAAAACTTCGAATGCGGTATCGAATCTGTTGGTAACGCCCGTATTCCTTTTTCTGTAAAATACTTCTTAGTTGCCATTTTGTTTGTATTGTTCGACGTAGAGGTTATCTTCCTTTACCCATGGGCAGTAAACTTCAAAGACTTAGGAATTGAAGGAATGTTAAAAATGTTAGTTTTCATGTCTTTGCTTTTGGTTGGTTTCTTTTATATCATCAAAAAGAAAGCATTAGAGTGGGAATAATTTAGAGATTTTAGATTTTAGATTTCTGATTTTAGATTGTCCGATTTAGAATTAAGATTTAAAATTTAATCCTCGAATAAAAATTTGATTTAAAAAATTGATTTTACTTTTTACGATTTCAAAGAATCTAAAATCTAAAATCAGAAATCTAAAATAAAATGAGCGATTCAAAAGTAAATATGGTTGCGCCGCCAGAAGGAGTTACTGGTGAAGGTTTCTTCGCTACAAAACTTAGCGATGTTGTTGGTTTAGCAAGAGCCAACTCATTATGGCCGCTTCCTTTCGCGACTTCATGCTGTGGTATCGAATTCATGGCAACAATGGCATCTCACTACGATTTAGCTCGATTTGGTTCTGAGCGTGTGAGTTTCTCTCCTCGTCAAGCAGACATGTTACTTGTAATGGGAACTATTTCTAAAAAAATGGCTCCAATTTTAAGACAAGTATACGAACAAATGGCCGAGCCTCGCTGGGTAATTGCTGTTGGAGCATGTGCTTCATCAGGAGGAGTATTTGACACCTATTCAGTTCTTCAAGGAATTGACAAAGTAATTCCTGTTGATGTTTATGTACCAGGATGCCCTCCAAGACCAGAACAAATTGTTGATGGAGTTATGAGACTACAAGACTTAGTGAAAAGTGAATCTGTAAGAAGAAGAAGCTCTCCAGAATACCAAGAATTATTAGCTTCATATAATATCTCATAAGATGGCCTTAGAAAATACCCTGATTCAAGACAAACTTGTAGAAACATTTAACAACGATGTTTTTAACTTTCAGCAAGAAAGAGATATTTTTTCTTTAGAAGCTTCGGCTGATAAAATCACACCGTTGATTCTATTCCTTAAAAACGATCCAGAATTACGTTTTCATTTCTTAACAGATTTGTGCGGCATTCACTATCCAGATAACGAAACAGAACGTCAGTTTGCAATTGTGTATCATTTGCACAACTGGTACGAAAACAAAAGATTAAAAATCAAAGTTTTCTTAAACGGAGAAAAACCAGAAATTAAATCGGTTTCAAATATTTTCTTGTCTTCCAATTGGATGGAAAGAGAAACTTACGATTTCTTTGGGGTTAACTTTATTGGTCACCCTCAATTGAAACGTATTTTAAATATGGACGAAATGCAATCTCACCCAATGAGAAAAGAATTCCCATTGGAAGATAGCGGAAGAACTGATAAGGATGACAGGTTCTTTGGAAGAACAACAACAAATTGCTAAAAAATAATTCAACATTATAAAATGTCAGAACTATTATTACCACCAGAGCATCGCTATGCTAAAATAATTAAGGAGAGACTAAACGACGACGGAAGCGAACTTTCTGTACTGAATTTAGGTCCAACTCACCCTGCAACACACGGTATTTTCCAAAATATCTTATTGATGGATGGTGAAAAAATTCTTGAGGCTGAGCCAACTATTGGTTACATCCATAGAGCATTCGAAAAAATTGCCGAAAATCGTCCTTTTTATCAAATTACACCTCTTACAGACCGTATGAACTATTGTTCCTCTCCTATTAATAATATGGGATGGTGGATGACAGTAGAAAAACTATTAGGTATTGAAGTTCCAAAAAGAGCACAATATTTACGAGTTATCGTTATGGAGCTGGCTCGTATTACAGACCACATTATCTGTAACGGAATTTTAGGGGTAGATACTGGTGCGTATACTGGTTTCTTATACGTATTTCAATTTAGAGAAAAAATTTACGAAATCTACGAAGAAATTTGTGGAGCTCGTTTGACTACAAATATGGGAAGAATCGGTGGTTTTGAAAGAGACTGGTCTCCAGAAGTTTTCAAAAAACTAGACAAATTCCTAGAAGAATTCCCTCCAGTTTGGCAGGAATTCCAAAACTTATTCGAAAGAAATAGAATTTTCCTTGATAGAACTGTAAACGTTGGTGGTATCACTGCCGAAAAAGCAATGGCTTACGGATTTACAGGTCCAAACTTGCGTGCTGCTGGAGTTGATTACGATGTTCGTGTAGCACAACCTTATTCATCTTACGAAGATTTCGATTTTATTGTTCCTGTTGGAAAATCAGGAGATACTTACGATCGTTTCTGTGTTCGTAATGCTGAAGTTTGGGAAAGTTTAAGCATTATTCGTCAGGCGTTAGAAAAAATGCCTCCAGGAAACGAATATCATGCTGAAGTTCCAGATTACTACCTTCCTCCAAAAGAAGATGTTTATACTTCTATGGAATCTTTAATCTATCACTTTAAGATTGTAATGGGAGAAGTTCCTGTACCAGTTGCAGAAATCTATCACCCAGTAGAAGGAGGAAATGGAGAACTTGGTTTTTATTTAGTAACAGACGGAAGTAGAACTCCATATAGATTACATTTCAGAAGACCATGCTTTATTTATTATCAAGCATTCCCAGAAATGATTAAAGGCGCTATGCTTTCTGATGCAATTATCATTCTTTCAAGTTTGAACGTAATTGCAGGAGAATTAGACGCCTAAACAATTTAGATTAAAAAAATTGTGCCTTTGTGCCCTTGTGGCAAAACAAGAATAAAATGGAAAGAAAACATTACAAACAAGAAATAAATATGACTGAGGCATTGATGAATCGCATCAATGAATTAATCAGTCATTATCCTGAAGGCAAACAAAAATCGGCTTTATTGCCTGTTTTGCACGAAGTTCAGGATGCACACAACAACTGGCTTAGTATTGAATTGCAAGATAAAGTTGCTGAAATTCTTCAGATAAAACCAATTGAGGTTTATGAAGTGGTTACTTTCTATACGATGTTCAACCAAAAGCCGATTGGAAAGTACATGTTTGAATTCTGCCAGACTTCTTGTTGCTGCTTGAGAGGTGCCGAAGATTTAATGGATTATACTTCTGAAAAACTAGGCATTAAAATGGGAGAAACAACTCCAGACGGAATGTTTACCATTGCTGGTGTAGAATGTTTAGGCGCTTGCGGATATGCTCCGATGATGCAATTGGGAGATTTCTACAAAGAAAAACTGACAGAAGAAAAAATCGATCAGATCATTGCTGATTGTAGAGATGATAAAATAATATTACACGATAAATAAGATGTCACAAAAAATATTATTAGATAAAATCAATATTCCCGGAATTAAAACCTACGAAGTATATCGCCAAAATGGTGGTTATGCTTCTGTAGAAAAAGCTTTAAAAACACTTACTCCAGACGAAGTTACTGAAGAAGTAAAAAAATCAGGATTACGTGGTCGTGGTGGCGCAGGTTTCCCTGCGGGAATGAAATGGAGCTTTATTGACAAAAAATCAGGAAGACCAAGACACTTAGTTTGTAATGCCGACGAATCTGAGCCTGGAACATTCAAAGATCGATTCTTGATGGAGTATATTCCTCACTTATTGATTGAAGGAATGATTACTTCAAGCTACGCTTTGGGCGCTAACCTATCTTATATCTACATCCGTGGAGAATATATGTGGGTTTTTAAAATCTTAGAAAGAGCAATCGCCGAAGCAAAAGCTGCCGGATGGTTAGGAAAAAATATATTAGGATCAGGTTATGATCTAGAACTTCACGTTCACTGTGGAGCTGGAGCTTATATCTGTGGAGAAGAAACAGCATTAATCGAATCATTGGAAGGTAAAAGAGGAAACCCTCGTATTAAACCACCTTTCCCAGCGGTTTCTGGTCTTTGGGCAAATCCAACTGTGGTAAACAATGTTGAAACAATTGCGACTGTGCCTTGGATTGTAAACAATTCTGGTGATGATTATGCAAAAATTGGAATTGGACGTTCTACTGGAACTAAATTAATTTCTGCTTCAGGACACATCAAAAATCCTGGGGTTTACGAAATTGAATTAGGTTTAAGTGTTGACGAATTCATGAATTCTGATGAATATTTAGGAGGAATGTCTTCTGATCGTCCATTAAAAGCATTTGTACCAGGAGGTTCTTCTGTGCCAATCTTACCTGCTGACTTGATTTTCAAAACAGCAAATGGCGAAGATCGTTTAATGACTTACGAATCTTTAAGTGATGGTGGTTTTGCTACTGGATCGATGTTAGGTTCTGGAGGATTTATTGTTTATAACGATACCGCTTGTGTCGTAAGAAACACTTGGAACTTTGCTCGTTTTTACCACCACGAATCTTGCGGACAATGTACACCTTGCCGTGAAGGAACAGGATGGTTAGAAAAAATCTTATGGAGAATCGAAAACGGTCAAGGCCGTGAAGAAGATATCGAA
Organism: Flavobacterium luteolum; assembly: GCF_027111275.1. Classification (NCBI taxonomy): domain Bacteria; kingdom Pseudomonadati; phylum Bacteroidota; class Flavobacteriia; order Flavobacteriales; family Flavobacteriaceae; genus Flavobacterium; species Flavobacterium luteolum. The sequence continues at coordinate 2,329,432 of NZ_CP114286.1, read as the reverse complement.
TTATTGTGGAGTATTCAAAGTAAAATTGAAGGAAACACAATCTGTCCACTTGGTGACGCCGCTTCTTGGCCAGTAGCTGCAGCAATTCGTCACTTTAGAGATGAATTTGAGTATCACGTTCGTTTCCCAGAAAAAATCAAAAATAGAGATCACTTTGTTGCCGAGCCTTTCTCACAAGTTAAGCATTTAGTTGGCGGTAAAGTAATCGTATAAATATAAAAAGCAGAAAGTTATAAAGTTCATAATGTTAAAAAGGACAGCAATTCTTTTCAATATTTCGACTTTCAACATTCAAATCATAAAGAGATGAAAGTAACCATAGACGGTCAAAGTATAGACGTAGAACCAGGAACAACAATCCTGCAGGCTGCACGTATGATTGGAGGGGATTTAGTACCGCCAGCCATGTGCTATTACTCAAAATTAAAAGGCAGCGGCGGTAAATGTCGTTGTTGTTTAGTTGAAGTTTCTAAAGGAAGTGAAGCTGACCCACGACCAATGCCAAAATTAATGGCATCTTGTGTAACAGGATGTATGGATGGCATGGAAGTAAACAGTAAATCGTCTGCAAGAGTAACTGAAGCCCGTAAATCTGTAACAGAATTTTTATTAATCAATCACCCTTTAGATTGTCCTATTTGCGATCAAGCTGGTGAATGCGATTTACAGAATTTAAGTTTCGAGCACGGAAATCCAAAATCACGTTACATTGAAGAGAAAAGAACATTTGAACCAGAAGATATTGGTCCAAATATTCAACTTCATATGAACCGTTGTATTTTATGTCAAAGATGTGTACAAGTTGCAGATCAATTGACAGACAATAGAGTTCATGGAGTATTAGATCGTGGTGATCACGCTAATATTTCAACTGGTATTTCTAAAGCAATCGACAATGAGTTCTCTGGAAATATGATTGACGTTTGTCCGGTTGGAGCTTTAACAGATAAAACTTTCCGTTTTAAATCAAGAGTTTGGTTTAATAAACCTTATAACGCACACAGAGAATGCACAACTCCGGGATGTTGCGGTAAAACTACAGTTTGGATGTTTGGTGGAGAAATCCAGCGTGTAACTGGTCGTAAAGATGAATACCATGAAGTAGAAGAATTCATCTGCAACAGCTGTCGTTTTGATCATAAAAACGTAAATGACTGGGTAATTGAAGGACCAAGAGAATTTGAAAAAGATTCTGTTATCAATCAAAACAACTACACTCAAAAATTAGAGAAAGTTGAAATCGATACTGAGAAAAATATCCTTTTAGGTAGAGATATTGACCGTAAAAAAATTAGTATGGCAGCGATTCCATTAACTGATAATGATAAAAAAGTTTAAGAAATGGAAAGTGCATTTATTATAGAAAAGAGTGTTGTAATTGTTGTCGTTTTTGCGGTAACAATGATCATGGCAATGTATTCTACTTGGGCAGAACGTAAAGTTGCTGCTTTCTTGCAAGACCGTGTTGGACCAAACCGTGCAGGATGGGGAGGTTTATTACAGCCTCTTGCCGATGGTATGAAATTATTCTCGAAAGAAGAATTCGAACCTAACACTCCTAATAGATTTTTATTCTTCGTAGGTCCAGCGATTGCAATGAGTACCGCTTTGATGACAAGTGCTGTTATCCCTTGGGGAGATAGGCTTCATCTTTTTGGGAGAGACATCATTCTTCAAGCTACAGATGTTAACATAGCTATATTATACATTTTTGGAGTTCTTTCTGTTGGAGTTTACGGCATCATGATTGGTGGATGGGCTTCTAACAATAAATTCTCATTGATGGGAGCTATTCGTGCTGCTTCTCAAATGGTTTCTTACGAGGTTGCAATGGGATTATCAATAATCGCTTTATTGATGATGACTGGAACAATGAGTTTAAAAGTAATTTCTGAACAGCAAGCTGGAATGAATTGGAATGTTTTCTATCAGCCATTATCATTCTTAATTTTCTTAATCTGTTCATTTGCAGAAACAAATAGAACTCCTTTCGATTTAGCAGAATGCGAAAACGAGTTAATTGGAGGTTACCATACAGAATATTCATCAATGAAAATGGGATTTTATCTATTTGCTGAATATGCAAGTATGTTTATCTCGTCTACCATTATTTCTGTATTGTTCTTTGGTGGCTACAACTACCCAGGAATGCAATGGATGGTAGAAAATGTAGGTGTAAATACAGCTAACTTATTAGGAATTGCGGTATTATTTGTAAAAATATGTTTCTTCATATTCTTTTACATGTGGGTGCGTTGGACGATTCCAAGATTTAGATATGACCAATTAATGCATTTAGGCTGGAGAATTTTAATTCCGCTTTCGATCATTAATATCATGATTACGGGTGTTGTTATTTTAAGACACGAAATCTTAGCAGCTTTAGGATTCTAAGAGTCACATTAAGCTTCAAATAAAAAACAAAATAGATTTTGAATTTGATTCATTCAAATTATAAATCATAAACTATAATAGTAAAAATGTCAATAGAAACTATATCATTATCGGGTAGAAAAAAGGTGGTGTCAAATAAGGACATGTCTTTTGTTGAACGATTGTATCTTGTGGCGATTATAAAAGGTCTAGTTATTACTGTAAAACACCTTTTTAGAAAAAAAGTTACGATTCATTATCCTGAGCAAGTTCGTGAAATGAGCCCAGTTTATCGTGGTCAGCATATGCTGAAACGCGACGAACAAGGTAGAGAAAACTGTACTGCTTGCGGATTATGCGCTTTATCATGCCCTGCTGAAGCTATCACTATGAAAGCAGCAGAACGTAAGCCTGATGAAAAACATTTATACAGAGAAGAGAAATACGCTGAAATCTATGAAATCAATATGCTTCGTTGTATTTTCTGCGGTTTATGTGAAGAAGCTTGTCCAAAAGATGCTATTTACTTAACAGAATCTAAAGTATTAGTTCCTGCTAACTACAATAGAGAAGATTTCATTTTCGGGAAAGATAAATTAGTGATGCCTTTAGAAATGGCTATGAAAAACGCTCAACTTAAAAACGCTAACTAAATGATACATATTCCAGATTTTGCACACGCAACAACTATTCAAGTTATCTTTTGCTTTTTAGCGTTCATTACCGTTATTACTGCTTTCTTGACTATTTTCAGCAGAAACCCGATTCATAGTGCCATCTATTTGGTAATTTGTTTCTTTTCTATTGCTGGTCATTATTTACTATTAAATTCTCAGTTCTTAGCTGTTGTACATGTAATAGTCTACTCCGGAGCTATTATGATTCTGTTCCTGTTTACCATCATGCTGATGAACCTGAACGAACAGCGAGAAGTTCACCGTCCTAGAATTACACGTTTAGGTGCTATTGTTTCTTTCTGTTTAATATTGATTGTTTTAATCACAATCTTTATCAACTCAAAACCAATTGTTGGTGAATACGATTCTACTGGAGAAGATTTCCAATCAATTAAAGTTTTAGGTAAAATATTATTGAACGAATATATGGTTCCGTTCGAATTTGCTTCGATCTTACTTTTGGTTGCTATGATTGGAACAGTTCTATTGTCTAAAAAAGAAAAATTAAATAAATAATGGGTAATATATTAAATCAAATAGGTATTGAAAACTACATCTTTTTGAGTGTTGTACTTTTCTGTATTGGAATTTTTGGTGTATTGTACAGACGAAATGCTATTATCGTTTTCATGTCTATCGAAATTATGTTGAATGCGGTAAACCTTTTATTTGTTGCTTTTTCAACTTATCATCAAGATGCACAGGGACAAGTTTTCGTGTTCTTCTCGATGGCGGTTGCTGCAGCCGAAGTTGCGGTAGGATTGGCCATTTTAGTTTCTATCTTTAGAAATATCGGATCAATCAGTATCGATAATTTAAAAAATTTAAAAGGATAATCAGAAATGGATACCAATTTAGCTTTAATTTTAGTTTTAACTCCTTTACTAGGTTTTCTAGTAAATGTCTTTTTTGGAAAAAACTTAGGCAAAACAGTTTCTGGTGCAATCGGAACTATTGCCGTAGCAATTTCTTTTGTTGTTTCTCTTTTACTTTTTAATCAAATAACTTCAACCGGAAAAGGAATCGAAGTTACTTTATTTGATTGGATTCAAATTAGCAACTTAAAAATCAACCTTGGATTTTTATTAGATCAATTATCTGTTCTTTGGTTACTTTTCGTAACTGGAATCGGATCTTTGATTCACTTATACTCTATTAGTTACATGCACGATGATGAGAATATGCACAAATTCTTTGCTTATTTAAATCTATTCGTATTCTTCATGATTACACTTGTAATTGGAAGTAACTTATTAGTTCTTTTCATTGGATGGGAAGGTGTTGGACTTTGTTCTTACCTATTAATTGGATTTTGGTATAAAAACCAAGATTACAATGATGCTGCAAAAAAAGCTTTCATCATGAACAGAATTGGAGATTTAGGTCTTTTAATTGGAATGTTTATTCTAGCTTACACTTTTAAGACATTAGATTATATTCAATTAAAACAAACCATTTTAACGGTTCATTATGATCCACAAATAGCTTGGAATGTATCACTTGCAGCATTATGCTTGTTTATTGGAGCTTGTGGTAAATCTGCACAGATTCCTTTATACACTTGGTTACCTGATGCGATGGCTGGACCAACTCCAGTTTCTGCATTAATCCACGCGGCTACGATGGTTACTGCTGGTATTTTTATGGTAACAAGATTAAACTTTGTTTTTGACCTTGCAACAGATGTTCAATCTGTAATTGCAATTATTGGAGCAATTACTTCATTAGTTGCGGCTACAATTGGATTAGTTCAAAACGATATCAAAAAAGTATTAGCTTACTCTACAGTTTCTCAATTAGGTTTAATGTTCTTGGCATTAGGATTTGGAGCTTATGAAGTAGCAGTTTTCCACGTAATCACTCACGCTTTCTTTAAAGCTTGTTTATTCTTAGGATCTGGATCTGTAATTCACGGATTACACGGAGAACAAGATATGCGTAAAATGGGAGGTTTGCGTAAAGCAATGCCAATCACATTCTGGACAATGTTAATTTCTTCATTGGCAATCTCCGGAGTTCCATTTTTCTCAGGATTCTTTTCTAAAGACGAAATCTTATTGACTGCTTTCCACCACAGTATTCCATTATATGTTGTTGGATCAGTTGCTTCAATCATGACAGCTTTCTATATGTTCCGTTTAATGTTCTTAACTTTCTTCAAAGAATTTAGAGGAACTGAAGACCAAAAGCATCATTTACACGAAAGTGGTTCATTAATTACTATTCCGCTTATCATCTTAGCTATTTTAGCAACTTTTGGCGGATTGATTAGTTTACCTGGAAACAGCTGGTTAAATGGTTACCTTGCTCCTCTTTTCACAAAGGTGGCAGGCGAAGAGCATCATTTAGGCACAACTGAATATACTTTAATGGGTGTTGCGGTTTTAGGTGGATTATTAGGAATTTTAATTGCTTACGTAAAATACTTTAAACAAGATAATGTTCCAGAATCTGATGAAAGTATTACTGGATTCAGCAAAGTGTTATACAACAAATACTATGTAGATGAAGTTTACGACGCTGTATTTGTAGCACCAGTTAATAGTTTATCTAAATTCTTTAGAGATTATATCGAGACAGGATTGTCTGCTCTTGTTTTCGGATTAGGTAAAATAGCAAACGAGATTGCTTTCCAAGGAAAAAAATTACAAACCGGAAGTATAGGATTATATCTATTTGTATTTGTTTTAGGACTTTGTGCAATTGTTTCCTATATATTTTTAGCTCAATAATATTATTACTATGAACGTTTCTACTATATTAATTATACTTTTAATTGGTGCATTTGCCACTTATTTTTCTGGTGACAAACTAGCTTCAAAAGTTGCTTTACTTTTCAGTTTAGCCGCTTTAGGATGTTCAATTGTATTATTGAATAATTATAATGCAGGTGAAAATATCAGCGTAATCAACAGCTGGATTAATCAACCAAAAATTTCATTCGCTTTAAACGGTGATGGGCTTGGACTTGCAATGGTTTTATTGACCGCAGCTTTAACTCCGATAATCATATTTTCTTCTTTCGGAAATGAATATAAAAATGCAAAAGGCTTCTATGCTCTAATCTTGTTTATGGCTTTTGCTATGACTGGGACTTTCTTAGCTGCTGATGGTCTTTTATATTATATTTTCTGGGAGTTAGCACTTATTCCAATCTACTTTATTGCTTTGATCTGGGGTAATGGTGATGCTGAAGAGCGCAGAAAAGCGGTGGTTAAATTCTTTATTTACACTCTTGCTGGTTCGTTATTCATGTTAACTGCTTTTATTTATTTATACCAAAAAGCAGGTTCTTTCTTAATCGAAGATTTATACAAAGTAAACTTATCTGCTTGCGAGCAATTCTGGATTTTCTTGGCTTTCTTCTTAGCTTATGCAATCAAAATTCCAATTATTCCTTTCCACACTTGGCAGGCAAATGTGTACCAAAAAGCACCAACTGTTGGAACAATGCTTTTATCTGGTATCATGCTAAAAATGGGATTGTACAGCGTACTTCGTTGGCAATTGCCACTTGCACCAATCGCTGCTAAAGAATACATGTATATCTTTATTGGTTTAGGAATTGCAGGTGTAATCTACGGTTCAATCGTTGCATTGAGACAAAAAGATTTAAAGAAATTATTAGCTTATTCTTCTCTTGCTCACGTTGGTTTAATCGCTGCAGGATCTTACACTCTAACTCTTGATGGCTTTAGAGGTGCTGTTATGCAAATGATCGCTCACGGTTTTGTTGTAGTGGGATTATTCTTTGCTGCTGAAGTAATTTTCAGAAGATTCGAAACTAGAGAAATTTCAGAAATGGGTGGTATCCGTACACAGTCTCCAAAATTTACTTCAATGTTTTTAATCTTAGTATTAGCTTCTGTTGCTTTACCAAGTACATTTAACTTTGTTGGAGAGTTTACAGTATTATACAGTTTGTCTCAAATTAATATTTGGTTTGCTATTCTTGGTGGAACAACTATTATTTTAGGAGCTTACTATATGTTAAGAATGTTCCAGCATGTAATGTTAGGAGAAACAAATGCAAAAACTTTTGCTGATGTTACACTTAACGAAGGAATTTCATTTGCCGTAATTATCGCTGTTTTATTATTCTTTGGTTTCTATCCAAAACCAATTACAGATTTGATTACACCAAGCTTGGAAAACATTTTACAAGTTATCAATAAGAACTAATATTTTAAACAAAAAATAAATTAGGATTACATTTAAAAATTGAAATCCTAAATCAAAAAGATAAAAATGAATACATTAATAGCTATAACAGGATTGGGTATTTTCTGCCTATTGTTTGAAATTCTTAATTTAAGAAAGGCCATTATTCCTATTACCATTTTAGGTTTATTAGGAGTGTTGGCACTTAATTATTGCGAATTTGGAACAGAACAAAGTTATTACAACAATATGATAGCAGTAAGCAAGTTTTCTACAGCTTTTTCATCATTGTTTATCGTTTTGACGATTTTCCTTGTAGCATTAAGTCATAATTTCTATCAAAATCATCAAGCAAAAATTTCAGACTACGTTGCCATTAAAATATTTTTACTAGCTGGAGCTGTTGCAATGGTTTCTTTTGGAAACTTAGCTATGTTCTTTTTAGGAATTGAAATTTTATCTATTGCTTTATATGTACTTGCTGCTAGTGATCGTTTGAATATCAAAAGTAACGAAGCTGGTATGAAATACTTCTTAATGGGATCATTTGCTTCAGGAATTATCCTATTCGGAATCTGTTTGATTTACGGTGCAATGGGAAGTTTTGACATTAGTGAAATTCACGAAAGTGCTTTATCTGCAGAATTGCCAATCTGGTTTCCAATCGGAATGATTTTAATGGTTATTGGAATGCTATTTAAAGTAGCGGCAGTACCTTTTCATTTCTGGGCTCCAGATGTATACGAAGGTTCTCCAGCTTTAACAACTGCTTTAATGAGTACATTGGCAAAAGTTGTAGCAATTGCAACTTTATTTAAACTGATTGCTGGTATGAATTTCATTTCTTCACTAGATAATCAAGACCTATTGCATACTTTTGAAGTGATCGTTGTTATAATTTCAATTGCTTCAATGTCTGTTGGTAATATTATGGCGCTAAGACAAGTAAACGTAAAACGTATGCTTGCTTTCTCTGGAATCTCTCATGCTGGTTTCATGTTAATGACATTATTAACGGTTTCAGCTTCAGCAGGAGTTTTATTATATTACACTACTGCTTATGCATTAGCTGGAATCGCAGCTTTCAGTGTTATTTTATACGTTTGCAGAGATCGCGATAACGAAGACATTACAAATTTCCATGGTTTAGGAAAAACAAATCCGTTATTGGCAGCAATCCTTACCGCTTCATTATTATCAATGGCCGGAATTCCTATTTTCTCTGGATTCTTTGCTAAGTTATTCTTATTCAATCAAACTATTCAAGCAGGATATATCGGTTTAGTAATTGTTGCCGTGATTAACTCTATTATTAGTGTTGGATATTATTTCAAACTAATCATCGCGATGTATTCAAAAGAACCAAACGAAGAAAGAACAGGAAGGCCATTCCTTATTTATGCAACGGCTGTAATATCAATTGTTCTAAACATTGCATTAGGTTTATTCCCATCATTAGTTTTAGATTTATTGAAATAATATAATCCTTTAGTTAAAATACAAAATCCATCAAAAAACATATTTGATGGATTTTTTTTATGCTCTAAATTAAGAACAGAAATTCATGTTAAAAAATTCCATCCAACAATTGCACTTCAAAAAATCTCCATATATTTGAGTTCAATTAAATGTATTAAAATATGAACTTTAATTCAAAAAATCCATTTTTAAACAGTAAGCGTTTTTCATCAAATGCTGAACCAAGAACAGAAGTACACCATGCTCAGATTATTGATTACAATCAAGAAATGACGGTGTCTGGAACAATCAACAAAACAGCAATCTTATTTCTTATTTTATGCGGTGCTGCTATGGTGACATGGTGGATGACTTTTAACGGAATAAACCCAATGCTGCCTACAATTGGAGGTGCAATTGTTGGTTTCATTTTAGTATTAGTTTCTTCATTTAAACCACAGCTATCTCCTTACCTAGCACCGGGATATGCTTTATTTGAAGGATTATTTATAGGAGGTATTTCTGCAATATTTGAATTAAAAGTTCCTGGAATTGTAATTAATGCAGTTGGAGCAACTCTTGTTACTTTCTTAGTCTGCCTTGGTTTATACAAATTTAAAATTGTTAAAGTTACTGAGCAGTTCAAATCTGTAGTGGTTGCTGCAACATTGGCAATTGCAACTTATTATTTAATTTCTTGGGTTGTATCAATGTTCTCTAGCTGGACACCTGTTCATTACGGAAATTCTATGATGAGTATTGGTATTAGCGTTTTTGTGATTATTATAGCTGCGCTCAACCTTTTCTTAGATTTTGATTTAATTGAAAAGGGAGCCAGAGAAAAAATGCCAAAATATATGGAATGGTTTGGTGCAATGGGATTAATGATTACATTGGTTTGGTTATATATCGAATTCTTAAGACTTTTATTAAAACTTTCTAGTAAAGACTAATAGTTTAAAAATAAAAATTACAGCCCTTTTGAGTAAAATCAAAAGGGCTTTTTTTATTGCTATAGATTAAATTTTGAATACCAAGTCGATATTCTAATTAATCTTCTAAGAATAATCTATTACCCAAAACACAAAATAATCTATTTCCTACAAAAAAGTGAAATGTAATTTATGTAATAAAAAAAATTACAGTCCCTTTTTATTCCTTTTGTTTAACGCTTTAAAATTTAAAAAAGCAAGAAAAATACGGCTTTCCGTACTCGACACGCGAGGTGCAATAAATTACAATTAATGCAATTTATTACATTTTTATCACTTTAAAAGCTAACTATTTCAAGTATCTTCTTTTTTTTAGCAAAAAAATTATCGTATTAAAAATTAATATATAATTTTGTGTAATCGATTACAATTAAACCACTTGGAATCGGAAGTAAAACCACTTGCTTTTTTTATTAACTATCTTAAACAAACCTTATGAAAAAAAACCTACTTTTCATGGCTGTCTTTCTTATGACAGTTCAATTATGGGCCCAAACTATCCAAATTAACGAAGCTTCTGGCTGGCTGGAATCCGCTTTTGTAAAATGGCAGCCTGTCAGCGGTGCCCAAACGTACAATGTCTATTATACTGGTAATGGATTTACAGACAAAAAAATAGACGACCAGCTTATTAGAAGTTATGGATCTTACTTTCGAGCTGACATTCCTGGCCTTAAAGCCGGAACATACACAGTAAAGGTAAAACCTGTAGTGAATGGCACAGAAGGAACAGGAGCTACAACTGGCAGTCTAACTGTAAGCGCACAAGACAGAAATGGATTTGCATTTGAAGGCGGTCGTGTTCCTGGAGGATATAAAGCAGACGGAACTCCGAAAGACAATGCCGTAATTCTGTACATTACCCAAAACACGAAAAACACCATTTCAATGAATATTACAGGTGCAAGTGCAAATCCATGTATTGGCCTACAAAATATTCTTTATGCTATCAAAAAAGGAAAAGATACACGTCCGTTTATTATTCGCTTAATTGGAAATATAACTGACATGACCGTTATGGAAGGTGGTGATGTTGTTATTGAAAATGCAAATAATGCTTCGAGTTATGTTACCATTGAAGGTGTTGGAGACGACACTGTTGCAAATGGATGGGGAGTTCGATTAAAATCGGCTTCAAACATCGAAGTAAGCAATCTTGGATTTATGAACTGTGATAGTACTGCAGGTGATAACGTAGGAATGCAACAGGACAACGACCACGTTTGGGTTCACAACTGCGACTTATTCTACGGAAATGCAGGAAGTGATGCTGACCAAATAAAAGGTGACGGAGCATTAGACAATAAAACTTCGACTTACATTACGATGTCTTACAACCACTTTTGGGATAATGGAAAAGCGAGTCTTTTAGGTTTAAGTGAAGGGACAACTTCTGGATTGTATGTTACTTACCACCACAACTGGTTCGATCACTCAGATTCTCGTCATCCTCGCGTGCGCTATTATTCAGCTCACATTTACAACAACTATTATGACGGAGTTTCAAAATATGGAGCAGGTTCAACTATGGGATCTTCACTTTTTGTTGAAGGAAACTATTATAGAAATAGTAAACATCCAATGTTAACTTCTCTTCAAGGTTCTGACATTTGGGACGAAGCTAATCAAGTGAATAATGCAGGAACAATGGGAACATTTTCTGGCGAAGCTGGAGGAAGCATTAAAGCATTCAATAATACTTTTGATGCTTCTAACGGAACAAACAATATGCGTTTCGTAGCTTATAATGATCCTAATCCGCTGTATAATATCTCTGGAAAAATAAGCTCTACAACCGATTTTGATGCTTACGTAGCCGCAACAAGAGGCGAAGTGGTAAGCAGTTCTGTAAAATCGAAATCGGGTGCTAATGTCTATAACAACTTCGATACAGATGCAAATTTGTATGTGAAAAATTTAACAATTGATACTCCTGCTGCGGCAAAAACAAAAACAACTCAATATGCAGGACGCGTTTCTGGAGGAGATTTAAAATGGACGTTTAATAATGCAACAGATGATACTTCTTCTTTAGTTATTACAGCATTAAAAACAGCACTTACAAATTATACTGGAACATTAGTTGCTGTACAAGGAGAAGGGAATCCGCCCGCTGGAACACAGACTTTAACTTTAACTTCTGCTTCAAACAACAATCAAACAGTTGTAAGCGGAACAGCAATTTCTTCAATTGTATTTACATGGGGAGGAGATGCAACTGATGCAACTGTAACTGGATTGCCTGCTTCTGGACTGACTTTTGTAAAAAATACTACAGCTAAAACGATAACTATTTCTGGTACGCCAACTGCAACAGTTTCGTACTCAATTGCAACTTCTGGAACTAGTGGTTCCCCAGCTACTGGTTCTGGAACTGTAACAGTAACTCCAGCTGGAACACAAACATTAACTTCATCTGGCAATAACAGCCAAACCGTTTCTTCTGGAACTGCTATTGCTTCAATTGTATTTACTTGGGGCGGAAATGCTACAGACGCATCTGTAACTGGATTACCAGCTTCTGGATTGTCTTTTGTAAAAAATGCAACTGCAAAAACGATAACTATTACTGGAACTCCAACTGCAAATGTTTCTTATACGGTAACCACTTCAGGAACAGCTGGAACACCAGTATCGGCATCGGGAACAATAACAGTTACTACAGGTTCTGGTGGAGGATCTGAATTACATAATTTTACAACATCTGGTAAAACAAGTACATTCTACTCTATTACAGGAAATATGAATTCAACTCCAGGTTCTGTAACTTATAACGGCTTAACACTTACTGAACGTCTTAAAATAGAATCAAGCACATCAATAACCTATACCACAACGAGTGCATCAACTTTGACTTTGGTTTTTGATTCAACTTTTACAGGAAGCATTAAAGTAGACAATGTTTCTTATACTGCATCTGCTGGTATTGTAACAGTTTCTGTTGCCGCAGGTTCTCACTCTATCACTAAAAATTCTGTTGCCAATCTATTCTATATAAGCACAGTTTATGGTGGAGGCACACTAAAAACGGCTGCAGTTGCAGATTCAGCAATAACTACTGAGTCAACAAAAATAGTTTTATACCCTAATCCTGTTTCAAGCACTTTATATTTAGCAGATCCTGAACAAAAAGTACAAAAAGTACTTATCTATAATATATCTGGAAATCTAATGATTAATTCTGGGAACTCTCAAAGTATTGATACAAGCAGTTTAATTCCTGGCACTTACCTAGCCAAAATTTATACTGTCGATGGATCATTTAACCAAACACTAATTAAAAAATAAAAACTAACTTAACTTAAAAAGGCTTCCAAAATTGGAAGCCTTTTTTAATTTCAAATATTATGAATTACAAATCAAATTTAATCCCCTGTGCCAACGGAAGATTTGTTGTATAGTTGATTGTATTCGTTTGACGTCTCATGTAAATTTTCCACGCATCAGATCCTGACTCACGCCCTCCTCCGGTTTCTTTTTCACCTCCAAAAGCACCTCCAATTTCAGCCCCAGAAGTTCCTATGTTTACGTTTGCTATTCCACAGTCAGAACCTGTTGCAGATAAAAATCTTTCGGCTTCACGTAAGTTATTCGTCATAATTGCAGAAGATAATCCTTGTGCAACACCATTTTGAATTTCTATGGCATTTTCTACTTCACCAGAATATTTAATTAAATATAAAACTGGTGCAAAAGTTTCATGCTGTACGATTTCAAACGAATTTTCAGCTTCGGCAATTGCTGGTTTTACATAACAGCCGCTTTCATAACCTTCACCAGACAATACTCCTCCTTCCACAAGGATTTTTCCACCTTCTGCAACTACTTTATTTAATGCTGCTGCATACATTTCTACAGCATGAGTATCAATTAGCGGTCCAACATGATTCTTTTCGTCAAGCGGATTTCCGATTCTTAATTGTTTGTAAGCTGCAACCAAGGCATCTTTTACTTTATCATAAATACTTTCGTGAATAATCAATCTTCTAGTGGAAGTACATCTTTGTCCAGCAGTTCCAACAGCGCCAAAAACAGCACCAATAACAGTCATTTTAATATCAGCATCTGGAGTAACAATAATGGCATTATTTCCTCCTAACTCTAACAATGATTTCCCTAATCTTCCTGCAACAGTTTGCGCTACAATTTTTCCCATTCTAGTTGATCCTGTTGCCGAAATAAGTGGAATGCGAGTATCTGCAGTCAACAATTCTCCTATTTTATAATCTCCGTTTATTAAACACGAAATTCCTTCTGGAAGATTGTTTTCTTTTATAACTTGAGCTATTATATTTTGACAGGCAATACCACAAAGAGGTGTTTTCTCAGAAGGTTTCCAAACACAGACATCACCAGAAATCCACGCTAAAGCTGTGTTCCAAGACCAAACCGCAACTGGAAAATTAAATGCCGAAATGATTCCTACAATTCCTAACGGATGATATTGTTCGTACATTCTATGCCCTGGTCTTTCAGAATGCATTGTTAATCCGTGAAGTTGGCGTGATAAACCAACTGCAAAATCACAGATATCAATCATTTCCTGAACTTCACCATATCCTTCTTGCAATGATTTCCCCATTTCGTAAGAAACCAATTTACCAAGAGCTTCTTTATTTTGTCTCAATTTTTCTCCAAACTGACGCACAATTTCACCACGCTGTGGAGCAGGAATTAACCGAAAGGTTTTAAAAGCTTCTGCTGCGGTTTGAATTGCTTTTTCGTAATCTGCTGCCGTTGACATTTTTACCGAAGCAATTAATTTTCCATCAACTGGCGAATAACTTTCCAAAATTTCTCCAGAAGAAAAATTATTAATTCCTGTTGATGTTCCTTCATTTACTGTCTTGATGCCCAATTTATCAAGAGCTTCCTTCATTCCAAATTGCGATGCTATTGTTGTCATTGTAACTTTTTTAGTTAAAATTGTTATGTTTTTATGTAAAGATATTGTTTTAGAATTAATTTTTGATTGAAGTTAATTCATAAATGAACGTAAATTTAAGCTTATTTTATAGTATTAACAGAAACGAAACCTCAATATTGAATTTATTTAATGAAATTTGCAGTACTTAAAATTAAAAATATGACTCATTATTGTAGGCTTCTGCTTTGTTTTCTTTTAGTCTCAACAAATATATTTTCTCAAAAAGAAAAAGGTTCTTTTTCTGTAGTTTCGTTAGGCGTAATGGGCGGTATTGACGAAAAAAATCTTTCAGCTTATTTAATCGCCCCATCAAATACAACCGATTATATTTGTCTTGACGCTGGAACCGTAAACGCGGGAATCGAAAAAGCTATTGAAAAGAAAACTTTTAAAGTTTCTACAAGTGAAGTTTTACGAAAATACATCAAAGGATATTTGATTTCGCACGCACATTTAGATCATGTTTCGGGTTTGATTATTAATTCTCCTGCCGATTCTTCTAAAACAGTTTATGCTACAAATAAATGCATGGAAATGATGGAAAACCATTATTTCAACGATCAAACTTGGGCTAATTTTGGAGACGTAGGGCCAGGGTTTCCTCTAAAAAAATACCATTTTCAGACTTTAAATTTGGGAGAAGAAACTTCTTTGACGAGTACCAAAATGACAGTTAAAGCTTTTTCCCTTAGCCATGTTAATCCTTTTGAGAGTACTGCTTTCTTAATTAAAAGCGAAAATGACTATGCCTTATATTTAGGAGACACAGGACCAGATGAAGTAGAAAAAAGCAATAATCTTCGTGATTTATGGACAGCTGTTGCTCCATTGGTTAAAGCCAAACAATTGAAAGGAATTTTTATTGAAGTTTCGTTTCCAAATGAACAGCCAGATAAATTCTTGTTTGGTCATTTGACTCCAAATTATTTACTTAAAGAACTTCATGCTCTAGAAGATTTAGCTGGAAAAGGTTCTCTTGAAAACTTTAAAATTATTATCACACATTTGAAACCGCCTGCAAAGAATATTGCAAAAATTAAACAGCAGTTAAAAGCTCAAAATGATTTAGGATTGAAGATTATCTATCCTGAACAGGGGAAAAAGTTTGAATTGTAGTTTTATTTTGCCACTCCCGATAGCTATCGGGATAAAGGGATTAAAAGAATTAATTTTAATTTCTAAATACAAAACATAATTAAACCCGACAGGTTTTTAAAAACCTGTCGGGTTTCGTATTTCTATCAAATAAAATATTTTATTTCTTAGCCGTAAACCTCGGATCAGTTTCCATAACAGTTCCGCAATTATCACAAGTTCTTAAATCTTCTGAATTGTAGAAGTGTTCAAAATGAGGAAGGAAATCTTTTTCGATATTATGAAGTTCAAAATACACTTCATACAATTTATGATTGCAGTTATCGCAATGCCAAAGCAAACCATCCGTAAAACCTTGTCCAGCACGTTTACGTTCTATTACAAGTCCGATAGAACCTTCTGAACGAACAGGAGAATGTGGCACTTTTGCAGGATGGAGATACATATCGCCTGCATTTAATTCCATTTCTTTACGCTGTCCATCTTCTTGAATGACAACCTTAATACTTCCTTCTAACTGATAAAAAAGTTCTTCTGTTTCGTTATAATGGTAATCTTTTCGAGCATTGGGTCCCGCAACAATCATTACAATATAATCTCCAGAATCAACATATAAGTTTTTATTTCCAACAGGCGGTTTAAGTAAATGACGGTTTCCGTCAATCCATTGGGTCAGGTTAAAAGGTTTTGCTATAGCCATTTTTATTCAAAATTTATGAAAAGCTAAGGTAGTGAAATTGTAGAGACGCACTGCAGTGCGTCTATGGGTTTGTATTTTAATTTCTGAAAAACGTTAGACGCACTGAAGTGCGTCTCTACCTTAAAACCTCTTTTATCAAATAAACATAAACCGGAAAATGATCACTAAAACCTGCCTCGCTGAGTGTGTTTCGCAACGGATATCCTTTATATGCGCCAGAATTTTGAATAAGATATGGTCTGTTGAAAATACCTGCTTTCCAAAAATTAAAAGTCGAAAAATCCGATTTAACCAGAGAGGCTGTCATGATAATTTGATCAAAAATATTCCAAGAATCACGATAAGCAATGGTTCCTAAACCTTTATTGGCAAGCTCTTCAAACGGATTAAAAACATCAAATTCAGCAATTTCTGCTTTTGTGCCCTTTGCACCTAATCCTTCTTTTATGCTTTTATTAAATGGTCCATCATTAAAATCTCCCATTGTCAATACTTTTGCTTGTGGATTAATTTGCTGTAATGAATCGATAATTTTTCGGTTTAATTTTCCTGCGGCTTCACGAAACATTGTTGTTGCTTTTTCTCCACCAGATCTCGAAGGCCAGTGATTGACAATAATATGTATTTCTTCATTCTCTAAAAATCCTGAAACCAAAAGCTGATCCCTTGTAAAAACCCGGTTTTTATTTTCTTTTTTAACTTCAACTTCATCATCTAAAACTTCTGATTGTTCCTCTTTTTTTGCAATTTCTTTTTTATAAATGATTAATGGAATATTAGAATAGGAAGTTGGTCTGAAATGTTTTTTCTGATAAAGCAAAGCCACATCGATACCACGCTTGTCTGGTGAATCAAAATGAATGATTCCCAAATCTAAAGCTTGCAATGCTGGTTCTTTGATCAAGGCTTCCAAAACGTTACGATTCTCGATTTCAGCTCCTCCAATTAAAGTTGGAGCGTTTGAATTCTCGGATGTACCAATTTCAGATATCACTCTTGCCAAGTTCTTTAATTTCTGCTGATATTTCTCTGTTGTCCAATGCTGTGCCCCGTTTGGAGTCCATTCATCATCATTTGTAAATTCATCATCTACAGTGTCGTAAAGATTTTCAAAATTGTAAAAAGCAATTGTATGTATTTTGTACTTTTTGGATTGCCCCAATAAGATAGAAAACGAAAAAATAAAAAGTAAACCGAGTCTAAATTTTAACTGCATAGAGAAGACATTTAAAAAGCAAATCTAATTAAAATTTTGTAAGATTTTTACTTTATTAAAATTTAAAAAATATTACATTTGTTTCTAACAAAAGTCTTGTACCTTGCTCAAAAAATCTGATAATTTATAACATGAAAAAAATACTGTTTTTTGCTTTTTTCTTAAGCTTTCTAAATACATTTTATGGACAAAAAAAACAGTTTCAGAGCAGAAGAAATTAGAAAACAATATAAAATTCCAGAATTGGCTTATGCAGTTGTTTCATCAGATTCTATACTTGAAATTGATGCTTTAGGATTTCAACGTTACAAGTCTTCTCATAAAGCAAAAATTAATGATATCTTTCGTTTAGGATCCATCACAAAAACGATCACAAGTTATATCGCGGCGACTTTAGTTAAAGAAGGAAAGATTAAATGGGATATCAAATTCTTTGATTTGTATCCTGAATTAAAAGCAGCAAGCAATCCAGAAATTTACAATGTAACCTTGCAAGATTTCTTGACATTTCGAGCCCCAATTCCAACTTGGTCTTATGGAAATGAAACGCCAAATCAACAAGAAATTAAGGGTAACAATCAGGAACAGCGTTATGAGTTTATAAGCTGGTTTTTTAAACAAAAACAAATTGTTACTGAGAAACAAGATTGGTACGGCTCTAATCCAAGTTTTGTTGCGGCAGGTTTAATGCTCGAAAAAGCAACTGGAAAAAGTTATGAAACTTTAGTACAAGAATTGGGCAAAAAGCTAAACATAAACTTCGGTTTTGGACAACCAAACGTTACTGATATAAATCAGCCTTGGGGACATGATGAGAATTTGAAGCCTGAAAAACCATTTGTAAATTATAAATTAAATTGGCTTTCATCGGCAGGAAATATCAATGTAAATCTTCCTGATTTTTGCAAATTTACACAGATGCAGCTACAAGGTTTGTTAGGGAAATCAAAAGTATTGTCTGAAGGAGAATTTAATAAAATGCATTTCGGTTTTCCTGAATTTTCTTTTGGATGGTATTCTGAAATAAATGAAAAATCGGGCTTAAAATATTCTTTTCACTACGGAAATCCAGGAACATTTTTAACCAAAGTGTATATTTGCAAAGATATCAATAAGGCTTTTATACTATTTGCGAATGTGCAATCTGAAGAAGCGGACAAAGGTTTAATGTTGCTTCTTGCCGAATTGCAAAAACAATATGGAGGCTAAATTATTAAACCTTAAAAATTAATTTTATAATTTTAAGCAAAAGAAAAAAATGAATAAAAACTGCTTTCACCATATAAAGAGACACTTTGTCTTTTGTAAACTCGCATTTCTTATTTTTGCTTTACAATCATTCAACTGTCAATCTCAACAAAACATGATAACACCGCCTTATTTACAAAAAGGAGATACTGTGGCACTTTTAGCAACAGCAAGAAAAAACATCGACGACAACTTAAAACCAACAATAGATTTATTGCACAGTTGGGGTTTAGAAGCCGTAATCGGGTCAACAATTGGATTAGATTATAATCAATTGGCTGGAACAGATGAACAGAGAGCTGCCGATTTTCAGAAACAAATGGACAATCCAAATATTAAAGCGATCTGGTGCGTTCGTGGCGGATATGGCACTGTTAGAATGTTAGATTTACTAGATTTTACGAAATTTAAACAGCATCCAAAATGGGTTATCGGTTTTAGTGATGTAACGGTTCTTCATAATCATTTGAATACGATGGGCTATAAATCTATTCATGGTATTATGCCGGTAACATTACCTAGAGCGACGCCAGATGCGGTAAGTTCATTAAAAGCCGCTTTATTTAACGAACCTATTTCCTACTCTATCAGTCCAAGTCCGATGAATCGTGTGGGAAGCGCAACGGGAGAATTGGTTGGAGGTAACTTGTCTATTTTATATAGTTTATTAGGATCTCCGTCTGCAATTGACTGCAAGGATAAAATTTTATTTATCGAAGATTTGGATGAATATCTTTATCACATCGACCGTATGATGATGAATCTAAGACGTAACGGATGTATCGAAAATCTAAAAGGAATTATCATTGGCGGAATGACAAGTATGAAAGACAATGAAGTTCCTTGGGGTAAAAATGCTTTAGAAATTATAGATGATGTAACCAAAAAATACAATATTCCAGTAATTTTTAATTTCCCAGCAGGACATATTAGAGACAACAGAGCTTTAATTATGGGAAATACCGTTTCTATAGAAGTTACTGCTTCTGGAAGTACAGTTACTTTTAAAAAATAATACCGTCAAGCTCCTTATTTAAGGAAATCTAACAATACCACATAAAATCTCGCAGAGACGCAAAATCGCAAAGTTTTAAAATGCTTTGTGATTTTGCGTTTTTTCGTGCAATAACTTCATTTCATAAAAATAATTTCTCAGATTCACACTGAAAACTGAGACCGAGACTGAATACTATAAAAATGGCAGAACACAACGATTTAGGAAAATTAGGTGAAGATCTCGCAGCTTCACATCTCGAAGAAAATGGATATTCAATTCTAGAACGAAACTTTGTTATCCAAAAGGCAGAAATAGATATAATTGCACAAAAAGATAATGTTTTGGCCATTGTTGAAGTTAAAACTCGTTCGAGTTTAGATTTTGGTTCTCCGCAAGATTTTGTGAAGCAAAAAAAGATTCAATTACTTATTAAAGCAGTAAATGCCTACATAAACGATAGGGAAAAGGATTTTCAGGAAGATCTAGAAATCCGTTTTGACATCGTTGCGATCCATAAAAACGGGGAATCATTTGCAATTGAACATCTTACCGACGCTTTTTATCACTTTTAACATAATTTTTCATTGTTATAATTGTAACAATTTGTTTTTTTATTTATATTTGCAAAGAATTATAACATCGCAATGTTAAATTAACAAACCAACTCAACTGTTACCAAAAAAAAAAAAAAGAATTATGAAAACTGTTTCTTCTATTGTAGAAAACTACATTAAAACAAAACCATTTTTATTAAATGCCCTGTCTCTCGGAATTATTAACCTAACATCACTTTCGCGAAATATTATGACCGAATTAGAAAGTGAGTTTGGTAAAGAAGTAAAACAAGGCGCTGTAGTAATGTCTTTAAAACGACTGACGGAAGAACTAGATTTTAAACTGAACCACAAAATCAATAAAGTAATTAAAAATATTGGTGAAATCACGGTTCGTTCTGAACTTACAGATTACACTTTCGCAGCGTCTGAAACTGTCTTAAACAAACAAGCAGATTTGATCTCTGATATTAATGCTTTATCTGATATTTTTTATACCTCATCTCGTGGAGTAAATGAAACGAATATCGTAGTAAGCAGCAGTGTAAATCACTTAGTTGAAAAACACTTTATGAGAGAAAAATTAATCCAAAAATTGGATAATTTAGCTTCTATTACTGTAAAATTACCAAAAGAAAATATTGTAGTTCCTGGTATTTACTACTTCATTTTTCAGCGTTTGGCTTGGGAAGGAATCATCATTAACGAGGTAATTTCGACTTCAAATGAATTTACTATTTTAGTTGGAGAAGATCAAGTAGATGTTGCTTTTAAAGTAATTAAAGACTTGAAAAACTAGTTTAGAAATAGATTCAAATTAAAGTTTATAAATAACAAAATCCTTTTGTCTTTTCTTAAGATGAAAGGATTTTTCTTTTGAAATAAATCGAAATAAGCCCTTCAATTCTATATTTCTTAAATAAGAATATTCTCAAAAGCCAAATTCACAATTAAATTTTATTTATCAATAGCGTCAAAATAACACTTACTAGTGCGACTGCGACTTAACAAGAGTTTTTGTTTCTTTCTTTAAAAAACTAACAAAAAATCAGAATTAAGTTTTTTTATATATAATTTGTTGCGAATAATATTTTTATATATTTGCGAAGAAGTCAGACATCAGACCTCGCATTTTGATAGTTTAATACCACTGGAATTAAATAAACGCAATTTAAATTGTTAGAAGCTGCCAACCATAGTGAAAAGTTATTGGTAAGTGAACTCAAAAAAGGAAACGAAAAAGCCTTTCGCCAGCTTTTTGATTTATACCGCCAAGATATTTATGGATATAGCATTAGTCTTCTAAAATCAAAAGAAGCTGCTGAGGAAAATGTTCAGGATGTTTTTATGAAAGTCTGGCTCAATCGCGAAAGTCTGGATGTAGATCAATCTTTTAAAGCCTACATTTTTACTATTGCAAGAAATCAGGCTTTTAATGTTTTGAATAAGGCTGCGAATGAAATTTTATTAAAAGAAGCCGTTTTCTACGAAAGTCAGAAATCACATGAATACGGAGATTATGCTGTTCGGGAAGCCGATTGCAAAAAACTTCGAAAACAAGCTATAAAACAGCTCCCGCCAAAACGACGGCAGATTTTTAAAATGTCGCGGAAAAAAGGAATGAGCTACGAAGAAATAAGCGAGGAACTCGGAATCTCGATAAACACTGTCCGGAACCAAATGAGTAAAGCGCTCGAATCGATGCGCGGTTTTTTTCAACTTCACGATGAAATTATCTAACCAAAACCACAAATATTACCCTTAAAATCACTCTTCGGAGTGATTTTTTTTTGATTTTTCTCTAGCCACAGATTTAAAGGATTTTCACAGATTATTTTTTTTTTTAAACCAACAGATTGGAATCTTTTTAATCTATTAATCTGTGGCTAAAAAATCTATTGCTTCTAAATAATTTTGGCTAAAGCCTAATTTGAGACTGAATTTTATAACCTCCAGTTAAAATTGGAAGCAATTGAAAAAAACAAGACAGCAAAGGATGACAAAATGCATTTAATCATTATTTCTTCAAAAAATAAATTTTATTATTTCGCTAAAAATCAACACATTAAACAATTCAAAATGTTAAAATTTAAAAATTTATAACGTTTGAGTAGTACTCAATTGTATCTCAACTGTATTATAGAAACACAGAACCTAAAAACATTCTTAATGAATTCAAATTCTGAAATAAAAACGCTTTTGGAGAAGTTTATTTTAAATCAATGTACTGCTGAAGAAACAGAACAGGTTATTGCCTATTGCCGCAATAATGATCTTACTGATTATTTCCCAACGGTAGAAGAAGTGAAAAATCTGTTGGATGAAATGCCAAAAATGGATGAGCAAAAAGCTGATTCTATTTTCGCTACTATCTTAGCTACAGCAAAAGAACAAGAAACAGTAATAGAATTACAGCCAAGAAAATCTAATTATAGAAAATACATTTCTATTGCAGCTTCTGTGTTGGTTCTTTTGGGAGTTGGTTTTGCTTACAAACAAGGTTTCTTTACTAAAAGTACAGAAGTTCCATTCGATTTTAAAAGTTCTGACATTGTCTTGCAAATGGAAGATGGAAGTGTTCAGATTATTTCTGAAAATGGTAAAGTTCAGGTTCATGACAAAAAAGGGAATATTATTGGAAATCAAGATGGAGATAAATTGGTTTACGAAAATCAAGCTGATTCTGATAAATTAGCATATAACACCCTTAAAATTCCATTTGGAAAAAAATTCCGCCTGCAATTGTCTGATGGAACGATGGTTCATTTAAACTCTGGAACAACCTTAAAATATCCTGTAAAATTTATTGCTGGAGAAAATCGTCAGGTTTATCTAGACGGAGAAGCTTTTTTTGACGTAGCAAAAGATAAAAAACATCCTTTTATTGTAAATGCCGATGCACTGAATGTACGTGTTTTAGGAACACATTTTAATGTTTCTAATTACCCTGAAGATGCAGTTACTGATGTAGTTTTAGTTGAAGGTTCTGTTGGAATGTATCGTTCAAACGAAGAATTTGACGCTTCTAAAAACACCATTTTAAAACCGGGTTATAAAGGAAGTTTCAACAAAGAAAATGCTTCGATATTTACAAAGCCTGTTATTACAGAAATCTATACTTCTTGGATTGATGGCGGACTGACTTTTAGAAACATGACTTTCAAAAACATCATTACCAAACTGGAAAGACGCTACAACGTAACCATTATTAATAAAAATGAAAAACTGGCTAACGAGAAATTCAATGCCAGCTTTAAGGAAGAATCAATAGAGAATGTGATGAGCTATTTTAACGATATTCATGGCATTAATTACACTATAAAAAACAATCAAATACTAATTAAATAACCACTAAAACCAATACAATATATGATGAGATAACATTACGGGAATAAAAAAATCGGAAAGAGCTGCGAACAATTTCCGATTAACTAAGTGATTGAATATAACGAATTAACTACAATCAATTAACAAAATTATGAAAAAAAAATCTAAGAATAATGGGTTTCTATACTCATTGTTCCAAAATGACCTAAAATTGAAATTAACTACACTACTTATTTTGGTCGCCATGTTTAATATCAAAGCAAGTACTTATGCTCAAAAAACAAAAGTTACCCTTGAATTAAACAATTCAACAATCGAAAAGGTTATTGAGACCATTGAACAAAAAACAGATTTCAGATTTATCTATAAAATGAATGATGTCGACTTAGATCGAACGGTTTCCATTTCTGTAAAGGAACAATCGATATATGTAGTTTTAGACAGAATTTTTAAAGGAACTCCGACCGAATTTAAAATTCGCGACACACAAATTATCCTAAAAAAACCTGATTTAAAAACACAAAATATTGGCGACGAAAAAGAAACAATTTCTGGAATTGTTACCGACGAAAATGGTGCTCCGCTTCCTGGTGCTTCTATTATCGAAGAAGGAACAAAAAACAGTGTTGTAACTGATTTTGATGGTAAATTTAAACTTACTGTCGAAAGCAGTTCTTCTGTAATCTTGGTGAGTTTTGTAGGTTATAAAACCAAAAAAGTTCCTGTTGGAAATGGTATTTTAAATATTCAATTGGAACCAGACGCTACGAACTTACAGGAAGTTGTTTTGGTGGGTTATGGTTCTGTTTCTAAAAAAGATGTAACGGGTGCGGTGTCTTCTATTGCTGCAAAAGACATGAATCAAGGTCCAATAGTAAATCCGCTGCAATTAATTTCTGGAAAAGCGGCTGGTGTAAATATTAACCAGATTGGTAGTGAACCAGGTTCTGGACCAAGTGTACGTATTCGTGGAGTAAGTTCTTTAATTGGCGGAAGCGACCCTTTGGTTGTAGTAGATGGAATTCAGGGAAACTTAGATTTATTAAATTCTATTCCTCCAACAGAAATTGCGTCTATCGATATTCTTAAAGATGCTTCGGCTACAGCTATTTACGGCTCTAGGGGTGCGCCTGGAGTTATCATTGTAACTACTAAAACCAACAAATCTGGAAAAACAAC
Organism: Flavobacterium luteolum; assembly: GCF_027111275.1. Lineage (NCBI taxonomy): Bacteria > Pseudomonadati > Bacteroidota > Flavobacteriia > Flavobacteriales > Flavobacteriaceae > Flavobacterium > Flavobacterium luteolum. The sequence goes on along the minus strand of NZ_CP114286.1, from coordinate 2,304,528 downwards.
TTTTGAATATGTAGGTTCTTCTTCTATCGATTTTATTCCAAAAAAATTGGATTTTCTAAATGCTGACCAGTGGTGGACTGCAGCGCAAAGTGTTGGTGTTCCTGCTTCTGCAAATCACGGTGCAAATACAGATTGGTACGGAATTTTAACACAAACTGGGTTTACACAAACTCATACACTTTCGTTTGGTGGAGGCGCAGATAAATTCAGCTACCACGGTTCTGTGGGTGCTATTTTGCAAGATGGTGTTGTAATTAACTCTAGTAATAAAAAATATATTGCAAGATTACAAGCAACACAAAAAGCATTGGATGATAAATTGACTTTGAATTATACTTTAACTAACGGAATTAGCAATACTCAAAGCAGTGTACAAAGTATCGGTAGAGTTAATCAAGTTTCAAACTTAATTTCTCAGGCCTATCAAATGCGTCCTACTGATCCTGTGTTTGAATCAGATGGGACAACTTATTATACAGATCCTAACCTATTTCAGTATTTGAATCCTTATGCGGCTCAACAAGAAATTACTAATGAGGGAAAATATGATAATTTATTCGGAAGCCTTAAAGCAGATTTAGATATCGTTGATGGTTTACAGGCTGGTTGGTTTGGAAGCTGGAGAAAAGCAAATAATTCAATTGGTTTCTATAATCCAGCAAAATCTACAGATGCAAATGCTATTAATCAAAAAGGTTTTGGAAACATTAATAATACTCGCCAAGAGGAAAAGTTAATGGACATTAGTTTGAATTACAAAAAAACATTTGGAGTTCACTCAATCAATGCCTTAGGTCTTTACGAATGGCAATACCAAAGCAAGCAAGAAAATTATTCTCAAGTAAGAGGTTTTGTTAATGATTTAGCCACTTACAATAACCTTCAACTAGGTGATATTAGTAAAGCTCTACCTGGAGATATTAAATCCTCTAAAAATGACAGAACTCTAGTTTCTTTTTTAGGAAGAGTAAATTACTCTTTATTAGACCGTTATCTGGTTACAGCAAGTATCAGACGTGATGGTTCTTCTGTATTTGGAGAAAATAATAAATGGGGTAATTTCCCATCTGCTTCAGTCGCTTGGCAAATTGCAAAAGAATCGTTTATGGCCAATCAATCTGTAGTTAATGATTTGAAATTACGTGTAGGTTATGGCGTTACTGGTAATCAGCAAGGTTTACAGCCTCAAGGATCAATTTCTTTAGTAGGTCCTGCAGGAACTACTTATTTTGGAGGTTCTCAAATTTCAAATTATAAAATTACTCAAAATGCTAATCCTGATTTGAAATGGGAAACTAAAAAACAAACTAATATTGGTCTTGATTTTGGCTTAATTAATAATAGATTGAGAGGTACGGTTGACTTATATACAGCAACAACAGACAATTTATTATTCAATTATACCGTTTCTCTACCACCTTACCAATATGACAAAATTCAAGCAAATATTGGTAGTTTAAGAAATGAAGGTGTGGAGTTTGCTTTAGCATATGATGTAATTAGCAATGAAAATACAACTTTAACTTTGGCAGGAAATGTATCTTTTATGCGTAATGAGGTTCTTAAATTAAACGGAGAGATTAATGGTGTACCATTGAAAACGAACTATATAGACTGGGGTGCGCCAAATTCTTACTTAATAGAAGGACAACCAATTGGTACATTTAACATTTTGCAACACGACGGAAAAAACGCAGTCAACTCTGAAACAGTGGTAGATCAAAATGGTGATGGAAATTTCGATCAAAGCAATACGAGTGCGGATCGCGTAATGCAAGGTTCTGCTCTACCAACTTATACTTTTGCTTTCAATCCAACTTTGAGATATAAAAAGTTTGACGCTTCTTTCTTATTAAGAGGATCTGGAGGAAATAAAATCTATAACACCGTAAATCAACGTTCAAGCTATATGGAAAACATTGGAAAAAGCAATGTTTTAGAAAGTGCTGTTGGCTTAGGTATTTTTACCTCTCAATATTCTTCAAATTTATGGCTAGAAGACGGTTCTTTTGTTCGTTTAGAAAACGTTACTGCAGGATACAATTTTAGCTTTAAAGATCGATTTATAGAGTCAATTAGACTTTCTCTTACTGGAAATAACCTATTCCTTATCACAAAATATTCAGGTATTGATCCTGAAATTAACTTAAGTGGTAGTGGTGACGTAAATGATTATTTTGGAGGCGATAGAGGAATTTATCCTCGTACCAGAAGCATTTCGTTTGGTGTAAATGTTAAATTTAAATAGTAAAAGAAATGAAATTAAAAAATATATTTATAGCAGGAAGCATTTGTTTCTTTGCTCTTACAGCTTGCACCGATCTTGAAGAAAATGTATATGACAAATATCCTGCATCAGATTTTTATGGATCTCCTCAAGGAGCAGATATCGCTCTAGCTGGTGTATATGCCCAAATTCCTGGTAATTGGAATGGTGTTGGTTATGCTGGCGCAGATCTGGGCTGGTACGACTTAAACTCCATGTGTGTAGACGATCAGGTTATTCCTCATAGAAATACAGGTGACTGGTCAACTCAATTTGCAATCTTGTTTAAACACCAATGGTTGCCAACAGACGATGTAGTTAAAAATACATGGAACTGGTTATATGTATCAGTTTTCAATGCAAACCTTGCAATACAACTATTAGAAGACTCTAAAGCGGATGCATCAAAAATTGCTGAAGCAAAAGTTTTAAGAGCTTTTTTCTATTATTTATTAATTGACGATTTTGGAAATGTACCATTTTATACAGACAACAATATCACAGTTGATAAAATACCGCAAGCAAGTCGTAAAGAAGTATTTGATTTTGTAGTTTCTGAATTAAAAGCAAATGTTGATCTACTGCCAGGTACTAAGGGTGGAGAATTTTACGGCAGATTCAACAAATGGGCTGGATATACTTTGCTTGCTAAGGCATACTTGAATGCAGGTGTTTTAACCGGAACTCCAAAATGGGAAGAATGTTTGGCCGCTTGTAATGTTGTAAATGGCGGAGGGTTTTCATTACATCCTGCTCTTTCAGATGCTTCGAGTCCATTAGGAAATAAATACTATGAACTGTTTGGAGATGTAAGTCCACAAGATGAAACTATTTTATCTATTTATACTACCGTTGATGTTGTAGGTCGTAATATTTTTACAGTACGTAGTTTGATTGGGCCACATGCTAATGCTTTATTTGGTTATAGTGGCTGGAACGGATCTGTTATTCCAAAAGATTTTTACCTAAAGTATGACGATAAAGATATTCGTAAAAAACAATTCTTATTAGGACCACAGCCAGGTAACGTAAATTATACATTAGACATCACTTCATTAGATAATCCGGGAGCAGGTGCTCAGGAAGGTGTTAGAAATGTTAAATTTTATCCTGCAGGTTCAATGAATGGTGGCGGAGCTTCAAATGATTTCCCAATTTACAGATATGCTGATGTTATGTTAATGACAGCCGAATGCAATGTTCGTTTAGGAAATGCAGGAGCAGCGAAACCTTTAGTGGATGCTATTAGAACTCGTGCTGGTCTTGCTGCTTTAGCTTCAAACCCAACTCTTGATGATATTTTTGATGAAAGAGGACGTGAATTAAATTGGGAAGGACATCGTAGAGAAGATATGATTCGTTTTGACAAATTTTTGTTGCCAAATGAATTCAAAGGCACTTCAGAAGAATATAGAAAAATATTCCCTATCCCTACTTCAGCTTTAAATGCAAATCCAGGACTTAAACAAAATCCAGGTTACTAAAACAGCTAAATAATATGAAAAAATATATAAATAAATTAGTAGCATTACTTGCATTTGCAATCGTGACTGCTTCTTGTGAATCTGATGCTGAATTAACCGTTTTAAAATCGGTTACTTTTCCTGCCGCAATTACATCCTCTGCAAGTAAAATTGTGCTTACAGAAGATACCGCCGACGATACTGCAACAACTTTTTCTTGGTCAGCTGTTGTTTTCCCGATTGAAGCTCCCGTTTTATATACGGTTCAATTTGATCTTCCGGCAAATACTACCGGTGCTAAAGCTTGGTTAAATGCGAAAACATTTGAAGCAGGAAACGATGTTTTGAGTAAATCTTTTACTGTTCGTGATTTGAATAAAATTGCAACTGATTTAGGATTACAACCAAACACAGACGGAAAATTAGCCGTAAGAGTTGTTGCTACCATGGACAGAAATATTTATTCAGATCCAATTGAGTTAACGGTTACTCCTTACGAAAAAGCAGTTGTTTTTGGTGAAATTTTTATGCCTGGAGATTATCAAGGTTGGGCAGTTGAAACTGCTTCTGCTTTAACAGCAATAGAAAAAGGAATCTACCAAGGATACATGACTGCTGAAGGTACTGCATTAGCATTCAAATTAAATACTGCCAGAACATGGGCCGAATTTTATGGTGCAGGTGCTACTAATGAAGATCTAGTTAGAATGGATGATGATAATTTATTTCTTCCAAGTGCAGGTTCATACCAAATTAAAGTAAATTTGAACACGCTAAAATGGTCTGCAACTCCTTATGCATGGGGAATTGTTGGAACAGCTCAAACCGGAGGATGGGACAATAGTACTCCTATGAGTTACAATCATCAGACTAAAACGTGGAAAGTAACAGCAGATTTAGTTCCTGGAGCATTGAAATTCAGATTGAACAACAAGTGGGACGTTAATTACGGACCAAAAGATGCTACAACAAATACCATCAATCGTGACGATCAAGGTTCTTATACCATTACTGAAACGGGAACTTATGAAGTTACGTTCACTATTGAAGAAACAGATCCAAATACAAATGGCTATCCTGCAACAGCAACTTGCAGTATAGTTAAAAAATAATCTAGCACATTCATACTTGTTAGATTAGTTTTGAGTGATACCTGCCTTTCTGAGCAAAAGGCAGGTTATCTAAAAATAAAACTCCTGCTCAAAAACTATCCAATTTAATTTTTAAAATTATGAAGTCTAACTCCAACATTTTTCTTGCTTTACTGCTTTCAATAGCTTTTGTATCGTGCAGTTCTTCTGAAGAAAATCCGAAACCCGAGCCAAATCCACAGCCTGGAAACGAATATCAGCAGTATGGATCACCATTTGATAAAGTTGCAGCCAATGAAGATGCCGTAATTTATCAGGTAAATGTGCGCTCTTTCAGTCCCGAAGGAAATTTAAAAGGTGTTCAGAAACGACTTGGAGATATTCAGAAACTAGGTGCAAATGTCATTTATCTAATGCCGATTTATCCTGTTGGAAAAGTAAAAATGGCTGGAAAATTAGGTTCACCGTATTCTATTAAAGACTACAAAACCGTTAATACCGATTACGGAACATTAGAAGATCTTCGAGCTTTAGTAACAGAAGCACACAGCAAAAATATGGCGGTGATTTTAGACTGGGTTGCCAATCATACTTCTTGGGACAACCAATGGATAACAGCACATCCAGACTGGTATCAAAAAGACGCTAGCGGCAACATTATCATTCCGCCAGGAACAAACTGGCAAGATGTAGCGCAGTTAAATTATACCAATGTCGAAATGAAAAAAGCAATGATCGATGCCATGTCTTATTGGGTTTATAATGCCAATATTGATGGTTTCAGATGTGATGCTGCCGATTTTGTTCCGATGAATTTCTGGTCAGAAGCGATTACTGCAATCCGTAAAATAAAGAATCAGAGGATGATTTTGATGGCAGAAGGCACTAGAGCCAATCATTTTGATGCAGGATTCGATTATACTTTTGGTTTTGCTTATTTCGGTGCTCTCGAAAAAGTATTTTCTGAAGCGCAGCCTGCAAGTTATCTTCAAACAGAAAGTTCTAAAGAATATGGGCAACTTGATGCTTCGAAACGCATTGTGCGCTATACCACAAACCACGATGTTAACCTTTCTGACGGAACTCCGCTTGAACTTTTTGGAGGCAAAAAAGGTTCTTTAGCCGCTTTTGTAATCGCATCAAGCATGAAATCTGTTCCTATGATTTATAACGGTCAAGAAATTGGGTATAACAAACGCATTGATTATTTTGACAATGTGCCAATCGATTGGTCGACTGCTGATAATGATATGCTTTTGGAATATCAAAAAATAATTGCCTTTAGAAATTCTAGTGAAGCGCTTCGAAAAGGAAAACTGACTGGTTACAGCAGTAATGATGTGAGTGCTTTTACCATGGAAACTGCAACCGATAAAGTTTTAATTGTTGCTAATATCAAAAATAAAAATGTAAAATATACTGCTCCAACTGCTTTGGCTAACACCAATTGGACAGATGCATTGACTGGAAATCAAATAGCAATTGGCACAGAAATCAATTTAGAAGCTTATCAATATTTAATCCTTAAAAAACAATAACGCTTCTGATACAAATAGATTTGTAAAAACTAAAAAAACATGAATTTTCAATCCCGAAAAATACTGTTCCAAATTCGTTTGGACAGGAAAACTGCGCTTTTATTTTTCCTCTGCCTTTGCTCTTTAGCGGTTAAAGCACAAGAAATAACTTCGCCAGACAAAAATCTTTCCTTAAAATTTGAATTGAAAGAAGGCGGAATTCCGTCTTATCAATTATCATACAAACAAAAACCGGTTATTAAACCTAGTTCTTTAGGTTTAGAACTTCAAAATATGCCTTCGTTTTTGGATGGTTTTACCGTTACAAATACAGCACAATCTTCTGTTGATAAAAGTTGGAATCCGGTTTTAGGTGAAGAAAAAACAATTCGAAATCATTATAACGAATTGGTTGTCACTTTAGCGCAAGCGAAAAACAATAACAGGTTTATTAGAATTCGTTTCCGTTTATTCAATGATGGATTAGGATTTAGATACGAATTCCCAAAACAAAATGACCTGAGCTATTTTGTAATTAAAGAAGAACGTTCGCAATTTAACTTAGCTGGAAATCATAAAATTTTCTGGATTCCAGGGGATTATGATACTAACGAATATGCGTATACAACTTCAAAAATTTCAGAGATTCCTTCGCTGATGAAAAAAGCTACTATCGAAATCAATTCGCAGTGGCCAATCGCAGCATTATCAGTACAAACGCCGTCAATGATGAAATCTGATGATGGTTTATACATCAACATTCACGAAGCAGGATTAATCAATTATCCGGCAATGTATCTTGAAGTTGATCCTGTAAACAATAAAATGATCAGTCATTTGGCGCCCGATGCTGTTGGAGCAAAAGGCTACATGCAAACCGATGCACAATCGCCTTGGAGAACTATTGTTGTAAGTGATAAAGCAACAGATATTTTAGCTTCAAAATTAATTCTGAATTTAAATGAACCAACAAGTTACAAAGACGTTTCATGGATTAAACCTGTAAAGTTCATCGGAATTTGGTGGGAATATTTTGTTGCAGGAAGAAGTACGTGGGCTTTTGGAAAAGAAACCAATGTAAAATTAACCGATGATTTTACCAAACTTACGCCAAACGGAAAACATGGAGCCACAACAGAACGTGCAAAAGAATACATTGATTTTGCTGCTAAAAATGGTTTCGATGCAATTCTTATCGAAGGATGGAATATTGGTTGGGAAGACTGGATTAATAACTGGAAAGAAGAAGTTTTTGATTACGTAACCGCTTATCCTGATTTTGATGTAAAAGCGGTTCATGAATATGCCGCTTCAAAAGGCGTAAAAATTATCATGCATCACGAAACTTCAGGATCGGCAACCAATTACGAACGCCGTTTGGATCGTGCTTTTCAGTTTATGAATGATAATGGTTATGATGCTGTAAAAACAGGATATGTTGGAAAAATCATTCCTCGTGGAGAACATCACGACGGACAATGGATGGTGAATCATTACATTAATGTCGCGAAACGTGCTGCCGATTACAAAATTATGATTGACAGCCACGAAGCCGTTCGTCCTACAGGATTAAACAGAACTTATCCAAACTGGATTGCTCAGGAATCAGCGCGCGGTACCGAGTTCGAATCTATGGGAGGATTAGCTCCAGATCATACTACAATTTTACCTTTTACAAGATTAATGGGTGGACCAATGGATTATACGCCTGGAATTTTCCAAACCGATCTTTCGTATTACGGAACCGGAAGTTCACAACGAGTAAACACGACTTTGGTAAAACAATTGGCTTATTATGTAACTATGTACAGTCCACTGCAAATGGCTGCTGATATTCCTGGAAATTATGAGCGTTTTCCAGATGCATTTCAGTTCATTAAAGATGTAGCTGTTGATTGGGATAACAGTTATATTTTGGAAGCTGAACCGGGAGATTATATTACAATTGCAAGAAAAGCAAAAGGCAAAAACGAGTGGTTTATTGGCGGAATTACAGATGAAAATGCAAGAACAGCAAACATTTCATTTGATTATTTACCTGCAGGGAAAAATTTCGTTGCCACTATTTATGCCGATGCTAAAGAGGCCAATTGGAATCAGAATCCACAAAAATATACGGTTACTAAATTTATCGTAAACTCAAAAACAAAATTAAAACAGTATTTAGCTCCAGGCGGAGGTGTTGCCATCAGCATCAAAGAAGGAACTGCTGCAGATTTAAAAGGATTGAAAAAATTATAGATTACTGTTTTTCAGTCACGAATTCACGAATTTTTCAAATTAAGATTTTCCAATAAATAATTAATTCGTGAATTCGTGGCAGAAAAACTATGCTCATTTTTTGAGCAAAAAAAACTTACTATTTGAAAACTATTAACCACAAAATGTTTGTCGAATTTAAAAACAATGCGAGTGAAAATGAATTTTAGTTAGAAATGCCGACAAGCATGCAAAAAACTACTATTATGAAAATCAAAATTACCCCTAGATTATTTCATATTACCAAAGCATTAGTTTGCTTTCTATTATTATTTGCAAGTTCAGTTTATGCGCAAGATCCTCCGCAATACGGAACACCTTTTGCCGGTGTGCCAGACACGAGAGATGTTAATATGTATCAAGTGCATATACGCCCTTTTAGTGCCAACGGAGATTTAGCCGGAGTAACTGCTAGATTAGACAATATAAAAGCACTGGGCACCAATGTTATTTATCTAATGCCTATTTTCCCACATGGTACCGATTCTCGCAGTTCGGCTTCACCCTATTGTATCAAAGATTTTAAAGCCGTGGGTTCTGAATATGGATCTTTAGCCGATTTAAGAACTTTGGTTGATGGCGCTCACAGCCGCGGAATGGCTGTAATTCTAGATATTGCCATCAATGGAACTTCTTGGGACAATGTCTGGATTGCTTCACATCCTGAATATTACAAGAGAACCGGCACAACAATTCAGCAATTAGGAAACTTCTCCGATATTGCGGCGCTTGATCTTAATAGTTCTGCTACACGAGCAGCCATAAAAGATGCCATGCGTTACTGGATTTTTGCTGCCAATATTGATGGTTACCGTTGCGATTATGCCAATAATCCGCCTTTAGATTTCTGGTCAGAAGTGAATTCAAATCTTCGAAGCATAACTTCTCATAATTTATTGATGCTAGCTGAAGGAGACAGGCAAGAAAACTTTCAAGTTGGTTTCGATATGAATTATGGAGACAGATGGTTTCATAGCGGTTTATATGATATTGCTAATGGAGGTCCTGTTTCTCAAAGAATCCAAGATCAGACAACTTATGAATATGCTAAAGCGACTGGAAATCAGCAAATCGTTAGATATACAGGTAACCATGATACTTATACCAATGATGATGGTGTGAGAAGACCATTTGTTGTATTTAAAAATCACAACGGAATTGTTGCCAATTTCTTGGTTTCGGCTTATATGAGAGGGGTTCCTTTTTTAATGAGCGGACAGGAAATAGATTACGAACCAAAAACCGATTGGCCTTGGACAAACTTTAAATTCAACTGGTCACAAAATCCAACGGCTGCTGCAGATTTTGCCAAAATCTTAAACTTTAGAACTACCAGTGCAGCAATCAGACGAGGTGATTTAACAACTTATGCCAACGATGACATTAGCATTTTTACAAAAACATTAGGCTCAGAAAAAGTCATTGTAATGTCGAATTTGAGAAATGCAGCTAAATCGTATGTTATTCCAGCAGCTTTGGCAGGAACTTATGTTAATCCTTATAACAATAATGCTTCGGTAACTTTAACTGCGGGTTCTACACGTAATTTTGCTGCATACGAATATTTAGTTTTAACCAATACAAATGCACCTGTTGTAGCGGTTACAGGAGTTTCTGTTAGTCCAACTACGGTAACTGTTGGTTTAGGATCAACACAGCAATTAAATGCGACAATTGCTCCAGCAAATGCAACCAATCAAAATGTAACTTGGACCTCAAGCAATACAGCTGTTGCAACTGTAAATGCTTCTGGTTTAGTTACGGCTGTTGCTGCAGGAACCACAACAATAACAGTAAAAACAGTTGACGGAAATAAAACAGCAACTTCGGCTATAACTGTTGCTGCAATTCCAGTTTCTTCTGTAGCAGTATCTCCTACCTCAGCAAGTTTGTATGCAGGAAATACACAACAGCTTACAGCGACAATCTCGCCTGCAAACGCAACGAACAAAAATGTAACTTGGACTTCAAGCAATACCGCAATTGCAACGGTAAATTCAAGCGGACTTGTAACAGCAGTTTCTGCAGGAACTGCAACGATTACAGCAACGACACAAGACGGAAACAAAACAGCTTCGGCTACAATTACGGTTAATCCGAATACCAATTTTACTGTTTATTTCTACAAACCATCAAATTGGGGAACTGGAATTAAAATCTACTATTGGAATGCTTTACCAACAGGAGTATTGGCAACTGTAAACTGGCCAGGAGTAAACATGACTGATGATGGAAATGGCTGGTACAGCTATACTTTTACCAATGTAACTTCAACCAATTTAATTTTCAATGATGGAACAAACCAAACAGCCGATTTAAGCAGAGATAAAAACGGATGGTACATGAACAGCGCTTGGTACGATTCTAATCCAGGAACTGGTGTTGCTGTTACTAGTGTTAGTTTAAGTCCCACGACAGCTTCATTAAACGTTGGTGGAACACAGCAATTAACCCCAACAATTCTTCCTGCAAATGCAACTAATAAATCGGTAACTTATAGTTCAAACAATACAGCTGTAGCCACTGTAAATGCTTCTGGTTTAATCACCGCTGTAGCGAATGGAACAGCAACAATTACTGTTACAACTGTTGACGGAAACAAAACTAGTACATGTCTGGTATCGGTTACAACTGCATCTGGCGGAGGAAATTATTATACAATCAAAAACAGATGGACTGGCGCTTATTTATCTGATGCAGGAACAAATACAGGTTACGGAACATCTGTTTCTGGCAACAATTACAAATGGCAAAAAATCGCAATTGATGCCACTTATTTTGTTCTTAAAAATGTTGCAACAGGAGAATTGATGAATATCGAAGGCCAGACAGGAAATGTACAGTGCAATATAACCGATACTACTTTCTGGAGCGCGCAATGGTCAAGTGATTATATTGACGGAACTTGGGTTCGTTTAAGAAATAGATGGCAGACAGGAAATATTATTCATATCGAAAACCAAACCGGTGCTGCACAATACGGAAATTCGCAAGACGGCTGGTACAGTGCGCAATGGCAATTGGAGCCAACAACAGTTGGAACATCAAAAATGGCTTTAAAAGTTGAAGAAGTTTCTACAACTGAACCAGTAATCGGTATTTACCCAAATCCAGCGACAAACAATGTATTTAATATTCTAATGCCAGAATTAGCAAGTGGAGATGTTGCAGAAATTTTCGTTTCTGATTTGAACGGAAGAACTCTTCTTACTGAAAGACTTTCTTCTTCAGGGCAAGTAAATCATCATTTATCTTCTGGAGTTTATATTGTAAATATTATTTCTAAAGATTTTAATGTGACCAAAAAACTGATTGTTAAATAAGCTGATTTTAGATGAAAAATTAAAGGCGTATGAAAATTTCATACGCCTTTTTTTATTTTATTTTGCCACAGATTAAAAGGATTTAAATGATTTTTTAATCTTCAAAATCATTTAAATCTGTGGTAAAAAAGAATTCGTAAAAATTCGTGGCGAATCTTTTTTTAAAACGAATAATTCAGAGCAACTCCAAAATCATTCTTTAAATTGATATCATTTTTTATGATTGCAGGTTTAAACGCTAATCTTTCATCTACATTAAATTGAGACAAAGCAGCATCAACATTGGCATCGATTATATTTAAAATATAAAAACCCACCATAAATAAAGCAGATAAATCTCTATTTCTCTGATAGCCTTTTTGAGCCGTAATTAATTGGCTTTCGCTTAAGCCAGCCAAAAATTCCGAATCACTTTTTTTTCCTTCCAATCTGCTTTTATATTCATCTCTGTACAAATTGTAGTTTTTCTGATTATCAATGTATAAATATGCACTTGTACCGATTGCGCCATAAACTAAAGGAAGTTTCCAATATTTTTTATTGTAGATCTGACCTAAACCAGGCAAAACAGCCGAATAAAATGCAGCTTTTGCAGGACGAAGCGGGTCAATGGTTTCCGATTTTAGAGAATCTTTTAAAATGTTTTTATTTTTTCCCTGAGCAAAGATTGTAGTTAATCCTAAGAATAGAAAAAGAAGAATAAATTGGTTCTGCATATAAAGTTGTCTTTGAAAATTTGACTCAAAGAAAACTTTTTAATTCTAAGATTTTTCTTAAATAAAAGATAAAGAAAGCTTAATTTTTTATTTGCCACCAATTTCACGAATTTGCACGAATTATTTTAAAAAATTATTGCCACAGATTAAAAGGATTTAAATGATTTTTTTAATCTTCATAATCTTTTTAATCTGTGGCAAAAAAATTCGTGTGAATTCGTGCAATTCGTGGCAAACTTTATTTTACTCCTCAAACAATTCCATCAACTCCAGCGCACGTTTTATCGACTTCACGTTCTCAAAAGTCAATAACAAACGTAATCCGTTTACGGTTTGTTTTTCTTTCATTTTACAAAGATTACTATGCTTTTGAACGAAATTCAAGACATTTCTAAACTTCACCGATTGGTAATAATCTGATTGCTGATCGGATACAAAATAACCAATCATTTTTCCTTGCTTCAGAACCAATTTCTCGATTCCAACTTTTGTCGCAATCCATTTTATTCTGATGCTGTTTAATAAAGCAACAGCAGGTTTTGGCAATGGTCCGAAACGGTCAATTAATTTTTTCTCAAATTCTTGTAATCCAGCTTCGTCTTTTATGGCACCTAATTCGTTATATAAAACCAAACGTTCTGAAACGTTATTGATGTATTCGTCAGGAAATAAAAGCTCAAAATCAGCATCGATTTGAATGTCTTTTACGTATTCTTTCGTGTCAATATCATTTTCCTCAGGATATAAATCTTTGAATTCGTTTTCCTTCAATTCTTCAATCGCTTCGTTCATGATTTTTTGGTAGGTATCAAAACCAATTTCATTAATGAAACCGCTTTGTTCTCCACCCAATAAATCTCCTGCTCCACGAATCTCCAAATCTTTCATCGCAATGTTGAAACCGCTTCCTAATTCGCTGAATTGTTCCAACGCCTGAATACGTTTTCTAGCATCTTCGGTCATAGATGAATATGGCGGACAGATGAAATAACAGAATGCTTTTTTATTACTTCGACCAACACGCCCACGCATTTGGTGCAAATCTGATAATCCGAAATTGTTCGCATTGTTGATGAAAATCGTATTGGCATTTGGAACGTCCAAACCACTTTCTATAATTGTGGTTGCCACCAAAACATCAAAATCTCCGTTCATGAAACCTAACATCAATTCCTCAAGTTTGGCGCCGTCCATTTGTCCGTGACCAATTCCGACTCTTGCATTTGGAACCAAACGCTGAATCATTCCTGCCACTTCTTTTATATTTTCGATTCGGTTATTGATGAAGAAAACCTGTCCATTTCTTTGAATTTCATATGAAATCGCATCACGAATAATCTCTTCATTAAAACCAACCACATTCGTTTCAATAGGATAACGGTTTGGCGGAGGCGTTGTAATTACCGATAAATCTCGAGCCGCCATTAACGAAAACTGTAAAGTTCTCGGAATTGGCGTTGCTGTCAAAGTCAGCGTATCGACATTGGCAGCAATAGTTTTCAATTTATCTTTTACGTTTACTCCAAACTTTTGTTCCTCATCAACAATCAATAAACCTAAATCTTTAAAAACGACATTTTTATTTACTAATTGATGTGTTCCAATCACAATATCGAGTTTTCCTTCTGCTAAATCTTTTAGTGTTTGTGTTTTTTGTTTTGCCGTTCTAAATCGGTTTAAGTAGCCAATTGTAACAGGCATATCTTTTAAACGTTCAGAAAAAGTTCTAAAATGCTGATACGCCAAAATAGTCGTCGGAACTAAAACAGCGACTTGTTTACTATTATCAACCGCTTTAAAAGCCGCACGAATCGCAACTTCCGTTTTTCCAAAACCTACGTCACCACAAACCAAACGATCCATTGGGCGATCGCTTTCCATATCGGCTTTCACTTCTGCTGTCGATTTCATTTGGTCTGGCGTATCTTCGTAAATAAACGAACTTTCCAATTCGTTCTGAAGATAACTGTCAGGCGCAAACTGAAACCCTTTTTCTAAACGACGTTTTGCATACAGCTGAATCAAATTGAACGCAATATGTTTGACACGCGCTTTGGTTTTCTGTTTTAAAACCTTCCAAGCGTTTGATCCTAGTTTATATATTTTTGGAGGCGTTCCGTCTTTTCCGTTGTATTTGGAGATTTTATGAAGTGAGTGAATGCTCACATAAACAATATCATTATCGGCATAAACCAATTTTATGGCTTCTTGTGTTTTACCCTCAACCTGAATTTTCTGTAGTCCTCCAAACTTACCAATTCCGTGATCGATGTGCGTTACATAATCGCCAACAGAAAGTGCGGTTAATTCTTTTAAAGTAATATTCTGCTTTTTCGAATATCCGTTTTTAATGTTGAATTTATGATAACGCTCAAAAATCTGATGATCAGTATAAGCCGTTATTTGGTTTTCTTCATCAATAAAACCTTGGTATAAAGGCAATACAATCGTATGATATTGCTTTCTGATATTTTCTGAATTGGCTTCATCCAAAGATTCAAAAATATCATGAAAACGTTTTGCTTGCGTATCATTCGAACAAAACAGATAATTGACGTATCCGTTAAAATGATTTTCGCTTAGATTATTCAGTAATAAATCAAATTGTTTATTGAAAGATGGCTGAGGCTGAATATGAAATTCAAATTTCTTGGTTGTTTTATAAACTGGTCTTGAGGCCAATTCTACAACCGAAAAATCTAAAGATCTTTTTATAAATGACGCCTGATTTAAAAACAATTGTTCCGGCGTTGCATGTTTTATTTCTCCCGAAAGTTTCTCAAAAGCTTCTTCTGCTCTTGCAAATTGTTTGTCTAACTGACTAAAAAGTCCTTCAGTATTTTGAATGAAAAGAACTGTTTTTTCCGCAATATAATCTAAGAAGCTTTCACGATTTTCCTGAAAAAGTTTGTTCTCAACGTTCGGAATAATTGTAATTTTTTTATGTGTTTCTACTGAAAGCTGTGTTTCAACATCAAAAGTTCTGATGCTGTCTACTTCGTTTCCAAAAAACTCAATTCGATATGGATGATCATTTGAAAAAGAAAAAACATCGACAATTCCCCCACGAACAGAAAATTCGCCAGGTTCTGTAATGAAATCTACTCTTTTGAATTCGTATTCGAACAAAACTTCGTTGATAAAATCAATTGAAATTTTATCGTTCAAAGCAACCTTTAAAGTGTTTTTATCTAGTTCTCTTCTTGTTACTACTTTTTCAAAAAGTGCTTCAGGATACGTAACAATTACGGCTGGTTTTTTTCTTGAATTAATTCTGTTTAAAACCTCCGCGCGAAGCAGAACATTGGCGTTGTCTGTTTCATCAATCTGGTACGGACGGCGAAATGAAGCTGGATAAAACAATACATCTTGTTCTCCAATCATTTGTTCTAAATCGTTTAGATAGTATGCCGCTTCTTCTTTGTTGTCTAAAACAATCAGAAAAGGCAGTTCGGTTTTCCTGAAAACAGAACGTATTATAAAAGAAACAGCAGATCCCAACAATCCGCTGATGTTCATTTTTACCTGATTTCCTTCCAGTAAACTTTTAGCAATCTGCTCGGCTTTTGGCAGATTATCGTATGTAGTATATAAGGCGTTTTTACTCAACTCTTGGTATATTTTTATCTAATGGCGGTGCCGAACTCGGAATCGCACGTGTTGTATCTAACATTCTAAGGAAATCTTCTTCTCCTTGTTCTTTAGGAATCTTGGCTTTTTCGACAATTTTATCCATTTGTCTTTCCAAAGAAATCAGTTCCTTATTGATTTCCTGAATTAAAAAAACCACTTTATCATCTGGAATGTTGCTCAAATGAATAAACAAATCCAGCATTTTAATTTTAGTAATCAAAATAGAAATGCGGCTCTTGATCTGAGGCTGATTAAACTGAGCCGGTATATTATTATTAAGAGCCATCGCTTTTTTGGAAATAGCTGCAGATTTTTTCTGAAACGCACCAATGGTCTTTCTAGGCTTTTCACCTATTTCTTTTATAAATTCACGCCATTCCGTCCAAGAATTCAATTGTGATTCTGAAATCTCATTAATGGGTTCGTCTAGAAAAGTCCAGCCTTTATTTATATTGTTAAAAATAGCTTCTTTCTTTTTCGCTTCTTTTGCATTTTCTGCAAGGCGTTTTTCATTTTCATTTTGGCAAGAAAATAATACAGTTGTCAAAAGCAGAAAAAGAGATATTTGGTATTTCATTGATTAAAACAGTTAGGCTGCAAAGTTACGAAGTAAATTTACAATTATGAATTCTGTTTTTTGCTAAAGATTCTATAAATCAAGGTTATTTTTTTGTCTTTTTATTACTATCAGAGAATCAATTATAACAATTTTTATTTGATTAGTATAGCAATAAAATGGCGCTTTTTCAGCGGTTTTCAAAAAAGGCACAAAGACACACTTTTAAAAGAGAATAATATAACAAACAAACTTTTTAATTATTGAATTTATAATTTACCGTCCAAAAAAGCGCAAGTAATTGCGAAAACGTTATATTTGTATTCTCTAAAAATCGTCAAGAAATGAACCCTAAAATATTGATCATTGGCGCGTGCGGTCAGATTGGAACAGAGCTGACTCAAAAACTGCGTAAATTATACGGAACCGAGAATGTTATCGCTTCTGATATTAG